>CATZMG010000001.1 GCA_958421655.1 uncultured Collinsella sp.
TTTGAGAAGTGGGCTTCGCGAACTTCTCAAAACAAAGCAGGCATCCCGGCCCTCGTCCGTGAACTTTTCCGCTGGGCGAGCCATAGACGCCGCGTACCGATAGGGTAAGGCAGCGGCTTGAAATTGGTGCTATATTCAGCTTGAGTTGTTTAATGCTAGTACGGGAGGCTGATATGGGGCTGTTCAAGAAGAAAAACCCGCAGGATGCCTTTGATCCCGATGTGTTTACCATCACGGATACGATTTTGGACCCGCCGCGGTTTACGTTTTTGCCGGCTATCTACCAGGATGCCACGCGCCGCAAGTGGGCCGTGCATCAGCGCGGTGCAGAGCCTAAGATTTTTGACTATGCGGACGTGTTGCAGTGCGAAGTGGCCGAGGCGGGCGATCCGGAGGCCGAGGAAGTGGCCTCAAAACAGGAATTTGCCCAGCGTATCCTGGTAAATCCTGCCAAGGCGGCGAAAATAAACGCTGCCAAGCGTAATATGTGTCTTGGTATGGGCGTTGTTGTGGCGGTTCAGACGGGAAAAGACGAAGTTTCCAAATTAGAGATTCCCGTTATGACCGACGAAGTCAAACGCGATTCAAGTCTATATAAGTCGTATCGGAATGTCGCCGAGAAGATCAAGGCCGAATTTGATGCCATGGGAGGGCTGGCCTAATTATGGCGGCATACGTTTCTGAATGAGGAGTCTGTGCAATGGCAGGCGAATCTTATGCAATTCCCCCCAAAGATCGTGCTGTTGAGGGAATTCTTTGGTATATCCAGCACCACCAGCTTGCCGGCGGCGATCGACTGCCGGCCGAGCGTGTGCTGTGCGAAGAGATCGGCGTTTCGCGTACGGCGTTGCGCGCCGGTATCACGCGGCTCATCTCGTGTGGAACGCTCGAGAGCCGTCGCGGATCGGGTACGTATGTGTGTCCTCCCAAGCCGCTGAATATCTTCCAGGAAACGTATAACTTTTCCGATGCTGTGCGGACTGCCGGCCTGCACCCCTCTTCTCGTCTGGTTTCCACCGGGACCATCGAGGCGGATGAGGCGCTTGCCGACAAGCTTGGGGTGGCTGTGGGCGCTCCTTTACTCCGCATGCAGCGCATTCGACTTATAGAGGGCGAGCCGGCGTCAATCGAGACCGCTCACGTTAACCTGTCCCTGTGCCCCGCGCTTCCCGAGCACGATTTTGAGTGTGAGAGTCTTTACGATGTCTTGCTCAAAGAAGGTGGCGTGCGTGTTGAGCATGGACGTGAGCATATCTCCATCTCGCGTTTGAACGCCGAAGAGGCCGAGCTGCTCCAGCAAGAAGAGGGAACGCCGGTGTTCTATGAGAGCTCGATCGAATTTGATAAGGACATGCGCTTTGTGGAGCATTGCAAATCGGTGATTTTGCCCACAAAGTTCCGCTTTGCCGATAACGGCGAAGAGAACGGCATGAGGAGCGTGGCAGGTGAACAATGGCTGAAACAGTAGATGCCACCCCGGTTTATATGCGCATTCGACGCCGCATCGAGGAACGTATCGAGCGCGGTATATATCCCACGGGTTCCATGATTCCGTCCGAAAAAGACCTTGCCGAGGAATTTGGTACGACACGCTTGACCATCCGAAGCGCTGTCGATGAGCTGGTTCGGCGCGGGCAGATTCGCCGTGTTCGGGGAAAAGGTGCCTTTGTGGCGCAGAAAGTACCTGCTTTTTTTGAACGCACGGTCGGTTTCCGTGAATCGGTCCGTGCTTCGGGCGGCGAGCCGTCCGTCCGTATTCTCGCGCGTTCCAAGCGTTATGCGGGGCCATATTACGCCGACCTGTTTGGCATCGCCGAGGACGACCTGCTCTATTCCGTTCGACGCCTGAACTGCATAAACGGTAGCCCCGTATCGATTGAGACGGCGCTGATTCCCTGCCTGCTGTTCCCAACCATCGAAGATATTGACGTGTCGGTCTTCAGTTTGTACGAGACCTATGAGATGCTGGGCCGAAAGCCAGTCATGGCACAGGAAAAGCTCGATATCGAAGCGCTGGGCGCACGAGATGCCGGCCTCCTTGGACTGGGACAGGGCGATCTTGTTTTGCTTTTGGAATGCGTGAGCTATGACGCGAGCGGTCAGGCTATCGAGTATGTAAAGTCCTTCAATCGTGGCGATACGGGCGGCTACACCTATACGTACTAGCTGGTATTTTGTGAATAACGGCTGGGAAACTAACCAGTTTTGATCGTTGGGTCAGCTGTATATACAACCTTACAGGGCTCAAAATCGACCGTTCGCCGATGGGGATAAATTAATCGACAAAGAGGTATCAAAAAGCCGTAACCTGTAACTATGATTGGTATCAATTACTAATGATTTGTTACGAGGTGAGACGATGAAGATGCTCGATTACGTTCAGCTTGCCCATGTGCGTATGGGGGAGAACCTCGAGCGTTCGTCTGAGCTGGTAGCGCAGCTCGTTGATATTTTCCAGTCCGGTTCTTTTGACGCGCTGCGCATCGTTGCTTCGGGTTCGTCGCGCCATGCCGCCGATTGCGCCCGCGATTACCTGCAAGATGCCCTGCAAATGCAGGTGTCCGTTGTGACGCCCGAGGCCTTCGTCGATTTTGAACACACCTATCCGCAGCATGTGCTCAACATTGCCGTTTCGCAGAGTGGCTATTCGACCAATACGATTGCGGCGCTCGATTACATGCGCGCACACGATATGGCTGCAGTTGCGCTCACGGCAAACGTCGAGGCACCCATCAAGGAACACGCTGACATCGTTCTTGACTACGGTGTGGGCGTCGAGTCGGTGGACTTTGTGACTCTGGGCGTCGAGGTGCTCGTTGAGTACCTGGTGCTCTTTGGTATTTACGGCGGTCAGGCGCGCGGAACGATTGACGCCAAGGGCGTTGCCCAGCGTCTTGACGACCTGCGTGAGGCTATCCAGGCCAATGCCGTGATGTGCAAGACCGCCGAGGCATATGTCCAAGACCACATGCTCGAGCTTTCTGAGCACACGCCCGCCATGGTCGTCGGCAACGGCCCCAACTATGGCGTTGCCGAAGAGGCGGCCCTCAAGCTGAGCGAGACCATCAAGATTCCTGCCATGCATCACGAAGGCGAGGAGTTCGTCCACGGTCCCGAGATGCAGATCGTTCCGGGCTATCTGGTGTTTATCGTCGACGATCCGCAGGGGTCGGAGCGTCTTGCGAATATCGCTGATGCGCTATCGAACGTTACGACAAAAACGGTGCTGCTCACGGCCCATCCCAAGGGTAGGGCTCACGAGGTTGCGGTGCCTCAGGTGGCTCCGCTGCTCAGCGCAATTCCCAATCTTGTGTTCTTCCAGACGATTGCGGCCATGATAGCCGAGCGTCTGAAGTCATGGGACGTGCACCCGTATCTTGATGCCGTCTCCAAGCAAATGGAGGTCAAGGCAGAGGGCTACGAAGAGTCAGTCAATGCGCTTAAGGCCAAAGCGGCCGAGTGTTACGGAATGTAAGCGGGTTTTGATGCCCGTTGGCATGGGGGATGTGGAAACAACCCCAGAAAGGAGAGACAAATGAAGGAAACCGAGAAGATCGAGATCATGCATTTCGACCAGGAGGGCTATCTCGAGGACGGCAAGGCGCTCTACGAGACCGGCAAGAAGATGACCGCGCTCGCCGACAAGGTCGCCGACGAGGGCTACGACGCCGTGTTCCTGATGGGCGTCGGCGGCACCTGGGACGAGCTCATGCAGCTCGAGTACCTCATGAACAAGTTCGGCGACCGCGACCTCGAGGTCTACCTGATCCACGCCGCCGAGTGGAACGCCATGGGCCACAAGCGCATGACCGAGAAGTCCGTCGTGATCACCGCCTCCGAGTCCGGCACCACCCCCGAGGTCCTCGAGGCCGTCAAGAAGATGAAGGGCATGGGCGTGCGCGTCTACGCCATGACCAAGCCCGAGGGCCCCATCGGCCAGGCTGTGGGTGCCGAGAACTGCGTCGCCATGGCTTCTGACCATGGTTCGGGCGGCTGCGAGAAGGGCTACTACCTCGCCGACTGCTTCGGCCTGCGCCTGCTCAACCGCCGCGGCTGCTTCCCCAAGTTCGACAAGTTTATTGAGCAGACCAAGGATGTTTGGACCCACCTGGTCGACATCCGCAAGAGCTTCGAGCCGCGCGCCGAGGAGCTCGCCAAGAAGTACGCCCTGGCCCCCTACACCATGTTCATCGGCTCCGGCGCCCTGTGGGGCGAGACGATCCTGTTCTCGATGTGCATCCTCGAGGAGATGCAGTGGAAGCGCACCCGCTACATCACCTCGGCCGACTTCTTCCACGGCACCCTCGAGCTCGTGGAGCCCGGCGTCCCGGTCTTCCTGTTCATGGGCGAGGACGAGAACCGCAAGCTCGACGAGCGCGTCCGCGCCTTCCTGACCCGCGGCGTGACCGGCGACACCGACATCAACATCATCGACACCGCCGAGTTCGCGATCCCCGGCCTTGACGACGAGTTCCGCGTCATCGTCTCCCCGTGGATTCTGACGGTGCTCGTGACCGACCGCCTGGCTCGCTACTACGAGACGGTCACCAAGCACAACCTCAAGTATCGTCGCTACTATCACCAGTTCGACTACTAAAGAAAACGGGTGCGGGAACGTGCCGGGCTATTGAGAGGAACACAGAATGAGGCAGTACATCATCGCCAGCCATGCGCACTTCGCCACCGGCATCAAGGAGAGCGTCGAGCTGCTCTCGGGCGCTCGCGACAACGTCCACGATCTTTCGATGTTCGTCGATGGCCGCATGGACGTGGCCGAGGAGGCCCAAAAACTGCTGGCAGGCATGTCTGCCGACGATGATGTCGTTGTCTGCACCGACCTCTTTGGCGGTAGCGTTAACAACGAGTTCACCAAGATCGTCCAGACGCGTCCCCGCACGTACCTCGTTACCAACATGAACCTTCCTCTGCTCATCCAGCTGCTGTTCTCTGACGAGTCGGCGCCGGTTGAGGAGACGATTCGCGCCATCGTCGCTGCGGACGATACGCGCGTGAAGTTTGTCAACGATCTTTTGGTCGATGACGAGGAGGAGGAAGAGTTCTAATCCGCAGCACCTACTGACACGCCGTATGACGGCACAAGACCTTTGGGGGGGTCACATTATGATTCAGCTACTTCGCGTTGACCATCGCCTGCTTCATGGCCAGGTCGCAGTTTCCTGGGTTCAGGGCCTTGGCTCCAACTGCATCTTCTGCGTGGGCGATAAGGTCGCTAACGACCCGGTGTGGAAGACGACGCTCAAGATGGGCAAGCCTGCCGGCTGCAAGCTCGTCATCAAAGATATGGAGCATGCAATCGAAGCTATCAACTCGGGCGTGACCGACAAGTACAAGATGATCATCTGTGTCGCCACTATTGCTGAGGCAAAGCAGCTTGTTGAGGGCTGCCCGCAGATCAAGTCGGTCAACCTGGGCAACACCAAGCCAAAGGACGAGAAGCGTCCCGATGCTCGTCAGGTCTCTCGTCAGATCTTCCTGACTGCGGCCGAGGAAGCCGATGTGCGCGAGATGCTGGATCGTGGCGTCGAGGTCGAGATTCGACCCCTGGCCGACGACCCCAAGGTCGACTGCGCCAGCGTGCTCTAGGCGTTCAATTTCGAAGAGTCTGAGCTCTTCGTAGTGTCCTATTAGGAAAGGGGGATATATGCTTACCCAAGCAATCCTCATCGGACTTATCGCCGCATTTGGTAAGTTCGACTGCCAGCTCGGTACGCTCTATGCGTTCCGCCCCATCGCCCTGTGCCCGCTCGTGGGCCTGGTGCTGGGGGACCTGCAGTCCGGCCTCGCGATCGGTGCGAGTCTGGAGCTGCTGTTCATGGGCTCGATCTCCATCGGCGCCTACGTGCCGCCTGATGAGACGATCGGCGGCGTGCTCGCCTGCGCCTTCGCTATCCAGCTGGGCCAGAGCACCGAGGCAGCCATCGCGCTTGCCATGCCCATCGCCACGCTGTGCCTTGCCATCAAGAACATCCTTAACGCCGCCCTGCCGATCCTGGTCGACCGCGCTGATGTTTTCTCTGCCCAGGGCAACCTTAAGGGTGTCTATGCGATGCACTTCCTGATCGGTTTGACCGGTATCATCATGGCGTTCCTGCTGTGCTCGCTGTCGTTCTATCTGGGTGCTGACGCCATCCAGGGCCTGCTCGACTTCATCCCGCCCTTTGTCCTTGCTGGCTTTGGCGTTGCCGCCAACTTCCTGCCTGCCATGGGCTTCGCCATGCTCGGCCGCCTGGTGCTCACCAAGCAGCTCGTGCCCTTCTACTTCCTGGGCTTCCTGCTGTGCTCCTACGCCAACGTGCCCGTCCTGGGCGTCGCCCTGATCGCCATCATCATCGGCATCGACAAGTTCGACCTGCTCGGCCTGGGCGGAGCCCAGCCCCAGCTCTCCGCGGAAGGGGATGAGGACGATGACTTCTAGTCCCGAGAACAAGATCACGCGCTCCGACCTCGTCAAGAGCGCCGTCAACGTCGGCGCCCTGGGCATGGAGTTCTCCTGGACCTACTACAAGCAGATGAACATCGCCTTCTGCCTGATGGTCGCCAACATGCTCAAGAAGATCTACGCCGGCCGCCCCGACGACTACGCCGCGGCCCTGCACCGCCACTGCGCGTTCTTCAACATCACCGTCCAGTTCGCCCCGTTCGTCGGCGGCATCGCGATGGCCATGGAGGAGAAGGTCGCCCGCGGCGAGATCGAGCCCGAGAGCGTCAACGACGTCAAGGCCGCCCTCATGGGCCCGCTGTCCGGCATCGGCGACTCCATCTTCCTGTCGACGCTGCGCGTGGTCGCCGCCGCGGTGGGCATCAGCCTGTGCCAGGCCGGCAACCCCTTCGGCCCCATCGCCTTCCTGCTCATCTACAACGTCCCCGGCTTCGCGCTGCGCATCTGGGGCGCCGTCAAGGGCTACGAGCTGGGCGTGGGCTTCCTGGACGAGGCCCAGAGGACCGGCCTCATGCAGAAGATCATGACCTGCGTGGGCATCGTGGGCGTCATGGTCGTGGGCGCCATGTGCAAGGACATGTTCTGGGCCAGCATCCCGGTGGCCATCGGCTCGGGCGAGGACGCCCAGACCCTCCAGGACATCCTGGACGGCATCATGCCCGGCATGCTCGGCATGATCGCCTTCTGGCTGTACTACTGGCTGCTGTCCAAGAAGATCAACCCCATGGTGCTGATCGTGGCCACCATGGTCGTGGGCATCATCGGCGCGTTCTTCGGCGTGCTGGCGTAGGTTCCTGCGTTTTATTCTGCCCCCAAGGGAAACGGCGACCCGTTGCGGTCGCCGTTTTTTATTACCGAAAGTTAGCTGGAGGTGCTTCGTGATTCGATCTGACAATCCACCCGATAATGGCGTGAGCGGGGCGATGTATCTATTTGGCACGGCGCTCTTGTGGAGTTTTATCGGCATCCTCGTTCGCGCCAATTCGCAGTCAGCTCTTTTGATCGGTGCCGTTACGGCAATATTTATGGCGCTCTTTATCCTGCTCGTCGGTAGGCCCGTCCTCCGCGTCAGCCGTCTTATTGTCCTTGTGGCCGTCTGCAACTTCGTGACGGGCACCACGTTTAACTTTGCCAACCAGCTCACGACGGTCGGCAACGCGATCGTTCTGCAGTACACCTCGATGATTTTTGTTATCGTGTATCAGTCGCTCGCAACTC
Organism: uncultured Collinsella sp.; assembly: GCA_958421655.1. Lineage (GTDB taxonomy): Bacteria > Actinomycetota > Coriobacteriia > Coriobacteriales > Coriobacteriaceae > Collinsella. The sequence continues at coordinate 7,679 of CATZMG010000001.1, forward strand.
GCACGTTGCCCTCGCCTGCGAAGATTGCCTCCGTGTTGGTTGCTTTTACGGGTATGGGACTGTTCTTTTTAGGCGATTTGAGCGCCGAGGGCATGCTCGGCAACCTGCTTGCCGTCATTTCGGGAGCCACCTTTGGGCTGTGTTTCTTTTTAAACTCTCGCCCCGATGCGTCGCCCATGGTGTCCTCGCTCATCTCCTGCGGCATCTCGATACTGCCGATCGTCTATTTTGCCGGCACCCTAGACTCCGTAAAACCCTTTGAGTGGGGGCTTATGCTGGTGCATGGCCTTTTTTGCAGCGGCCTTGCGAGTGTGCTGTATGCCAAGGGGATCGCGCGCACCAACGCGTTTGCGGCCAACTTGGTTTGCATGAGCGAGGTCGTGCTCGCTCCCTGCTGGTCGGCGCTCCTCTTTGGCGAGGTCTTTCGCTGGAACGAGTTTTTGGGCGCGGCGATAATCGTTTTGGTGATTGTAGGCAACTTGGCATACGATGCCTTTGGCGATGGCTTTCTGGTGGCGCTTGTCCGCCATCGAAACAAAGAGCGCGCCTGATGGGATACGTCTGCCGTTTACGGTAAAAAACACCCCGCTGAGCGAGTGGTATTAAATAGTAAGAACCTGCATATCTATAATTGGTATCAAATCATTTGTGCCTGGCATAGGTGTTAACAGCACACCAGGTACGCTTCGGGCCGTGTGGTCGAGTTTCCGGATTGATATCAACAGCGCGCGCGACGGTGACCGGCTATGACTCGAGATTTCCTATTTTGGAGGAACCATGCTTACCCAAGCAATCCTCGTCGGCTTAGTCGGAGCGTTTGGAGGCCTCGACTACCAGCTCGGCACCCTCTACGCGTTCCGCCCCATCGTCCTGTGCCCGCTCGTGGGCCTGGTGCTGGGGGACCTGCAGACTGGTCTTGCCGTCGGCGCCAGCCTGGAGCTGCTGTTCATGGGTTCGGTTTCCATCGGCGCCTACGTGCCGCCTAACGAAACCATCGGCGGCGTGCTCGCCTGCGCGTTTGCCATTCAGCTCGGTCAGGGTACCGAGACGGCCATCGCGCTCGCCATGCCCATCGCTGTCCTTTCGCTGACGATCGGCAACATTACTAGTGCCTTGTTCACCGTGTTTGTCGATATGGCAGACAGGTTCGCCCTCAAGGGAAACCTTAAAGGCATTTACGCCGTTCATTGGGGCATGGGTCTTTGGGGCTGCCTTGAGTATTTCCTGCTGTGCGGCGGCGCCTTCTATCTGGGCTCCGATGCCATCCAGGGCCTGCTCGACTTCGTCCCGTCCTTCATCATTGATGGTTGCGGCGTTGCCGCCAACATCCTGCCGGCCATGGGCTTCGCCATGCTCGGCCGCCTGGTGCTCACCAAGCAGCTCGTGCCCTTCTACTTCCTGGGCTTCCTGCTGTGCTCCTACGCCAACGTGCCCGTCCTGGGCGTCGCCCTGATCGCCATCATCATCGGCATCGACAAGTTCGACCTGCTCGGCCTGGGCGGAGCCCAGCCCCAGCTCTCCGCGGAAGGGGATGAGGACGATGACTTCTAGTCCCGAGAACAAGATCACGCGCTCCGACCTCGTCAAGAGCGCCGTCAACGTCGGCGCCCTGGGCATGGAGTTCTCCTGGACCTACTACAAGCAGATGAACATCGCCTTCTGCCTGATGGTCGCCAACATGCTCAAGAAGATCTACGCCGGCCGCCCCGACGACTACGCCGCGGCCCTGCACCGCCACTGCGCGTTCTTCAACATCACCGTCCAGTTCGCCCCGTTCGTCGGCGGCATCGCGATGGCCATGGAGGAGAAGGTCGCCCGCGGCGAGATCGAGCCCGAGAGCGTCAACGACGTCAAGGCCGCCCTCATGGGCCCGCTGTCCGGCATCGGCGACTCCATCTTCCTGTCGACGCTGCGCGTGGTCGCCGCCGCGGTGGGCATCAGCCTGTGCCAGGCCGGCAACCCCTTCGGCCCCATCGCCTTCCTGCTCATCTACAACGTCCCCGGCTTCGCGCTGCGCATCTGGGGCGCCGTCAAGGGCTACGAGCTGGGCGTGGGCTTCCTGGACGAGGCCCAGAGGACCGGCCTCATGCAGAAGATCATGACCTGCGTGGGCATCGTGGGCGTCATGGTCGTGGGCGCCATGTGCAAGGACATGTTCTGGGCCAGCATCCCGGTGGCCATCGGCTCGGGCGAGGACGCCCAGACCCTCCAGGACATCCTGGACGGCATCATGCCCGGCATGCTCGGCATGATCGCCTTCTGGCTGTACTACTGGCTGCTGTCCAAGAAGATCAACCCCATGGTGCTGATCGTGGCCACCATGGTCGTGGGCATCATCGGCGCGTTCTTCGGCGTGCTGGCGTAAGGGCCCGGCTGCATAGATTTTCGTTGCAACCTGGAAAGGGGATGGAGCAGGCCTATGCTCTCCATCCCCTTTTTGTATAGAAGGAGTTCGTATGTTCGCGAAGGGTCGCGAAGCAATGCGCCTGACGCCGGCAGAGGTCAGGCTGATTCTTATTGAGTCCCTGCAGTGGTGCGCCAACAACGCGGTCTACTTTTTGGGGCTTATCGGTGCGGCCACGTATGATCTGGCCGGCACGGCCTTTTTGGTTGCCGCCATTACGCTCGCGCGCAATCTTATGACGTCGGTGGGCAATATGGTGTCGGGCTCGGTCATCGATCGCTTTGGACCGCGCCGGACGTCGTTTGTGACGTGCGTGATTACGGCAGTGCTATCGCTTGGCGTGGGGTTAGCGCCGTTGTCTGTCCCCGGGCTTGTGTTTGCCGCGTGCGTCTTGGGACTTGCGGGCGGCTTTATCAACACCTGCACGCATGCGTTTCCGGGATACCTGGAGTCGACCACCGAGGGTCGTACCCGCGTGAACGGCCTCATGGTGTTCTACAGCAATATCGCCTATACCGCTGGCCCGCTGCTCGGCGGTGCCATCGTGAGCTGTTTTGCCACGCAATCGGTTTATCTGCTCATGGCGGGCATGATGGGTGTGGCGGCCGTGCTCTCCTTGGGCTGTCACGAGTGTGTTGCTCCCGCAAAAGGGGAGAAGCCGAAGGGCGGTATTCTGGGCGGCATGGCCGAGGGTGCGCGACTTACGTTTCGCGACCACGACTTGCGCCTCATCTTTATCTCGGGCTTTTTGGGTTTCTTTGCGTTTGGCGCGTTCGATTCGCTGGAGTCGTTGTTCTACCGTGATGTACTCAACGTGGATATCGTCTGGCTGGGCTGGTTGTCCTCGGTCGTGGGCCTCACTTCCTCGGTGGGTGCGTTCATCCTGACCAAGCTTTCTGCTCGCCATGTCAACCTGCGATTGCTGCTCGGCGCGCTCATGGCCGTGGGCATTGGGTCCATGGTGTACGTGGGCACCGATATGCTGGGGGTCGCGATTATCGGTCAGGCGATTAACGGTCTGGCCTGGGGGTTCCTGGAGCCGCTGCAGATGATCTTGATTCAGGAGCGTGCCGACATCAAATACCTGGGGCGCATTACCGGCTTTGTGCGTTTTGGCCTGATGAGCGCCGGCGTGGTGCCGCTGCTGGCGGCTCCGTTTTTGGCGGAGGCTTTGGGCGTCCAGACGGTACTGTTTGGAGCATCGACCATTATTGCGCTGGTAGGAACGCTGTTCTTTGTCACGCAAGGGAGACGCCGGGGGCGTTAGCTATACATCAAATTCTAATTTAATACCACTCACCAGAGAATTTCGACCGTTCACCGAGGATTGGAACAGATTGAAAAGTGGTATTAAAAACACGTTGGGTGTATGTCTATAATTGGTATCGAAAAGAAACGCGATGTATAGATTCGCGTGCAGGACAGAAAGGAAAAGCCATGAAGGAAACCGAGAAGATCGAGATCATGCACTTTAGCCAGGAGGGCTACGTCGAGGACGGCAAGAACGTCTATGAGACCGGCAAGAAGATGATCGAACTCGCCGACAAGGTCGCCGACGAGGGCTACGACGCCGTGTTCCTGATGGGCGTCGGCGGCACCTGGGACGAGCTCATGCAGCTCGAGTACCTCATGAACAAGTTCGGCGACCGCGACCTCGAGGTCTACCTGATCCACGCCGCCGAGTGGAACGCCATGGGCCACAAGCGCATGACCGAGAAGTCCGTCGTGATCACCGCCTCCGAGTCCGGCACCACCCCCGAGGTCCTCGAGGCCGTCAAGAAGATGAAGGGCATGGGCGTGCGCGTCTACGCCATGACCAAGCCCGAGGGCCCCATCGGCCAGGCTGTGGGTGCCGAGAACTGCGTCGCCATGGCTTCTGACCATGGTTCGGGCGGCTGCGAGAAGGGCTACTACCTCGCCGACTGCTTCGGCCTGCGCCTGCTCAACCGCCGCGGCTGCTTCCCCAAGTTCGACAAGTTTATTGAGCAGACCAAGGATGTTTGGACCCACCTGGTCGACATCCGCAAGAGCTTCGAGCCGCGCGCCGAGGAGCTCGCCAAGAAGTACGCCCTGGCCCCCTACACCATGTTCATCGGCTCCGGCGCCCTGTGGGGCGAGACGATCCTGTTCTCGATGTGCATCCTCGAGGAGATGCAGTGGAAGCGCACCCGCTACATCACCTCGGCCGACTTCTTCCACGGCACCCTCGAGCTCGTGGAGCCCGGCGTCCCGGTCTTCCTGTTCATGGGCGAGGACGAGAACCGCAAGCTCGACGAGCGCGTCCGCGCCTTCCTGACCCGCGGCGTGACCGGCGACACCGACATCAACATCATCGACACCGCCGAGTTCGCGATCCCCGGCCTTGACGACGAGTTCCGCGTCATCGTGTCTCCGTGGATCCTCTCCTCGCTGATCACCGATCGCCTTGCCGCTTACTACGAGACGGTCACCAAGCACAACCTCAACTACCGTCGTTACTATCACCAGTTCGACTACTAATCGGTGACAAATAAGCTACTGATCAAGAAGCACCCTGCCCGGGCGCATGCGTCCGGGCATTTTTATGCCGAAATTCGCAAGAAAGGGGAATCGAATGAGGCAGTTTATCGTTGCATCCCATGCTCATTTTGCGTCTGGAATCGTCGAGAGCATTGGGCTGCTCTCCGGTGAGCGCGAAAACGTCCATGCGCTGTCTATGTATGTCGACGGAAACGAGGACCTGACCAAGGAGGCCGCAGCGGTTCTCGATGGGTTTGCTGCGGACGACGAGGTTGTCGTGTGCACTGACCTGTTCGGCGGCAGCGTCAACAACGAGTTCACCAAGATCGTCCAGACGCGTCCCAACACGCACCTAGTGACCAATATGAACCTGCCGCTCCTTATTCAGCTGCTGTTCGTGCCCGACTCCACTCCAATTGATGAGGCCATTCGCCAGATCGTCGAGGCGGACGACACCAAGGTCAAGTACGTCAACGACCTGCTGGGGCAGGCCGAACTCGATGAGTTTTAATCGCTAGGGAGCACATCATGATTCAGATGATTCGCGTGGACTATCGACTGCTGCACGGCCAGGTTGCCGTTAGCTGGACTTCGGCTCTGGGTGCCGACTGCATCCTGTTGGTAAGCGACACGGTCCTCAATGACAAGCTTCGTCTGCAGGCCCTGTCCCTTGCAAAACCGGAGGGCTGCAAGGTTGTCGTCAAAAACACCGAGGATGCCGTCAAGGCGCTCCAGAGCGGTGTGACCGATAAGTACAAACTCTTCGTAGTTTGCGAGACGATCCAGCAGGCCGGTGCCGTCGCCAAGGCGATGGGCGTCAAGAAGATCAACCTCGGCAATGTTGCCTTTAGCGAGGATGCCCGCCAGGTCTCGACGAGCGTGTTCCTCACGCCCGAAAACGAGGCATACGTCAAAGAACTGCTCGGCGAGGGCTACGAGCTGTTCATTCAAATGATTCCGGCAGATGCGAAGACTGACGCCGCGAAGGTCATCGGTTAGGGGCCATCATGGTTATCAAGACAATCCTGATTTTCCTTATTGCCCTTTTGGGCTATTCCGAGTGGCTGACCGGTACGAGCTACCTCCAGCGCCCGATTGTGCTCGGACCTCTGGTTGGCCTTGTCATGGGCGACATGGTGACCGGCACGATCATGGGCGCCACGATGGAGCTTGCCATGGTCGGCGCCATCTCGGTCGGTGCGTATAACCCGCCCGATACGATTTCCGGAACCATCCTGGGTGTGTCGCTTGCCATGCAGGCCGGCGCGGACGCTTCGGCGGCCCTGACCCTGGGCATTCCCATCGCAACGATCGTCCTGGCGCTCGATACGGCCCTGGGCCAGCCGGTGATGCTATTGCTGGTGCACCGTATCGACAAGAACGTCGAGGACGGAGACACCAAGGCCATTACGCGCAACATGCTTATCGCCGGTTACGCGCAGAGCTGGTGCGGCCTGCTGATTATTCCCCTGGCCTTCTTCTTTGGCGCCGATGCTGTTGCCAGCCTGCTCAACATCATTCCCGATTTCGTTCAGACCGGCATGGATGTCGCCGCCGCCTTCTTGCCCGCACTCGGCTTTGCGATGCTGGCTCAGATGATCATGAACAAAACGGTGGCTCCGTTCTTCTTCGCTGGCTTCTTCCTCGTTGCCTACTTTGGCATTAGCACGACGGGCGTGGCGATCTTTGCCGCGATCATCGTCGTCGCGATGACGGTTTTGGGTGATAAGAAAAAAGCGGAGCAGCCCGCAGTGGCAACCGAGGATCCTGCGATTGGGAGTGGGTTCGATGAGTTTTAAGTTTGAGTCTTCTTACGACGGGCTGATTTCCCGCGCAGACCTTAAGAAGCTGTTCTGGCGCTCGATTCCCTATGAGCATTCCTGGAACTACGAGCGTATGGGCCATATCGGCTTTATGTGGGCCCTTATGCCGATTCTTCGCAAGCTGTATCCGCAGGATGCGGACTTTAAGGCCGCCCTTAAGCGCCATATGGAGCTCTATAACGTCACGCCGTACATCTCGACGCTTCCCATGTCCATCGCCGCTGCAATGGAGGAGGTCAACGCTACTGACGATAGCTTTGACACGAGCGCGATCTCTAATGTCAAGCTTGCTTTGATGGGGCCGCTGTCCGGCGTGGGCGATGCCTTCTACTGGGGCACGCTGCGAATTTTGGCAACGGGTGTCGGCACGTCGCTGGCGCTGCAGGGCTCCATTCTTGGCCCGATTTTGTTCCTGCTCGTGTTCAACGTCCCTCACTACATCATCCGTTACCTGCTGACGTTTGTGGGATATCGCTTTGGCTCGGACATGATCAGCAAAGTCCAGGAATCGGGCATTATGGACACGATCGTCAAGATGGCCTCTATCATGGGCGCCATGGTGATCGGTGCTATGACCATGGAGATGGTCACCGTGGACATTCCGCTCATGGTCGGCGCGGGCGATGGTGCTCAGACGCTGGCCGAGCTGCTCAACGGAATTTTCCCGGGCTTTGTCACGATGGGGCTGTTTGGAATCGTCTATCTCATGCTCAAGAAGAAGATGAATCCGCTGCTCATCATGCTCGTGATCCTGCTCGTGAGTATCGCCGGCGCGTTCTTTGGAGTGCTTGGTGTCCAGTAGAGTATCCGTCATAATGAGAACAATGTAAGAGGGGGCGTCGCGCACACTGTGCTGCGGCGCCCTTTTGCCGAAAGGTGGACAAGATGGAGTATCCGCAGCTTGCCGTCATGAATATCAGCCATCGTTATTTTGACCTTGAGGAATTCTTTTCCTCGGCAGCGGCCTCGGGCTACACGTGTTGCGAGCTTTGGACCGGGGCGATGCATCTGTATGTCGATTGCCATGGATACGATTCGCTCGAGCAGGTGCGGGAGCTGTCGCAGCAGTATGGGGTTCGGATTGTGGGGCTTTGTCCCGAACAGAACAACCCCAAGCCGTGGAATATCGCGGCGCGCGGGAATGAGGCGCGTGCCCGCACGCTCGCGTACTTTAAGAACGTTGTGGATATCGCGGCGGAACTTGGAGCCGAGCAGGTCATGGTCTCGAGCGGCTGGGCATTTTTGAACGAGCCAATCGAGGACGCGTGGGGTCGCAGCGCCTCGATGCTGCGTGCGATTGCCGAGCATGCGGGAGAGTGCGGCGTTCGACTGGTGCTCGAGGCCCTACAGCCGGTTGAGTCGATGATCGTGAACTCGGCGGCCGATACGAAGCGCATGATCGAGGCAGTTGATCATCCGGCACTTAAGGCGTGTCTGGATTTGGGCGCTATGGCGGTGGCGGGGGATACCATCGACGATTATTTCGATCTGCTTGGCGATGATGTCGCCCACGTGCATTTTGTCGATGTTGCGGCAGACGGCACGACGCATCTTGCCTGGGGTGACGGCGACCGCGATATGCGCGCCGACCTGGATAGGCTGGTGGCGCGCGGCTATCGCGGAGTTGTTTCGGCCGAGACCTATGACTGGCGCTATTTTGCTGACCCCGCAGCTGCCGATGCACAGGTAATGGCAGAGTATCGTCGTGCGATTGGCGCCTAGGTGGGGTTGGGTTGCGGCAACCTGCCCCATGTTTCCAAATGAATACGGTGTGAGCGGCTTCGACGGATTTTCCCCGCAAGCACTCTAGTATGCTAAAGTACCCAGAAGACCGGCGGAGCTATGCCGGTCTTCTGTTCTATATGAAACACAGCATGAGGAGGCTCACCAGATGACGGCCACACCGTGGGGATTCCGGGACATATTGCCCGAGGAGGCTCAGGCGCGCGAGGAGATTGCATGTACGGTGAAGGGCTGCTTCAGGGAGCATCATTACCTTCCGGTCGAGACGCCGCTGCTCGAGGACAAGGGCTCGCTCGAGGAGGGCGGCCGCATTGCGGACACGCCGTTTAAGCTCTTTGATGACGACGGTCGCCTGCTGGTGGTCCGTCCCGACAACACATTGCCGATCGTGCGCTTGGTTTCGACCCGCATGTGCGCTGCCGACCTGCCCCTGCGCCTTCGCTACGAGGCGCCGGTGGTTCGCGAGTGCCAGCGCAATGCCGGTGGCTCGCGTCAGTTTACGCAGCTGGGCTTTGAGCTCATCGGTGTGGGCGACACTGCGGGCGACGTCGAGATCGTCTCGCTGGTGGCCGAGGCCGTGCGCGAGCTGACACTTCCCGATGCGCGCATTATCGCGGGCAGTGTGCGTCCGTTTAAGGAACTGCTTGCGGCGTGCGAAGATCGCGAGCTGGCTGCCGAGGCGCTGCGCTGCGTGCACGCCAACGACTTCGTGGGCCTCGATGCCCGCGTGGCGGAAAGCGCAGAGTCCGAGGCCGTTAAGGTCGCCATTAGCGAGCTGCCGCGCCTGCACGGTGGTGCCGAGGTGCTCGACCGCGTCGACGCGCTGCTGGCGGCGGCAGGCATTGTTGCGCCGCTCACGCGCGAGCTGCGTGCCCTGGTCGATGGCCTGGCTCCCGAGGACGCCCGGGTGCTGTCCTTCGACTTCTCCATCATGAACTCGTTTGATTACTACACGGGCCTGGTCTTTAAGGCCTATGCCGGTGGCCTGCCCGATCCGGTCGGTTCAGGCGGACGCTACGACTCCATCTTTACTGGCGCATTTGGCGACGGCATCGAGGTGCCGGCGGCGGGCTTTGCCTTTTCGCTCGAGCGTCTGGAGGCCGCGCATACCTCGGCCGAGGACGCTGCTTCCGATGGTGACCATGCCGTGGGCCGCGGCGCCGAGGGTCCACTGCGCATCGCCGTGCCCAAGGGCTCGCTCAAGGCCGACACGCTCGACGTGCTCGAGGCCGCGGGCTTGGATGTCTCTGAGCTGCGCGACCCCGGCCGTCACCTCATCGTGCGCGGCCGCGACACACACGCTGGTGAGGGCACGGTCGGCGATATCGAGTTTGTCATCGTGCGTCCCAGCGACGCACCCGCTTTTGTGGGCTGTGGCGGCGCCGACTGCGGCATCTGCGGCTGGGACTCGCTCATCGAGGCCGACCTCAACCTGCTGCAGCTGGTCGACCTGCGCTACGGCCTGTGCACGTTTATCGAGGCGGAGCCCGCGTGGCGCGCTGGCCAGGCCGAGCGCAACTATGCCCGTCGCGGTTCTCTTCGCGTGGCCACCAAGTACCCGCGCATCGCGAGCGCTTGGTATGCCGAACGCGGTGTGAATGTCGACATCGTTTCGCTGCACGGTAACATCGAGCTGGGCCCCATTGTCGGTATGACCGACCGTATCGTGGATATCACCGCCACGGGCGCCACGCTGCGCGATAACGACCTGGTCATCACCGGCCGCATCATGGACTGCACGGCCCGTTTCTTTGTCAATCCGGGCGCCGCTCGCCTGGATCCGCGCGTACGCAATCTGGCAGATCGCCTGACCGCGGCCGTGAAGGACAAGCATTTTGAGCCCGTCGCGGGCTCGGCACAATAGCGCGAGCACGCACGGGCGCCCCAACGTACGGGCTGCGGGCCGTTGGCGCCGCCGCCCGACCTCTCGTTTTTCGAACATAATCTCGACCGATAGGGGATACCGATATGAAGACGATCAAGCTTGCTCCCGGTGAGCGCCTCGTTACCAACCAGCTCAACCGCAAGGGCGTGTTGCCACAAAACATCGTCGACGCCGCCCGCGATATCGTGGCCAACGTACGCGCCAACGGCGATGCCGCGGTGCGCGATTACTGCCAGCGTTTTGACGGCGTTGAGCTGCAGAGTTTTCGCCTGCCGCAGGAGCAGATTGATGCTGCACTCGAAGGCCTCGATCCTGCCTTTGTCGCGGCTCTCGAAAAGGCCGCACGCCAGATCCGCGAGTTCCACCAGCGTGAGGTCGAGCAGAGCTGGTTTACCACGCGCCCGGACGGCACGATGCTCGGCGTTAAGGTGACCCCGCTTGCCGCTGCCGGCATTTACGTGCCAGGCGGTCGTGCGCAGTATCCCTCCACGGTGCTTATGAACGCCATCCCTGCCAAGGTGGCTGGCGTTAAGCGCGTGGTCATGGTGACCCCGCCGCAAAAAGATGGCCTAATCAGCCCCTATACGCTCGCGGCTGCCAAGCTCGGCGGCGTGGACGAGATCTATATGGTGGGTGGCGCCCAGGCCGTGGCCGCGCTGGCGTACGGTACCGAGACCATTCCGCGTGTCGACAAGATTACCGGCCCGGGTAACGCCTTTGTCGCCGCTGCCAAGCAGATTGTCTCGGGTGACGTGGGTATCGATATGGTTGCTGGCCCCTCCGAGGTCTGCGTGCTGGCCGACGCCACGGCCAAGCCCATGGTGGTCGCGGCCGACCTGATGGCCCAGGCCGAGCACGATCCGCTGGCGGCCTGCTATCTGGTGACCTGCGACGAGCAGTTTGCGTGTGAGGTCGAGGCGGGTATCGACATCCTGGTGGCGCAGTCCCCGCGTGCCGAGATTACGCGCGCTTCGCTCGACAATGAGGGCACCATCGTGGTGGCCGCCGACATGGCCGCCGCCGTCGAGGCCGTGAACACGGTGGCGCCTGAGCACCTTGAGCTGCACTGCAAGGACGCGATGGGCCTGCTCGGCGGCATTCGCAACGCCGGCGCTATCTTTGTGGGCGCTTGGAGCTCGGAGCCGCTCGGCGATTACGTTGCCGGCCCCAATCACACGCTACCGACCGGCGGCACGGCCATGTTCTCCAACCCGCTTTCGGTGGAGGAGTTCGTCAAGCGCTCGAGTGTCATTTGCTATACACCCGAGGGCCTGCTCTCCGATGCTCCTGCCACGCAGCGCCTCGCCGAGGCCGAGGGTCTGTGGGCACACGCGCTTTCCGCCGCGCTGCGCCGCCGCGTGTTGGAGCAGGGCGAGGATGCCGTGAGCGCCGAGTCGCTCGCCGCGGCCGACCTGACCAAGGTTGCCTGGCCGGGCGACGCCGTGGCGACGGTTGCCGAGGGCGTGGACCTGGCGGCTGCAAGCGCTGATGGCGCCGGCGCGACTGGCAAGGAGGCCTAATATGTCCGAACTCACGCCGCGCATGAAGGAGCTCGTCCAGCCCTACTTGGCCGGCATTGAGCCCTACGATCCCAACTTTACGCCCACGCGCATCAACCTTTCGGCCAACGAGAACACCTATCCCGTGCCGGCTGGCGTGCGCGAGGCGGTCGACGCCGCCCTGGCCGCTACACCGCTCAACCGCTATCCCGATCCCATGTCCAACGATCTGCGCGACGAGCTTGCCGCTTGGCATGGTGTGACGCGCGAGAATGTCTGCGTGGGCAACGGCGGCGACGAGCTGCTCTATAACTACCTGTTGGCGTTTGGCGGCGCGGGACGGACCCTGCTCAACTGCCCGCCGTGCTTTAGCGAGTACGCGTTCTTTGCGTCGCTCTGCCAGACCGAGGTGCGCGACGTGTGGCGCGACCCCGCGACCTTTGAGCTCGACCAGGCAGCTGTGCTTGCGGCGGCGTCCGAGTGCAACCTGGCAATCGTGACCTCGCCCAATAACCCCACGGGTGACGTGGCACCGCTCGACTTTGTCGCGGCGCTGTGCGATGCGTGCCCCGGCATGGTAATGGTCGACGAGGCCTACGTTGAGTTTGCCGACGATTTGTTTGGCGCGGCCACCACGGCGCAGGGGCTTATCGCCGAGCATCCCAACCTGGTGATTCTGCATACGTTGTCCAAGGCGTTTGGCGCTGCCGGCACGCGTCTGGGCTATGTGATTGCGGCGCCCGAAGTCATCGACGTGTTCGCGGCGATTCGCCAGATCTATTCGGTCAACGTACTGAGCCAGGCGGCAGCACTTGCCTGCGTGCGTGCCCGTGATGCCTACACGCCCGTGGTGGCGCAGGTCGCATCCGAGCGCGAACGCGAACAGGCCGCTCTGCGCGCGATGGCTGCCGAGGGCATGCCCGTGGAGGCATGGCCGAGCGCGGCGAACTTTGTGCTCGTGCGTACGCCGCATGCCACACGCGTGCGCGAGCGCCTGCGCGACGAGTACTCGATTTTGGTGCGCGACTTTAGCTACGCGCCGGGGCTCGCGGACTGCTTGCGCATTACCGTGGGCACGCCGCGGGAAAACGATGAGGTGCTGGCTGCGTTTGCCGCGCTGGTGAAGGAGGAGATGTAGATGGACCGCTATGCCGAGGTAACCCGCAAGACGGGCGAGACCGACATTGTCGTAAAGCTCGACCTGGACGGATCTGGCGTGTGCGATATCTCGACCGGCGTGCCGTTTTTCGACCACATGCTCAACGCCTTTGGCCGCCATGGTCTGTTCGATCTGACGGTGCGCGCGGTGGGCGACGTCGAGGTCGACGCGCACCACACCGTCGAGGACACGGGCATCGTGCTGGGCGAGGCGTTTTGCCAGGCGCTGGGCGACAAGGCGGGTATTACGCGCTTTGCCGACGCGGCGATCGCCATGGACGAGACGCTCGTGATGGCCGCCGTGGATATCTCGGGCCGTGGGCAGGCCTATTGTGAGCTGCCCGTGCCGACCGAGCGCGTGGGCAGCTTTGATACCGAGCTGGCCGTCGAGTTCTTCTATGCCTTTGCACGCGATGCCAAGCTCACGCTGCACGTGCGCGAGCTGGCGGGCGGCAACTCGCACCACATTATCGAGGCCGCCTTTAAGGCCGTGGGCCGCACGATGCGTCACGCCTGCGAGCTCGATCCCCACGTGCAGGGCATCCCCAGCACCAAGGGCTCGCTGTAACCTGCCAAAAAGGGACAGGTTTATTTTGGCAGGTTTTATCTGCGGGAATGCTGTCTCATGTGGTGGGTGAACGTTTAACCGACCAAAATAAACCTGTCCCTTTTTGGCAGGTTTTGAATGGGAAAAGGGAGGGTCGCGTGGGCGAACCGAAAATCGTGGTGGTCGACTACCACAAGGGCAACTTGTCGAGCGTCGTGCGCGGGCTTGCGCGCGCCGGTGCCGCCGCCTGCACATCGGACGATCCGGAGCAGATCCGCAACGCCGACGGCCTGGTCATCCCGGGCGTGGGCGCGTTCTATGACGCGATCGCCTTTATGCGCCAGAGCGGCGAGGAGGTGGCCGTGCTCGATGCCGTTGCCGCCGGAACTCCGCTGCTCGGCATCTGCCTGGGCCTCCAGCTATTTTTTGAGCGCGGCAACGAGGGCGTGCCGGCGGGCGAGGGTGCGGACGCGGACGACGATGCCTCCGAGCAGGCCGGTGGTCCCTGGGTCGATGGCCTGGGCATCATGCGTGGCTCGTGCACGCACCTGGAGTCGAGCCGTCTGAAGGTCCCGCACGTGGGCTGGGACCAGGTGCACATGACGCCCGCCGGTGCGGCCGATTCGTTGCTTGCCGGTTTTGCCGAGGGCGCCAACATGTATTTCACTCACAGCTACGCGGTGGCCGACGACGTCGATGCCGCCGATGTGTTGGCACGCACGCACTATACACGGAGCTTCCCGTGCATCGTGCGCCACGGTAACGTGTGGGGCTGCCAGTTCCATCCCGAGAAATCCTCCGCGCTGGGTCAGCGTATTCTTAAGAACTTCGTGAGCATCGTCGAGGAGGTTGGCCGATGATCCTGTTTCCCGCAATCGATCTGATCGGCGGCAAGGTTGTGCGCCTGGAGCGCGGTGACCGCAACCGCTGCAAGGTATATTCCGATGACCCCGTGGCCGTCGCCCGCTCGTTTGCCGAGCAGGGCGCAAGCTGGGTGCATGTCGTCGACCTGTCCGCTGCCTTTGGTGAGGACGAGGACACATGCGCTGCCAACTCGGCGGCGATTAAGGCCATCTGCGGCGTCGACGGTCTGTCCGTGGACGTGGGCGGCGGCGTTCGCTCACTCGCGCGCATCGATGAGCTGGCAGGCTATGGTGCTCGCCGCATTGCGCTGGGCACCGTGCTGGTGACCGAGCCAGGTTTTGCCGAGGTGGCAGCCCAAGGCTTTGGCGAGCTGCTGGTCGCCGACATTGCCGCGCGCGACGGCCAGGTTAAGGTGAACGGCTGGCGCGACGGCGCGGGCGTGGCGCTCGACGATGTCGTGGCGCAGCTTACCGAGCTGGGCTTTAAACACCTGGTCTATACCGACATCGCGCGCGATGGCATGCAGACGGGCATCGATGTGGCGGCGTATCGCCATGTGGCCGAGGTCGCGGGCTTTCCCGTCGTGGCTTCGGGCGGTATTTCGACGCTCGACGACATCCGCGCACTGGCCGCGGTGGGCGAGGTTGCGATTGAAGGCGCCATTACCGGCCGTGCGCTCTACGAAGGCAACTTTACGCTGGCACAGGCGTTGGCCGCCGCCCGAGGGGAGGAGTAGCCCATGCTTACCAAGCGCGTGATTCCCTGCCTGGACGTCAAGGACGGCCGTGTGGTCAAGGGCGTCAACTTTGTGAGCTTGCGCGATGCGGGCGATCCGGTGGAGCTGGCGCGTGCCTACGACCGCGAGGGAGCGGACGAGGTCGTCTTCCTGGACATTACCGCCACGAGCGACAACCGTGCGACGACTATCGAGATGGCGGCGCATGCGGCCGAGGAGCTCGCCATTCCCTATACCGTGGGCGGCGGCTTTCGCGACTTGGCGGGCATGCGGACCATGGTTGCCGCCGGCGCCGACAAGGTGTCGCTTAACTCTGCCGCTGTGCGCGACCCGTCGTTGATCAGCCAGGCTGCCGCGGCGTTTGGCAGCCAGGCCGTGGTCGTGGCGATCGATGCCAAGCGCGTCGGTTTGCCCGGAGAGCCGGGTGCCGATAGGTGGGAGGTCTTTACCGCAGGAGGTCGCAACGCTACGGGTATCGACGCGGTGGCGTGGGCCGAGGAGGCGGCTCGTCGTGGCGCCGGCGAAATCCTACTGACCAGCATGGATCGCGACGGCACCAAGGCCGGCTTTGATTTGGCGCTCACCCGCGCCGTGGCGCGCGCGGTGCCGATTCCCGTCATCGCGAGCGGCGGCGTGGGCACACTTGAGCATTTTGCCGAGGGCGTGATCGAGGGCGAGGCCGACGCCGTGCTGGCGGCGAGCGTCTTTCACTTTGGAACCTTCAGCATTCGCGAAGTCAAAGAGTATATGGCCTCTCAAGGTATTCCTGTGAGGCTGGACTTCTAATGCTGCGGCTTGCCCAGGCACCCGACCTTCCGGCTCCAACCCTCCTCGCGTACTTAAGTACGTGTCGTCGGGCTTGTCGCTCGGAATCTCGGGCACCTGGACAACCCTCGCCGACCGGCGATGTTTAAATTGGGGAATTGAAATGAGAGAAATTACTACTCCAGCGGATCTTAAATACGACGCCAAAGGATTGATTCCTTGTGTGGTTCAGCAGTATGACACTGGTGAGGTGCTTATGGTTGCTTGGATGAACGAGGAATCGGTGGGGCTGACGCTCAAGACCGGCACCACGTGGTTTTGGAGCCGCAGCCGCCAGGAGCTCTGGAACAAGGGCGCGACGAGCGGCAACATGCAGGAGGTCAAGGAGCTCTGGGCCGACTGCGATAGCGATACGCTGCTGGTCAAGGTCGACTCGCCGGGTCCGGCCTGCCACACCGGCAACCGTACCTGCTTCTTTAAGCGCGTGGAAGGGGGAGTGCGATGAAAGTCGTGACGCCGTTCGAGGTCGCCGACTGCAACACCGAGCTCCTCCGCGCGGGCGTGCCATGCCGCGTGCACCTGACTGATGCCTGCGGGGCGCAGTCGCTTTGGCTCGAGGCCGAGAAAGAAAGGCTCGATGAGGCCCATGCCGTCATCGTCGAGTTCTTTGAGAAAAAGGGCGCAAAGCCTCGGTTCGATGAGACCGGTACCTACTTTACGCTGCAGTAACGAGAGGAAATAACCATGGGAGTCAGAACAGCTAACGTGCAGCCGGGAAATATCGGCGAGACGCTGACGGGACTGGCCGAGGTGATTCACGGTCGTCGCGATGCGTCGCCGGAGGAGAGCTATACCGCCCGTCTGCTGACCGACGTCGAGGACGAACTGCTCAAGAAGCTTGCCGAGGAGGCGAGCGAGGTCATCATGGCCTGCAAGGACAACGACCACGACCACATCCGCTACGAGGCCGGCGACCTGGTCTACCATCTGCTCGTAACGCTCGAACGCTACGGTATTACCCTCGACGAACTGGCCGGCGAACTCAACGCTCGCCGCCACTAGTCATGGCAGTCATTGGGGACGTTCTTAAGCGACTAGTCGTTAGGGACAGTCTTTCGGGAGTTGCCAATGAAATAGAAGTTGCGGTGGAATAGTTCTTGTTTGACCGTCTTAGGGCCATAAACAGGAACTATTTCACCGCAACTCATGAAGGGATGTCTAGGCGAGGGGCGTGGATTCCCATTCGCCGGTGGCGTGGGGGATGTCGAAGGTCCGATAGCCGCAGTCGTAGGCGTGGGCCTGAGCCTCGCGGACGTTCCAGCAGATATCGCAGGAGCGGTGTGCGTCCGAGCCAAAGGTAATGGGCACCTCGGCATGGGCGAAGCGATGCAAAAGCCCGGTCGCGGGATAGTAGTCGTCCAAGCCCTTGCGCGGTGCGGCGGTCGAGACCTCAACGCGGCGACCCGTATCGTGTGCGCATTCGGCCATCTGCTCCCAAAACGGCGCCGGGTCAAAATCGGGCGCAAAGCCTTCCTTCGAAAAGCGCATGACCAGGTCGGGATGGGCCATCACGTCAAAGGTGAGTGAGCTTTCGCAAGCACGGCACCAGTCGTCGACGTAGCGCTCCCACACACCGCGCACGCCTAAGTTTTCCCAAACGTGCAGGTTGGTGTCATCGTCGATCCAACCGCAAAGGGAATCGGGCGTATCGGGGCGAGCGATGTTTTCCGTTCCCGCCGTACCCGCGGCACCGGCCATGATATCGCCGGGGTCGCCAATCCAGTGCACGCTGCCCAAGCGCACTATGGCACCCGCGGACCAGCGCTCAACCAAAGGCTCGCAACCTTCGTACCAATCGCATTCAAAACCGTAGATAAAGGCGAGCTCCGGCGCAATCTGCGCGGCGAGTTTGCGGGCGTCCTCAAAGGCCAGACGATGTGCTGGCAAGTCGCCCTCGACGACCTGCACCTCGCAGTTAGCATCCATGCTGGCAGGCAGGGTGAGGTGGTCAGTCGAGACCATGACGCGACAGCCGGCGGCCGCGGCGGCGCGGATGTTCTCCTCAAACGAGGCATGACCGTCCGAGAACGAGGTGTGGGTGTGGCAATCGACCAGCGGGCAAGCAGGCATGGCAGCTCCTTTGCGTCAAGCGAATCCGCTTCATTGTAATGGCGTAGCTCTCAACACGCCGGACACGCCGGGGGTCGAAATCGATTGGAAAGGCTGCGCGACGCGCGGTGCGGCCTCGCTTGCGCTCTCAAAACGTGTACATCAGCCTCCAAAAGCTGCAAAAAATGACATGTTTGGAGGCTGACGTACACGTTTGAGTGGAGCGGGCCGGCGTTGGAGCGCGCCAGCACTTGCGCCCAGCAAAAGTCGCACCTATCCCATGACGCCGCCCCTGCGCCGCCCGCGATGTGCTAGCGTTTGGATGAACAAAACGAGCCCGCGCGGAAAGGAGCCGGACCGTATGCCATGCGATAGCACATCCCCGCTGTCCCGCGAGACCGATGCGCCCGAAACCATCGTCAAGCTGGAATGCGATATTGATGACGCGTCGCCCGAGGTGCTTGCCTACGCCGCCGACCGCCTGCGCGAGGCGGGTGCGCGCGAGGTGCACTGGCTGCCCGTCTATTGCAAGAAAGGCCGTCCCGGCTGGCAGCTGCAGGTAATCTGCGCCCACGAGGACATCGAGCGCCTGCAGACGATCATCTTTTTGGAAACCACGACCAATGGCATCCGTCGCCAGGTCATGGAACGCGTTTGCCTGCCACGCCGCTTTGAGCAGGTGACGACGCCATGGGGCGAGGTGTCCGTCAAGGTGGCCACCCTGCCCGACGGCAGCGAGCGTGCAGCGCCCGAGTACGAGGACTGCGCCCGCCTTGCCCGCGAGCACGGTGTGCCGCTCCAGCGCGTGATGCAGGCAGCACAAGCCGCGGCTCTGCAATTTGAGTGACACGGTCGGCGACGCGCCACACCCACCCCATCAACCTCACCGAAAGGACCACCATGAAATACCTCATCGCCTCCGACATCCACGGCTCGGCATACTGGGCTGAGCGCCTCTGTGCCGCCATCGAGTCCGAGCAGCCCGACCGCATCGTTCTGCTGGGCGACCTGCTCTACCATGGCCCGCGTAACGACCTGCCGCGCGACTATGCTCCCAAGCGCGTGATTCCGCTGCTCAACGCCCTAGCCGACCGCATCATCGCGGTGCGCGGCAACTGCGACGCCGAGGTCGACCAGATGGTCCTCGACTTTCCCGTCATGGCCGACTACGCTACGCTGTTCGACGAGACCGGCCGCGAGCTGTTCCTGACGCACGGCCACGTCTTTGGCGCCGGCATGCACAACAGCGTCGACCACGCGCCCGCGTTGCCCGAGGGCTCAGCGCTCGTCTACGGCCACACGCACATCAAGGTCAACGAGGAAAGCGCCGCGCACCCGGGCCTGTGGCTCTTCAACCCCGGTAGCGTGAGCATCCCCAAGGACGGCTCGCACAGCTACGGCATCTACGAGGGCGGCGCGTTCCGCCACGTGGTCATGGAGGAGGAGTAGCCATGGCGCAGCACATGGCTCAGCAAAATGCCGAGGGCTCGCGCGATCTGTCCACGCTGGTAGACGCGTCGACCGAGCTGCAGCATCTGGTGCAGACCATCTGGCGTCTGCGTCAGCCCGATGGCTGCCCGTGGGACCGTGAGCAGACGCACCGCAGCATTGGCAAGAACATGATCGAGGAGGCCTACGAGGCGCTCGACTGCATCGAGGCGGACGACGCGGTTCACCTACGCGAGGAGCTGGGCGACGTGCTCATGCAGGTCGTGCTGCATGCGCAGATTGCTGCTGACGCCGGCGAGTTTACACTGGCCGACGTGGCGCGTGATATCGATGCCAAGCTCATCCGTCGCCACCCGCACGTGTTTGGCGATGTAGATGCCGACAGTTCCGACGAAGTACTCAAGATTTGGGACGAGGTCAAGCTTGCCGAGAGGGCTGCCAAGGACAAGGCCGTGGCGGCAGGCGAGGCTGCGCCCGAGGGCCTGCTCGACGGCGTGCCCACGCATCTGCCGGCGCTGATGCAGGCTCAGAAGGTGTCGCGCAAGGCGGCTGCCGTGGGCTTTGAGTGGGAGACGGTCCAGGATGTGTGGGACGAGGTCGCCGAGGAGCGTGCCGAGTTTGAGGCCGAGGCCCCTGGCTCGCCCGAGCGCGAAATGGAGTTTGGCGATCTGCTCTTTGCCCTGGTCAACGTCGCGCGCAAGGAGGGTATCGACGCCGAGAGCGCCCTGCGCGCGAGCACGGCCAAGTTTCGCCGTCGCTGGGCTGCGATGGAGCAGATGGCGGCCGATGCCCACGTGGATCTGGCCGAGCTTTCGACCCACGGCCTCAACGACCTGTGGGATGCCGCAAAGGCGGAGGAGTAAGACTGCGGGAACGACGGGCTGACATGCCTCATCGTTCCCGCTAAATTTTTCGAAAATCAAGTGTATCCCTTGGCTAACTTAGGGCATAATGCAAAAAGTGCGACATGGCTAACTTACGGAGACGCACCGATGGTGCACGGTCAGCCGGTCGCTTGCATCCACTACGTTTCCAAGTGAGAGGGAGACAACATGAGCGATATTTTGGACGTCTACGGTCGCGAGGTGCTCGACAGCCGCGGCAATCCCACCGTCGAGGTCGAGGTCGTGCTCGAGGACGGCAGCTTTGGCCGCGCAATGGTGCCTTCGGGTGCTTCGACCGGCGCCTTTGAGGCCTGCGAGCTGCGCGATGGCGACAAGGGCCGCTACCTGGGCAAGGGCGTTTCGCAGGCCGTCGAGCATGTCAACAACGAGTGCGCTAACGCCGTCGTGGGCCTCGATGCCTTCGACCAGCGCGGCGTCGATGCCGCGCTAATTGCCGCGGACGGTACCCCCAACAAGACCAAGCTCGGTGCCAACGACATCCTGGGCGTGTCGCTGGCCGTCGCCCGCGCCGCTGCCGAGTCGGCGGGCCTGTCGCTGTACCAGTACCTGGGCGGCGTCAACGCTCATCTGCTGCCCACACCTATGATGAACATTCTCAACGGCGGCGTGCATGCCGACAATAACGTTGACTTCCAGGAGTTCATGATCATGCCGGTGGGCGCCCCGAGTTTTGCCGAGGGCCTGCGCTGGTGCGCCGAGGTCTACCACACCCTCAAGGGCGTGCTGCACGAGGCCGGCCTGGGCGGCGGCGTGGGCGACGAGGGCGGCTTTGCCCCCAATCTTAAGACCAATGCCGAGCCGTTCGAGTACATCACCAAGGCCGTCGAGAAGGCTGGCTTTAAGCCCGGCGTCGACTTCATGTACGCCATGGATCCGGCGTCCACCGAGTTCTACAACGCTGAGACCGGTATGTATGAGCTCAAGGGCGAGGGCGTGGAGTACACGAGTGCCCAGATGGTTGATTACTGGGAGAAGCTCGTTGACACCTATCCCATCATCTCCATCGAGGACGGCATGGCCGAGGAAGACTGGGACGGCTGGGTCGAGCTTACCCGCCGCATTGGCAACAAGGTGCAGCTGGTGGGCGACGACCTGTTCGTCACCAACACCGAGCGCCTCAAGAAGGGCATCGAGCTGGGTGCCGCCAACGCGATCCTGGTCAAGGTCAACCAGATCGGCACGCTCACCGAGTCGCTCGAGGCCATCGAGACCGCCAAGGAGGCCGGTTACGCCTGCATCGTGAGCCACCGCTCCGGCGAGACCGAGGACTCCACGATCGCCGACCTGGTCGTGGGCGTCAACGCCGGCCAGATCAAGTCGGGCGCCCCGTGCCGCAGCGACCGTATCGCCAAGTACAACCAGCTCATCCGCATCGAGGACGAGCTTAAGGGCAGCGCGCGCTACGCCGGCAAGGCCGCGTTCTACAACATTCGCTAAACGGGCGAATTTGGCGAGGGGGAGGCTGACTCGGTTCCGCCTCGCCTTGGCTGGATGCCGCAAAGCGCTATGGGCGCTGGGCCATACGGCTCAGCGCCTTTTTTATGTCGAGCAAAGGCTGGCGAAGGCGGTGCGCGCGCTCGTGCTATAACTAGAATACTTAGCGCAAACAAACCTCAACCGCACAAGGCGCACATGGATCAGATTTACGACAACAGGTACTATTCCGCCGGTTCGCGTGAGCCGTCGCCTCGCCGTGCGCGCACGGTGCAGCTCGGTGGGTCCGTCTACGCCGGCGCCGACCGCTCCACGCAGCGCCTGACAAGTACCTCGCGCCCCAATGCTCATGTGAATACTTTGGCAGATGGACCAGTGCGCCCGGCACGTTCGTCGCATGCGTCGCGTCCCTCGGCCCAGACGCACGACAGGTCGAGCAGGCCTTCGAGCCGTCTTTCGGGCTCGGACTTTATGCACTACGCCAACGACAACGCGGTGGTCAAGGCGATCTACGACTTTACCCACGGTCCTCAGCGAGGGCTATTTATCGGCATCGTCGTTGCCCTGGTGCTCGTGAGCCTGTATTTCCCCGTGCGCGACCTGTACGTGGCAAAGCGTTCGAGCGATATCTTGTCCAAGCAGGTCGAGATTCGCCAGCAATACAATGATGAGCTGCAAAAAAGCGTCGACAAGCTGCTCTCGGAGGAGGGTATCAAGGACGCGGCATCCGAGGATCTGGGCCTGGTGATGCCCGGCGAGAAGAGGATTGAAGTGCAGGGCCTGGACGACGATTCGGATTCGTCTTCGAGCAAGAAGTCGTCGAACGCCAAGAAGGCCAGCGAAGTTGCCAAGGAAATCGAAGAAGTCGGTAAGGACGCCCCGTGGTACATCCAAGCGCTCGACATGCTGTTTGGGTTTAACGGCGTCGAGGGCCAGACGGTCGTGTCCAACGGCAAATAGCGCCCGGAGGGGAGCCCGCAATGACAAATTGCAAACGCTATAAGGTGGCCGCGATCGACCTGGGAACGGTATCGTCGCGACTGGTGTTGGCGCAGGTCGAGGCCGGGGCGATCGTGGAATCGTCCAAGCATACCGAGATTACCGACCTGGGCGAGGGCGTGGACGCGACGGGGCGCTTTTGCGAGGCGGCCGTTGAGCGCGTGCTCGCTGCGTGCCGCATGTTTGTGGACGAAGCCCGTACCTTTGGGGCCGCGTGCGTCTGCACCACCTGCACGAGTGCCGCGCGCGATGCGTCCAATGCCGCGCTGCTGCTGGACGGTCTGCGCGATCTGGGGCTCGAACCGCAGGTGATTCCGGGCGAGGTCGAGGCGCGCCTGACGTTTTTTGGCGTGGCGCACGACTTTGCCGGCGAGCGCATCATTGTTGCCGATTCGGGCGGCGGCTCCACGGAGCTCGCTACGGGCGTATACGCGCCGGAGCGCGGGGTCTTCGCGCTGGAGGGAACGCGTTCGCTGGACATTGGTTGCCGTCGTGTGACGGAGCGCTTCTTCTCCGCGTTGCCGCCTGCGGACGGGGAGCTTGCGGTTGCCGCCGCGTGGGCGGGCGAGCAGTTCTCCTCCTATTTTGAGGGCCTGCCCAGCGACTTTGAGCGTGCCGAGCGTCTCGTTGCGGTGGGCGGTACCGTCACCACGCTCGTGGCGTTGGTTCACGAGCTGGAGCCGTACGACTCGAGCTTTGTGCACTTGCGCGAGCTTTCGCTGGATCAGGTTTCGGCCGCTATTGAGCGTATGTCTGCGCTGGATGTTGCAGGCATTGCCGCGTTGCCAGGCGTGCAGTCCAAACGCGCGGGCGTGATTCTCGCTGGCGCCGTGGTAATTCGCGAGCTCATGCGGGCTGGCGGTTACAAGACACTCACCGTAAGCGAGAACAGCCTACTCGCCGGCATGGCCGCCACCATCAACGAAACTCTCGACGGCGCGACTCCCACTATCGCCTGGACCCCGAGTCTGAGTGCTCTTTAACCGTCTTCCTCTGAGTTGCGGTGAAATAGTTCCTAAATAAGCTGGTAAACGGTATAAACAGGATCTATTCCACCGCAACTTAGAGCTCCGCCAGCGTGTAAAAGAAACGAGCCCGCATCCCTGGGGGACACGAGCTCGTAAACAATACGTGGTAGGGGCGGTGGGACGTCTGCGTATTTGTTGCGCAAATACGCACCGGCTTCGGCCGCCTGTCGGCGCCCTCGCCGGCTCGCTACGGACGCTGCGCGTCCGCTTAACGCTCGCCCCCTCGCGGGTTCGAGTCCCGCCGGCATCTTAAAGAAACGAGCCCGCATCCCTGGGGAACACGGGCTCGTAAGCACTACATGGTAGGGGCGGTGGGACTCGAACCCACAATCCTTGCGGCGAGAGATTTTAAGTCTCCTGCGTATGCCAATTCCGCCACGCCCCCGTGAGACTAGAAGTCTAGCACAAGCCGTCCGTTACGCGTTGACGGCCATCGAGTGTTGCCCCGACTTCTCCAGGAACTCCTGGAACTTGGCTTCGTCGCCCTTGTTCTTGTACTGCAGAGCCAACAGATACTCCAAGCGGCAGCTCTTGACCTTGTCGTCACCGGCCTCCTTGAGCATGCGCTCCAGCTCGGGAATGTCGTTGTGGCGCTTGAGGATCATCGTGTCGTACATCAGTTGGCATTCGTGTGCGACTGCCTCGGCCTGGCCGCCCTCAAAGCCTTTGATCTCGTGCAGCAGCTCCTTGGACTTTTTGCGGTCCTCCTGGCCAACGTAGTAGTTAAAGGCCTTAATCACCAGGTCGACGCGCTGCATCTTGGGCAGATTGAGTCCCAGCAGCAAATCGAACATCTCGTCGGCGCGCTTGTGGTCCTCGCGCAGCAGATAGGAGTTCAGGCGCAGGTAGTCGCGGTTATAGCGCGGGTACAGCATGCTGGTGAGTTTGCCATCGAGCAAACGATCGAACTCGTCCCACTGCTTGGCAGCCATAAGCTGTTGCAGGCGCTTAAACGTGGTGCGTTTTTTTACGCTAAAGAACACCGATATGGCGATACAAATAATGACGACGGCGGTCCAGAGGGTGCGGGAATCGGGCATTTTAGAGTCCTTAGTCGCTCGTAAAGCGAGCGGTATGACAACACGTGCTAGATGTATTATACGCGGCGTGCAAGCAAACTGGCATAAAAGCGCATCGAGGCCGAGCGCCATCGCTCGCTGCGGTACACTTACCTAAAGTAAACCATGAAGGGAGACATTACCTATGAAGAAGATTGTTTTGGCTTGCGGTGCTGGCGCTGCTACTTCCACGCTCGTTGCCCAGAAGGTCGCCACCATGCTCGACGCCAACGGTTACGCCGACAAGTACGAGATCGTGCAGTGCGCCATCTCCGAGGCCAAGGACGTTTGCGACGAGGGCGCCGATCTGCTGATCGCCACCACCGTTGCCCCCGAGGGCCTTACCTGCCCGTACGTGAGCGGCGTGCCCTTCATGACCGGCATGAACCGCGTCGCTGCCGAGAAGGCCGTTCTTGACGTCATGGCTCAGTAGGCGCTGACTGCATGAGTGAGCAGAACGCCAATCCGGTCGAGCTCTTTGGCATGCGCGTTGCCCATGTGGGCATTAACGCCACCGACCCGGCAGACGCCCTGGAGATCGCGGAGCTGTTCTCGACGATGATGGGTCTGCCCGTTATCGAGACCCCGGTTTCGTACTTTAACGATTCGCTGGTCGAGGTCATGAAGCAGAATGGTCGTGGCACCAAGGGCCACATCGGCTTTGCCGTCAACGACATTGATGCGGCCGAGAAGTGGTTTGCCGAGCGCGGGCTCGAGGTCAACGAAGAGTCGCGCGCGCTGCTGCCCGACGGTAGCACCAAACTCGTGTACTTTAAGCGCGAGTTCGCCGGTTTCGCCGTGCATCTGTGCCGCGAGTAGCGCACAAGCTGCCATAGCTAGCAAAAAGGGATAGGGCCGTGTGGCCCTATCCCTTTATTTATGCCGAGGGGCTTCCTAGCGCGGCAGGCGAATCGTAAAGCGGCTGCCGACGCCCTCGACTGAGGTCACGCCAATGACGCCGCCATGGCTATCGACGATCCACTTGGCAATGGCAAGCCCCAGACCCGAGCCCTGTGCGCCGGCATCGCGTGCATTGTCGGCGCGGTAGAACCGTTCAAACGCGTGAGCTGCGGATTCCTGGTTCATGCCGATGCCCTCGTCCTCAACGCTTATGTCGATCGTGCCCGCGCCCGCATCCGGCGCTACGCCAAATGTGACGGTCGTTCCCGCATCCGAGTACTTGGCGGCGTTTTGCACGATCACGCGCAGAGCCTGCTTCACGAGCACCACGTCGACGGGCGCGTCGCAGCGCGGGTCGCTGACAAGCGCAGCGTCAAAGGCCAGCCGATACGTGTGCTCGGTATCGATCATCTGCGATTCCTCGCATACCTCGTCGACCAGTGCGGCAAGGTTGGTATTTGCGCGCCGCAGGACCGTGCGCCCGGCATCGCCGCGCGCCAAAAACAGCAGCTGCTCCACGAGCTCTTGCATGTG
Source organism: uncultured Collinsella sp. (assembly GCA_958421655.1). Classification (GTDB taxonomy): domain Bacteria; phylum Actinomycetota; class Coriobacteriia; order Coriobacteriales; family Coriobacteriaceae; genus Collinsella. The sequence goes on from CATZMG010000001.1 coordinate 34,018, forward strand.
CTCGCTTTCGGCCTTGAGGGACGCGATAGATTCTGCCAGCACGTCCGGGTCGTCTTTGCCCCAGCGATCGAGCATGTTTACGTAGCCCTGAATCACCGCGATGGGCGTGCGCAGCTCGTGGCTCGCATCGTTGACAAAGCGCATTTGCTGCAGTTTGGCCTCTTGCATCTGGCGCAGTAGGCGGTTGAGTGCAACCTCGATGCTTGCCAGGTCGGCGTCGCCGGTAGTGACGCTCGGCGAGTCGACGCTTGCGCGCTCGATGGCCTGCTCCAGTGTTTCCATCTTGCCGCCGGAGAGCTGCATACGGCCGAGCTCGTCCACGCGCAAGGCCAGGTCGTTGAGCGGTGCCATGGTGCGGCGCACGCGACGGGCGCCGCCGAGCATGTCGAGCACGCTGATGACCTGCCAACCCACAACGACAAGGTAGAGAGGCCATAGCGCGACGAGGTCCTGCGCGAGGGGGAAAGTCTTGGTGGTACGCGCAAGCTCGACGGTATAGGTGAGCGTTGCCAGGTCCCAGCCGCGCGCAGGCGCCAGCGACATGCCGTGAACGGCGACGCCGGGGATCCATCCTGCGGTAAACGCGCCGTCGGGCAGCATCTGGTTGTATCCATAGACGAGGATCGCCGCCGCAATCACCATCAGCAGCAGATCGAGCCAGACGTAGCTCATCAAGCGGCGCCACATATAGCTCCAGTTGATGGCGCGGGCGATGGATGTGACGCGCTTGGCCTCGGCGTTACGCGCGGCAGACATAGCCCACCCCACGCACGGTCTGGATGATGCGGGCGCCGCCGGCGTCCTCGATCTTGGCGCGCAGGTGCGCGATGTGCACGTCGACGTTGTTGGTGTCGCCCACGTATTCGTAGCCCAGCGCCTCGTGCGCGATGCGCTCGCGCGTGAGCACGGTCTCGGCATGCGCCATAAGCAGGGCGAGGACGTCGAACTCGCGGGCCGTGAGCGCGATGGGCGAGCCGCCGACCGTGACTTCGCGGCGGTCGGGGTCGAGCGCAACCGAGCCCACGGCGAGCGTGGCGGGGGAGGGCGCGACGGAAACTTGGGTCGAGTCGCCGACCGGGGGTATCGTAGCGGCGTCGACGCCCGCGCCACCTGCCCCGGCGCCGCCAACGCCCGAAGCCGCCCGCACGGCCTCCGAGCGCTTCAACGCCACGCGGATCCGTGCGAACAGCTCCTCAATCGCAAACGGCTTGGTCAGGTAATCGTCGGCGCCGGCATCGAGCCCGGCCACCTTGTCCATCACGGCATCGCGCGCGGTGACCATGATTACCGGCACATCCTTGTGCTTGCGGACGCGTCGCAGCACCTCCATGCCGTTGAGCTGCGGCAACAGCACATCGAGCAGAATCAAATCGTAGTTGCGCTCCAGCGCCAGGTCCACGGCGGTGCGGCCGTCGGCGGCGTGCTCCACCTGGTAGCCCTCGTGCTCCAGCTCGAGCGTCACAAAGCGGGCGATTTTCTCCTCGTCCTCTACGATCAGGATCCGTGCCATGCGTGCCCCCGTCTGCGATTACTTGTCGTCGTTGAGATTTTGCTTGATGTCGTCCGCGGCGTCGGCGGCGTGATTCATAAGGTTGTTGATGCTGCCGGGCACGTCGCCGTCGCTATCGATGCGGTAGCGCATGCCAAAGAACAGGCCAATCAGCATCAGCCATATCGTGGCGCCCCAGGCAAACAGCGCGACGATGGGGATCAGGATGGGAATGTTGAGGATGATCGCGTCGCGGCGCGTGGCGATAAACTTGGTGTCCAGGCTCAGGCGGAAGAGCTTTTTGAGGTACTCCCACACGCTGTCCATCTTCTTGGAAAAGTCGGTCTTTTCGCTCGACTTCTCGTAGGCGGCCTGCGCGGCGACCATCTCGGCCGAGGGTTCATCGACCGGCTCGGACTCGGTGGCGGCATGCGCCGACGTGGTCTGCGTCTTGCCCTGCGACTCGAGCCAAATGATGGCATCCAAAACGTTGCCGTCGGCAGCGTCGAGCGCGGCCTTGGCATCGGTGTAGCTCACGTTGCACTTGGTGCGGATGGTTTCAACTTTTTCGAGGTCGTCCATGACCTGTCCTTTCGTTCGATGGGCGCGACGCCGGGCGATTTGCCCGGGCGCGAGCGTTGCGTTCGGCGACCTGCGTGGCGCCGCCCCGCCCTTGGTCGAACTCTATAGTGCAGGTTATAGATTAAGCGATTCTTGAGCCAAGATTAATGTTGGATGAGTTTTTGGGTAGCGGTGGGAAAAGTATTAGACCTCGATAGCGGGGGATGTGGTGCCGGTGCAAAACGGCGTCAAAGGTTGGTCGAGCAGGCGGTTTCTCCATTGATGTCCGCACAGCATGTGACACTTACCCTGCCGCCCCGCTCTGCCGCGGCGGCATGCGTCTGAACAACGACCCTCTAAGGAGTTCGATACCGATGAGTGACAACGCAAAGCATCTCGCAAAGAAGTGCGTAAAGGACGCGGGGCCGTGCCTCGCGCTGTGCGTAGCCGGCGCAGCGGTCGCGCTGCTGGCTGTTCTGGGGCCGTTCGACGTGCTCCGAAGTGCCAGCTTTCTGCATGTTTGCATGGCTCTTGCCGGCGCCACGATGACCGGCGGCGTGCTCGATCTGATCTTTTGGGTGTTTGACCCGTTTGGATGGAAGAGCGAGGGGTAGGTCCCAAAGGATGGAAGGGCTGGAACGGTTGACTTAGTGATCGTGCAGAATGTGGGCTAGCGACTTACAGGGAAGTGGTGATCCGATGACGGTCTATGTGACGGGCGATATTCACGGCGGCGTCGACATGCAAAAGCTTCGCGACTGGGATCTTGGGGATGGTCTGACAAGTGACGACTATCTCATCATCGCGGGCGACTTTGGCTTTCCGTGGGATTTCTCTGCCGAGGAATGTGCCGACATCGCCTGGCTGGAGTCGCGCCCCTATACCGTGCTGTTTGTCGACGGCAACCACGAGCGTTTCGATCACTGGTCGGAGCGCCCCATGGAGCTGTGGCACGGCGGCCTGACGCAGCGTCTGTCGGACACCTCGCCCATCCGACGCCTGACGCGCGGTGAGGTTTTTGAGCTCGACGGCTCAACGATCTTTACCATGGGCGGCGCCACGAGCGTGGATAAGGAATACCGCATTCCGTATTCCAGCTGGTGGCCGCAGGAGCTGCCGGACGAGCGCAACTTTGAGGAGGCGCGGGCAAAGCTCGACAGCGTGGGTTGGAAGGTCGACTATGCGATCACCCATACCTGCTCCACGCGCATGCTTTCGCCCACGCTTTACCCGGCACCTGGCTGGAATTATCCCGATGTCGATCGACTCACCACGTTTTTCGACGAGCTGGAGGACCACCTGGACTACAAGCGCTGGTACTACGGGCATTTTCATCGTGACGCCAACCCAGCCGAGTGCCACACCGTGCTCTACGACTGTATTGTCCGCCTGGGCGACGAACTCCAGCCCTGGGATGTCGCGTAGGGGCGGGGTGGCTGGCTACTCGACCGTTACAGTGATGTTTTCCCGATGCGTGCGGATAACATCCCAGCTAAAGTGCTCGACCAGCTGCTCGGCAGAGCGCGGTGTGGCGTCCGGCGCGATGCCTGTTTGCCCGGCGAGCCAGCCCAGTAGTGCCTCGGGCGCGCCAAAGCGGGTGCGGAGCTCGCCCAGGTCCAGGTCGCGGTCGCGCTTGGAAAGGCGGCGGCCATCCGGCGACATGAGCAGCGGAATGTGCGCGTAGTGCGGCGTGGGAAGTTCCAGCAAATGCTGCAGGTAGATTTGGCGCGGCGTGGAGCCCAGCAGATCGCATCCGCGCACGACCTCGGTGACGCCCATGGCAGCGTCGTCGACCACCACGGCTAGCTGGTAGGCAAAAACGCCGTCGCTGCGGCGCACCAAAAAGTCGCCGCATTCGGTGGCGAGTGCTTCGCATTGGGCTCCATACGTGCGGTCCACGAATTCGATCACATCGTTTGCGAGGTCGTCGACGGCGGGTACGCGCAGGCGCGTGGCCGGAGCGCGCAGGGCGCTGCGGCGGGCAACCTCCTCGGCAGAAAGGTCTCGGCAGGCGGCGCGGTAGATGGGCGTGCCGTCGCTCGCGTGCGGCGCGCTCGCGGCGTGGAGTTCGGCACGCGTGCAAAAACAGGGATAGGTGAGGCCGGCGTCTTGCAGCTGACGCAGGGCGTCCTCGTACAGATCCAGGCGATCGTGCTGGTAGTAGGGGCCTTCGTCCCACTCCAGTCCCAGCCAGGCCAGGTCGTCAATCAATTGAGTGGCAAGTTCCGGGCGCTTGCAGCGATCGTCCAGGTCCTCGATGCGCAGCACGATGCTGCCGCCTTGGCTGCGGGCCGAAAGCCACGAGCACAGGCAGCTGAACACGTTGCCCAAGTGCATGCGGCCCGAGGGCGACGGGGCAAAGCGGCCCACGACGGGGGTGGGCGCTGCCGTTGCTGGTGCGTCCGCGGCGTGTGTTGCTATGTTGCGTGCGTTGATATCCATGCGGACGAGTATAGCGCGGGGCTTGGCAGGGAAGGCGTTGCTGCGCTCACAAGTTGGCGGCGGTACGCATTGCGCACGGTGGGTTTGCGGCTCAAGGTCTCGATCGCTGCGTACCGACTTAGCCTCACAAACGACAGAAACCCCGGCAGCTCTTCGCAACTGCCGGGGTTTCCGCGGAAAAGGGGGACATGATCCTCGAGCGAACGGCAAAGGGGCAAACCGTTTTCGCTCAACTGCTTTATGCCCCTCGGCTGGCGGCTCAATCAGCGCGTGCCGCGCCCACACAAAGCCGCTACACCTGTGACGGAGCTGTGAAGTGGTATCTATTGCCGGGGCGGGCTATGCCAAGGGTGTCCCTAATGACTAGTCATTTAAGAACGTCCCCAATGACTAGCTGCCGGGGTGCTGGTGTGACTTTCATCCCGTTTGGCGCTCCGGTCGCCTAGATGTTCGCCATGCGTACCCGCAAACGTGGGACAATGGCGCTGTTGGTTTTACAGACAAAGGATGTGCCTATGAACACCCTCGCCGCCAAAGTCAGCCGGCAGCGCCACCTGTTTGCGCGATTCGCTTCCGTCTGCGCACTCGTCGCGCTTGCATTGCTGCTACTGCCCGCCGCCGCACACGCCGACGGTTATTCCATGACCCAGACCTATATCAGTGCCACGGTTGAGGCCGATGGATCGCTGACCGTTGTCGAGGGACGCCAGTTTGATTTCGACGACGACATCAACGGCGTGTTTTGGGAGATCAATACGGGCGCCAACCAGCAGGGCGGCACGGCGGGCGTCGATGTGCTGAGTGTCGAGGAAGAGGACACCGCGTTTAACAAAGTCGATAGCGCGAACAAGGGCGACTCTGGCGTCTATACGGTCGAGCAGACCGGTGACGGCGTAAGGATTAAGGTGTTCAGCCCCCACGAGAGCGGCGACAGCGCGATCTATTACGTGAGCTACACCATGACCGGTGCGGTCATGAACTGGGCCGATACCGCCGAGCTCTACTGGAAGTTTGTGGGCGACGGCTGGTCCGCGGACTCCGATGACGTTGAGATGGAAGTGTACTTCGCAAATGCCGCTGCCGGGACGGCGGCCGTCAAGGGCGATAACTTCCGCGCATGGGGCCACGGCCCGCTGACGGGCGATGTATCGCTCGATGCGGACGAACCCATGGTCACCTATACCATTCCCTGCGTGCATCAGGGCGAATTCGCCGAGGCACGCATCGCCTTCCCTAGCGACTGGGTGCCGCAGCTTGCCGCTTCGGGCGAAGAGCGCATGTCAACGATCCTGAGCGAAGAGAAGGAATGGGCCGACGAAGCTAACGCCCGCCGCGCTCACGCTCGCATGATTGCCAATGCACTTGCCGTGCTAAGTGTTGTTGCGGCGGTGGTCTTTACCGGCACAATCGTTATGCTCAAGCTGCGCAAGCGCAAGCCCAAGCCGCTTTTCCAGGACGAATATTTCCGCGATGTGCCTTCGGCCGACCATCCCGCCGTGCTTTCGGCCCTCATGAGCTGGAACGAGGTGCCCGATCAGGCATATATCGCCACGCTCATGAAGCTCACTGACGACCGTGTGATCAAGCTGGAGCAGGCGACCGTGACCAAGGCCAAGAAGGGTCTGTTGGAGCGTGAAAAAGAAGAGCAGACGTATCGCGTGACGGTGAGTGATGCGGGCTGGAAGTCGGCCAAGGGCATTGACCACATGGTGCTCAAGGTCTTCTTTGCCGGTGCTAAGCCTGACGAGAACGGCGATCGCTCGCGCACGTTCGACGAGCTGCAGCACTACGTCAAACAGCACGCTACACCCGTGGGCGACAAGCTCGAGGACTATCAGAATACCGTTAAGGGCAAACTGGCCGATAGCGAGTACGTTGCCTCGGACGGCATTGTTGCAATGGTGTTTTGCCTGGTTCTTGGTATCCTGATTGCCTTTGTTCCCGTGGGATCCATCTTCTTTACCGATGGCGCACAGGCGAACATTACCGCCGCGGTTATCTCGGTGCCGATTGTGCTGGTGGGTATCGGCGTGGGCCTTACGTTCCGCCGCTTTACGCCGGAGGGCGCCGAGGTGGCGGCTCGCTGCAAGGCACTTAAGCATTGGCTCGAGGACTTCACGCGTCTAAAGGAAGCCGTCCCCGGTGATCTGGTGCTGTGGAACAAGCTGCTGGTGATGGGCGTGGCGCTGGGTGTTTCCAAGGAAGTGCTGCGTCAGCTTGCCGAGGCCGTGCCGCCCGAGGTGCGCGAGGCCGACGGCTTCTATGACAATTATCCCTGCTACTGGTGGTACTACCATCATTACGGTATCGAGTCTCCGCTCGATTCGTTCGATGACGTGTATCACGAGAGCGTCCGTGAGCTGGCGTCGAGCTCCGACAGCTCGGGCGGCGGCGGAGGCGGCGGCTTCTCTGGCGGCGGAGGCGGCGGCGTCGGCGGAGGCGGCGGCGGAACGTTCTAGCGCGCTCTGATTTTTGGGATGGATTTTCTCCGGCGACTGCCGACGGATCCATCCCATTTTTATGCGCTACCTACGAAGGCTGTCCCCAACGACTAATCACTGGGAACATCCCTAAATGACTAGGCATGGCTGCTGGGTTTAGGCTGTTAGATCGAGTTCGTAGAGGAAGCTTTCGCGCGGCATGTCGTGACGGCGCTCTTCGCGGTTGGCGCGGTGCGTGGCCGTGCGCTTAAAGCCGTGCAGCTCGTAGAACTTCCACGAGCAGTTGGAGTCGGTGTACAGGTGCGCCCTCGTCGCTCCAAGCGAGGACAGGTGCGAGACGGCGGCATCGAGCAGAACCGTGCCAACGCCCAGGCCATGGACATCGCGATCCACGGCAAGCAGCGTGACCTCGTTGTCGTGCGGCAACGGGCTGCTCTCGAGCAGGCGGTTGTTGGTTCGGATGGTTGCGCGCACAAACGAGAGATACTCGGCGCACGCATCGGGCTCTAGCTCACGCATCTGCGATAGCAGCGCGCGTTCGGTATCCATCCAATGCTCGTTGATAGTGGCGCCGGAGCTCTGTCCCGCACGCGCGAGCGAAATGCCACGCGCCTGACCGTCGATTACGGCAACCTGTGAAAACGTCGACGACGAAAGGCAATAGGCGAGGTCGCACGCGGCCTCAAGGCGGTTGTACTCATCGTTATCCGAATTGTTATGCCAAAGCTGCTGCAGAATCAGCGCGATGGCGTCGAAGTCTTCGGTATCAAACGGTCGGTAGAGAACCCGCGAGACCATGGTGCCTCTTTCTTTTGCGGATGCATATCGAGCACAGTTCTACCACGCCATTGGCATCTAATTATGGTGCCCCTGTGTTCCATGAACTCACCGTGCCCGGTGCCATGCCCATCCCCTCCGCTCGCAAACTTTTTCTGCACATGCGCCCGTTGCGGGGTGCATCGATGCGCTCGATGCGCTACATTAAATCAGTATTTTCAATGCCGCTGCGCGAGCGCTGCAGATCGACGTATCACCGACTCACAGAGCACGGCGGCGTACCAGACAGGAGGACTGCATGGGATCTGATGTGAAGATCGCACGCGCGTTGATCTCGGTTACCGATAAGACGGGCGTCGTCGATTTCGCACGGACGCTGGTTGACGACTTTGGCGTCGAGATCATCTCTACGGGCGGCACGGCTCGTGCCATCGAGGACGCGGGCATTCCCGTAACCCCCATCGAGGAGTTCACGGGCTATCCCGAGATGATGGACGGCCGCGTTAAGACCCTGCACCCCAAGGTTCATGGCGCGCTGCTGGCCCGCCGCGATTCCGAGCAGCACATGCAGGAGGCGGCTCAGCACGGCATTAAGCTGATCGACCTGGTCGTCGTCAACCTGTACGAGTTCGAGAAGACCGTTGCCAACCCCGAGGTCACCTTCGCGGACGCTATCGAGCACATCGACATCGGTGGCCCCTCCATGCTGCGCTCTGCTGCCAAGAACGCCGCGAGCGTTACCGTCATTTCCGACCCGGCCGACTATGATGCCGTCCTGGCCGAGATGCACGAGACCGGTGGCTGCACCACGCTTTCCACCCGTCGTCGCCTGCAGGTGAAGGTCTACCAGACCACCGCCGCCTACGACACGGCCATCTCCCGCTGGCTCGCCGCCCAGGCAAGCGACGTGGCGGACACCTCTGCCAAGCTCGAGATTTCGCTGGAGAAGGTCGACGACCTGCGCTATGGCGAGAACCCGCAGCAGAAAGCCACAGTCTATCGCTTTGCCGAGGGCTGCGAGAACACCGCGAGCTCGCAGTTCCCGCTCGTGGGCTCCAAGCAGATCCAGGGCAAGCCGCTCAGCTACAACAACTATTTGGATGCCGACGCCGCTTGGAACCTGGTCCGCGAGTTCGACGAGCCGGCCTGCGTAATCCTCAAGCACCAGAACCCCTGCGGTTCCGCCGTTGCCGAGGACATCACGGCTGCCTACGACCGCGCTTTTGTCTGCGATCCCAAGAGTGCCTTTGGCGGCATCATCGCCTGCAACCGCGAGGTTCCCTTTGATCTGGTTGAGCACTTTGCCGATCAGAACAAGCAGTTCGTCGAGGTCATCATCGCCCCGAGCTACACCGCCGAGGCGCTCGAGCGCATGGCCAAGCGCCCCAACCTGCGCGTGTTGGCGACCGGCGGCGTGGACCACGGCGCTCAGGTGGAGCTGCGCTCCGTCGACGGCGGCATGCTGGTGCAGGAGGTCGACCACGTGACCGAGGATCCCGCGACCTTTACGTTCCCCACCGACCGCAAGCCCACCGACGCCGAGATGGCCGAGCTCGAGTTTGCCTGGAAGGTCTGCAAGGGCGTTAAGTCCAACGCCATCCTGGTCTCCAAGGGTAAGGCCGGCATTGGCATGGGCCCCGGTCAGCCCAACCGCGTTGACTCTGCGCTGCTTGCCTGCGAGCGCGCCGAGGACTTCTGCGAGCGCGAGGGCGTGGAGAAGGGCGGCTTTGCCTGTGCAAGCGACGCGTTCTTCCCGTTCCGCGACAACGTCGACGTGCTTGCCGAGCATGGTGTGACCTGCATCATCCAGCCCGGCGGCTCCAAGCGCGACGACGAAAGCATCCAGGCCTGCAATGAGCACAATATTGCTATGGTGTTTACGGGCGCTCGCCACTTCCGCCACTAAGTTCTGCCTTGGGACAAAATAATCTCCGCAAAAGACGGCTGCTCCGTTTGGAGGGCCGTCTTTTTGGTATAAGAGGACGGAATGACTAACACGAAAGGTATGACCATGCCCCAGATTGATGATGCCGAGCTGTTTGGCAATGCCGAGGATCAGCGTGCGTACGAGGAATTTTGCGCCAATCAGGAGGCGGTCGAGAAGTTCACGCTCGACAAGCTCGCGCTTGTCTGTCGTTGGCGCATGTCCAACAAAAAGGTGCCCATGCTCAACCGCCACATTCGTGCGCTGTCCGAGCGCCTGGTGCAGGGCGAGCCGCTTACCCATAACATGCTCAGCTGGGCCAAGCAGCACGTTGAGTGGTCGCTTGCCGAGGGCGATTACACGGCACGCGACGGCGTGCTCATGCTGGTGATCGACGTCAACGGCAACGCCGCCATGACGGTGGGGGAGTACGAGCCGCTCGCCGATACGTCGGCCAAGGCGCTGCGTGCCCGTTCCGCCGAGGCCCGCTCCGAGGCCGACGAGACCGGCGTGGCGCCCGAGTTGCTCGCCGCCGTCAACAACGGCGAGCTTGCCTTTGTGGCGCCGGCGGACGAGTGCCTGTGCGGCACGGCGACGCTCATCGAGCAGCTGGCCCAGACCAAGGGCATCCCGGTCACGCGCGTAGACATTCCCGCGCAGCTTAAGGGCGCGCTGTTCCTAGTGAGCGACGAGCACGGCGTGGTCCCCGCAACCGAGACGGACGCTGCGGAGGCCGACGCCGCCACGGTCGCCTTCTTCGCCGACGGCTACGAAAAGCTCCGTGCCCGCCGCTCCTAACCTCAATGCGGGGTTGGCTTACTGAAGCGAGCGAGCGCGTTCGATGGCGTAGGCGAGCGACAGCTGCTCCATCTCCGGGGCGCATTTGTAGCTCAGTCCGGTGAGAGCCGTCACCTTATCGAGGCGATATCGAATCGTGTTCGGGTGCTGGCTAGTCTGCTTGGCGGTTCGCTCGATACGTCGGTCGTTCTCAATGAATGCGGCGAGCGTGGATTCCAGTTCGCTGCCATGCTCACTGTCGTGCTCACGTATCGGCGAGAGAATCGCCTCCGAGAACGATCGCATCTCCGGGGTTTCCGCAAAAGGCATCACGGTTCTCAGGATGCCGAGCTGCGTATAGCGGACGGGACCCTCGGCTCGTTGACAAGATAGGCGCTGTGCGTAAATCGCCTGCGAGATCGCCTGCGCCACCGCCTCGTCTCCAAACAGAATATCGCTGATGCCGAGCCCTTCCGCTCCGCCATCGATGTCGCTAGCCTCGATGAGCTCCGTGAGCGCCTGCACGATTCGCTCTACATCGAGCGTCTGTTCCGAGTCACTTGTCGCTACGAATAACAAACCTCCGTCGTAGGGTGCCAGCATGTTGTGGCATCCGGCGAGGGTCGATTTTGCACAGAGACGTTCGATTTGCAAAAACGTACGCGGGTCGAGGGGCTCTGCAAACGATGCGAACAGGGCGACCGCTTCGTCCAGAAATGACGGGTTGAGACCTCGGATGCGTCGGCAGATGGACTCGGGCGATACGTCTGTCCTCAGGGCATCGATCTCGCGCTGCGCGAAGTCGATGGACGCGAGCTGCTCGATATGCCGTTTGACCTCATAGATGACGCTGTCAAAGAACAGTGAGTCGTCGGTCGTGAGAAAGACCGGGTAGTGCCGCGCGTTGGCGTAGCGGATGGCTTGGTCGGGAATCGGGATGTGCAGGACGTTTTTGATGATGAGACCGCTCGTTCCCTTGGCGACGAGGTATTTCACGGCTTCAGTGATGAGGTACGGGTCGTCCTTCGCATAGAGGAAAGTGCTGAGGATGATCTCGTCTGAGCTGAAGTTGACGCGCTGGTACTTGTTCTTGAGGCCGGGCATGAGTTCATAATCGAGGATCCCGACGCCAGAGACGGCACGCGAGACGCCATCGCTGCCGGCGATTAGACGGACCGACCCCTCATATTCCCGTGAGAAGTCCGAGATGGTGTATAGCATCAGCATCACCTTGTAAATCATTACAATAAGTACCTGTACAAATAGGATAATCGCACATCAGTATGCCGTTGATGCGAGAAATAGTTCAAATACCTGCTGAAAGAACGAAAAATCAGATCGAGAATCGTTGTAGATTCCAACAAGAAATGATCCTTGGCGGCATCGTTACTAAACCGTACAGTGAAGCAACGTAAAGCTTTCGCTGAGAGGAGCGATGATGGGGCAGATGGTGGTGCTTTCGGCCGAGGAAGTTTCCAAGGTGCTGACGATTGAGGATGCAATCGCTGCCGTGGAGGAGGCATATCGCCAGAAGGCAACGGGCAAGGGTGTTGCGTGGCCGATGGTATATGAGCAGTTCGAACCCGGCGTGGCCGATATGGATATCCGCTCGGGCGAGTTGGCGGGAAGCGGCCTCTTCGGTCTCAAGCTCACTGCTTGGTTCTCTCAGAATCCCAAAAAGGGGCTGCCCGAGATCTTTGGCACCACGCTGCTGTGCGACAACGCGACGGGAGAGCCGTTGGCGCTGCTCAATGCCTCCGCCGTCACTGGACTTCGCACCGGTGCCGCCGCTGCGCTCGGTGCCAAGTGGCTGGCTCGGGCGGATGCGTCCAAACTGCTTGTTGCGGGTGCCGGCCACATGAGCACCTATATGGTGGCGGGCGTGCTCGCCGCCTGTCCCAAAGTGAGCGAGGTCAAGGTGTGGGAGCCAGTTTCCGATGCCGCGCCCGAGGCCCGCGTCGAGCGCATGCGAGACGAGGTCGCCCATATCTTGGGCGCTTGCGAGCATGCTCGCGAGGCATCCACCTATTCCATCGAGGCGACGGCCGACGGCCAAGGTGCCGCGGCAGAGGCCGACATCATCGTGACGATCACGCCGGCGACCAAGCCCATCATCCCCGATGCATGGGTGCGTCCTGGTACGCATATCTCCTGCGTCGGTGCCGACATGCCCGGCAAGCAGGAGCTCGCCTCGGCGCTTGTCGCCCGTGCCGCTGTTTACGTCGACGACCGCGAGCAATCGGTCGCGTCCGGTGAGCTGGAGATTCCGGTTGCCGAGGGTGCCATCACGCCCGAGGACATCAAAGCGGAGCTCGGTGAAGTCATCGCCGGCGCGGCTACGGGGCGTTCGGATGACGAGCAGGTGACGGTGTTCGATACGTCGGGCATCGCCGTTCAGGACCTTTCGGCATCGAAAATCGCCTACGACCGCGCCGTTGAGGCGGGGCTGGGCACCGTGGTGGAACTGTAAGAAAGTCAAGGAAAGGAAACGACAATGCAGATCAAGGATTTCGCTGTCGAGCAGTGGATGAACGAGTGGGAGACCAAGTGCACCCACAACGTTGCGGAGACGTGCGTCTACTCCCTCACGCTCGACCAGCTGTTCGAGCTTACGAACACCGACAAGAAGGCGTGGCTCGATAGCCTGTGCTCGCGCCGATTCACCTACGGAGACATCGAGGGGCAGCCCGGCTTCCTCGAGGGGGTCGCGCGTCTCTATAAGACGGTCGAGCCTGGGCATATCGTGCCCACGCACGGCGCGACCGGTGCCAACTCCCTGGTTATTTCCACGCTCGTCGAACCGGGCGATCATGTAGTCTCCGTCAAGCCCACCTACCAGCAGCTTTACTCGATTCCCGAGATGTGCGGTGCGAAGGTCGATATCCTTCAGCTCGATCGCAAGAACGGCTACCACGTCGACGTCGACGCGCTCGATGCCCTGGTGACCGACGATACCAAGCTCATCTGCATCAATAACCCGGACAACCCCACGGGCGCCCTGCTCGACACCGATACGCTCAAGGCGATTGTCGAGGTCGCGCGCAAACACGACGCGTGGGTGCTCTGCGACGAGGTCTACCGTCTGCTTACTCAGACGGATGAGTACTCCGAGTCCGTGATCGACCTGTACGACAAGGCCATCGTCACCGCATCCATGTCCAAGGTCTGGTCGTTCGCCGGCCTGCGTCTGGGCTGGGCGGTCACCAAGAGCCCGGAGCTCCGTCGCGCGCTGCTCTCGCATCGTGACTACAACCTGATTTCCGCTGGCATATTCAGCGAGACGGTGGCGGAGCTGATTCTGGGCAACGCTTCCGTGATCCTTGAGCGCAGCCGTCGCATCGTCCGTCAGAACCTTGCTGTTCTGGAGAAGTGGGTCGAGAGCGAGCCGCACCTGTCGTTCGTCAAGCCCGAGGCGGGTACCACCGCGCTCGTGTATTACGACTACGACATCGATTCCAGGACGTTCTGCATCGACATGATTAAGAAGTCCGGCGCGCTCGTCACTCCGGGCGATTGCTTCGAGGAGCCCAAGAGCATGCGCATCGGCTATGCATACTCCGATAACACCGACGACCTGCAGAAGGGCCTGGATGCCATCTCCGCGTACATGCGTACGCTCGAGTAGAGACTCGTGGTCGAAGTGATGGGGCCGATCGGTTTAGGACCGGTCGGCCCCTATTTTCTCTCAAGACTACCGAACGCTTTTGTCACATTAGGTGCCCACGGGGTCGTATCGCTGCGACGCTGTGGGCATAATGGTGTGAAAGGTGCAAGTTACGCGAAATGGGAGGACACATGGCGCTGATCTATGTCGTTGAGGACGACGAGCCCATTCGTCGTGAACTTATCGACATCCTTGCCCGCGCCGGGTTTGAAATCGAGGCCTGCGAATCGTTTGAGCATGTCTCGCGCGATATTCTCGCCACCGCGCCCGACCTGGTGCTGCTCGACCTCACGCTTCCCGTCAAGGACGGCCAGCATATCTGCCACGAGGTTCGCCGCGAATCCGAGGTTCCCATCATCGTCCTCACGTCGCGCACGACCGAGATCGACGAGGTCATGGCCATGACGCTCGGCGCGGACGACTTTGTTCCCAAGCCCTATAGCGCCCGTGTGCTCGTGTCGCGCATCAATGCCTTGCTGCGTCGCACCGCGGCGGCGGGCGAGCGCAGCACGCTTGTCCACAAGGGCCTGGAGCTCGATCTCGCTCGCTCCATGGTCACCAACATGCAGACCGGTACCAGTACCGAGCTCACCAAAAACGAGCTGCGTATTCTCTCGCTGCTTCTGAGCCGTGCGGGCAAGATCGTCTCGCGCTCGGCCATCATGCAGGACCTGTGGGACTCCGACGCCTTCGTGGACGACAATACGCTCACCGTCAACATCAACCGCCTGCGCACCACGCTCGAAAAAATCGGCATCAAGGGGTATTTGACGACGCACCGCGGCCAAGGCTATTCGGTCTAGGGGCCGGCTATGTCGTTTGCCAAGTTCTTTAAAGACGCGCTGCTTCCCGTTGCCGTGTGGACGTGCGGCGTGCTGCTGAGCTGCTTTGTGCTGACGGTCGCCGGTGCACCCGTTTCTATCGTGGTCGTGGCGGTTGGCGTGTCCTTTATCTTTGGTATGCTCGGCATCGTGATCGAGTACGCGCGCCGTCGCCGTTTTCTGCGTCAGTTGGAGCGCGCGGCAGAGGAGCTCGAGAGTCCCGCATGGGTGCAGGAGATGGTGCAATGCCCGACCTATGCCGAGGGCGAGCTCGAATACGAGGTCTTGCGCCGGGTGGGCAAAGCCGCCTGCGACGAGGTTGCCGAAGGCAGGCGTCAGACCGATGACTATCGCGACTATATCGAGAGCTGGGTCCACGAGGCCAAGCTGCCCCTGGCGGCGGCTCACCTGATTTTGGAAAACCTGGACAGCAGCGAAGACGACCTGTCGCGCGTGGACGACCTGGCACGCGAACTTGCCCGCGTGGAGCGCTATATCGACCAGGCGCTGTACTACGCGCGCTCGGAAGTCGTGGAGCGCGACTACCTGATTCGCCGCTGGGATCTCAAAACCTTGGTGACGGGCGCGATTAAAGCCAACGCGCGCGAGCTCATTGCGGCGCATGTGGCCCCGGTGTGCGAGAACCTCGACTTCGAGGTCTTTACCGACGAGAAGTGGCTCGAGTTTATTCTGGGCCAGCTCATTCAGAACAGCATTAAATATGCGCGTGAGGACGGCGCAAAGATCGTGTTTTCGGGTGCGTTGCTGGACGAGGGTCTGGCAAGCGAGCGCATCGAGCTTACCGTCGCGGACAACGGCTGCGGCGTGTGTGCGGCAGACCTGCCGCGCGTGTTCGAGAAGGGCTTTACCGGCGACAACGGCCGCACCACCAAGCGCGCAACGGGCATCGGTCTCTATCTGGTGGCGCGCCTGTGCTCCAAGATGGGCATCGACGTCACCGCGGCATCCGAGCCCGGCGAAGGCTTTGTCGTAACATTTGCCTTCTCAACCAACAAGTTCCAATACTTTGAGTAGGCGGGCCGTCTTGCGGTGCGGGCGGCTATGTTCCCGAACGTGAACTTAGCTAAGGCAATTGGCGCCATGTTCCTGAACGTGAATATAGCCGCAAGGGTTTAAATGAATCGCCCCACAAAAAACGTGCCGCCCCAAACGGGGCGGCACGCCATTTTTCCATCAGACAACTCGTTGAAGTAAGGCTGCGAAGGCCGCGGGTCCGGGAGGGGTTTCCTAAGGGCACATCCCGCAGCCGCAACGCGGCGAGGACGTGCCCGTGGAAACCCCGCAGGCCCCGCGGCCGGTGGGAGCAACGCTACTTCACGACCAAGATGTCGCAGTCGGTGTTGCGCAGCAGGAACGTCGAAATCGAACCCAGCAGCGCATACTTGATCGAGGACAGGCCGCGGGCGCCGCAGAGCACCAGGTCGGGCTTAACCACGTCGAGCATCTCGTCCTTGAGCGTCTCGCGAATACGGCCGGCGCGAATCATGACCTCGACCTCGGGAATATCGGGATTGGCCTTGGCCTCTTCGAGCTGCTTGGCGATGGAGTTCTTAAATGCCTCCTCTAGGCCGTTGACCAGATCGACCGGATAGGAACCGGCGCTCTCGAGCGCCATGGAATCGATAACGTGGCCGATGATTAGCTTGGCGCCGTTGTTCGCGGCGACCTTGATGGCGCGTGCGAGCACAAAATCCTGCTGCTCAGTACCATCGAGTGAAACAAATACCTTGGTGTAGCCCTCGTTCATGGTTTCCTCCTTGGTCTATCGCACGGGCGCGGGGCTCGTGCATCGGGCGGGCGCGGGCGCGTTGGCCGCCGAACACTTTATCTTGTTGCAGTTATACCCAAGGATTTGGGTTTGACCGCTCGCAATTCTGTGAACGGACGAGTTTTTTGGTAAGGGTGGGCGCAGACGCGCCCGAACGGTTGATAATGGGACATCGCCCGCACCGTCCGCAGAACAATATCGGCGGGTGTCTAACGAGGGGGTCCCTTTGGATATCATCGAGCTTCTAAAATCTGCCTTCATGGGCCTGGTCGAGGGCATCACCGAATGGCTGCCTGTTTCGTCGACCGGTCACATGATCTTGGTGGACGAGTTCGTCAAGATGAACGTGAGCGAGACGTTCTGGAATATGTTCCTGGTCGTGATTCAGCTCGGCGCCATTCTGGCCGTCTGTGTGCTGTTCTTCCATGAGCTCAATCCGTTCTCGCCCAGCAAGGGCAAGGAGGGCCGTCGCGACACTTGGGTGCTGTGGGGCAAGATTGTGCTCGGCTGCATTCCCGCCGCGGCGATCGGCCTGCCGCTCAACGACTGGATGGAGGAGCATTTCTACAATGCTCCCGTCGTGGCGCTGGCGCTCATTGTGTACGGCGTGCTGTTTATCGTGATCGAGAACTGGCGCGCGAACAAGCGCGAGGAAATGGCCGTTGCCGGTTCGTTTGGTTCGCGTGCTGTGGTGTCGGGCGGACGTCCCGCCGGTGCGCACTTTGCGGCGCCTGCCGCGGCTACCGCTGAGGATGAGGACGATGACGAGAATCTGGACTTTGGCTCCATCGCCACGCTCGAGGACCTGAGCTGGAAGACTGCGCTGGGTATCGGCTGCTTCCAGGTGCTTTCGCTGGTGCCTGGTACGTCTCGCTCCGGTTCTACCATCATCGGCGGCCTGCTTTTGGGCTGTACGCGTTCGGTGGCGTCCAAGTTTACGTTCTTCCTGGCCATCCCTGTCATGTTTGGCGCGAGTGCACTCAAGCTGGTCAAATACTTCATCAAGGGCGGCACGTTCGGCGCCAACGAGGTCGCTATCTTGGGCGTGGGCTGCGTTGTGGCCTTTGTGGTTTCGCTCATCGCCATCAAGTGGCTCATGGGCTTCGTCCGCCGTCACGACTTCAAGTGCTTCGGTGTTTACCGCATCATCCTGGGCGTCGTAGTGCTCGCATACTTCTTCGTTCTGGAGCCTATGCTCGGCCTGTAACTTGGTTGACGCCGCGCGGCGGCCAGGGAGACAACTTGTCATTCGAAGGGGGCGGCATGACCAAAAGGTCTATGCCGCCCCCTTTTCATGCCAATTTGTTCGCCCTGGCCGCCGCTCGCTACCGTTGCCATGACATCGGTGGCTCCGTGATTGGTGCAATGGGGCCAGGTTTCTTTGCACCAATGTGGTGCAGACTAACCTGACCCCATTGCGCCAAATCCGCTGGGCGGGCCTGACGGTGGCGCACGGAGTCGTGGTGTGATTTGCGTCGGTGTCCGCGCGGCTCGGTATACTGGTACGGCTCAAACTATGGCGCTGCCCGCAGGCGCGCCGTCCGTCAGATGAGGAGTCGCCCATGACCCAGCCCTTGCCCTGGGAAAAGAATGTCGCGGTACCTGTGCCGCCCGCGCCGGAACCCGTGCCGCTCGATGCATACACCGCCCCTGCTGCGCCGGAGCCCGAGCTCGTTCCGCTCGACATCTACGACGCTCCCGCGCCGGCGCCCAAGCCCGCCAAGCCGCTCGTCGACATCGACAGCCTTAATCCCGCTCAGCGCGAGGCGGTCCTGACCACCGAGGGCCCGCTGCTGGTCCTTGCCGGCGCCGGCTCGGGCAAGACCCGCGTCTTGACCTTCCGCATCGCACATATGCTCGGCGACCTGGGCGTTAAGCCCTGGCAGATCCTTGCCATCACGTTTACCAACAAGGCCGCGGCCGAGATGCGCGAGCGTCTGGCGGCACTCATCCCCAGCGGTACCCGCGGTATGTGGGTGTGCACCTTCCATGCTATGTGCGTGCGCATGCTTCGCGAGGACGCCGACTTGCTGGGCTACACCGGTCAGTTCACCATCTACGATGACGACGATTCCAAGCGCATGGTGCGCGATATTATGCAGGCGCTCGGTATCGAGCAAAAGCAATTCCCCATCAATATGATCCGCAGCAAGATCAGTTCGGCCAAAAACGCCATGATCGGCCCTGAGGACATGCTCAAATCCGCCGACAGCCCCAACGACAAAAAGGCCGCGCAGGTCTACCTGGAGCTGGAACGCCGCCTGCGCGCCGCCAACGCGATGGACTTCGACGACCTGCTCGTGCGCACGCTCGAGCTGCTGCGCACCCGCCCCGAGGTGCTCGACAAGTACCAAGAGCGTTTCCGCTACATTAGCGTCGACGAGTATCAGGACACCAACCACGTCCAGTACGAGATCGCCAACCTGCTAGCCGCCAAGTACCAAAACCTCATGGTCGTGGGCGACGATGACCAGTCCATTTACAGCTGGCGTGGCGCCGACATCACCAACATCCTGGACTTTGAGAAGGACTTTAAAAACTGCAAGACCGTCAAGCTGGAGCAGAACTACCGCTCTACGGGTCACATCCTGAGCGCCGCCAATGCCGTGGTGCGCCACAACTCGCAGCGCAAGGACAAGCGCCTGTTTACGGCCGAGGGCGACGGCGAGAAGATCCAGGCCTTCCAGGCAAGCGATGAGCGCGACGAGGGCCGCTGGATTGCCGGCGAGATCGAAAAGCTGCACTCCAAGGGCACGAGTTACGACGATATCGCCGTGTTCTACCGCACCAACGCCCAGTCGCGTATTCTCGAAGATATGTTCCTGCGCGCGGGCGTGCCCTACAAGATTGTGGGCGGCACGCGATTCTTCGACCGTGCCGAGATCCGCGACGTCATGGCCTACCTTAAGATGATCGTGAACCCGGCAGACGAGATGAGCGTCAAGCGCGTCATCAACACGCCGCGCCGCGGCATCGGCTCCACCTCGATCCAAAAGATTGAGCAGCTGGCGCGCGACAACCGTTGCTCGTTCTTCCAGGCTTGCGAGATCGCGTGCGCCGAAACCGGCATGTTTAGCGCCAAGGTGCGCAATGGCCTGTCGAGCTTTGTGTCGCTGGTGCGCGAGGGTCGCCGCATGGACGGCGAGCTCAAGGACGTCGTCGAGATGATTGTCGATAAGACGGGCCTGCTGCAGGCTTTCCGCGCCGAGGGCACCATGGAGTCCGAGAGCCGCGCCGAGAACATCCAGGAATTCCTGGGTGTCGCTGCCGAATTTGAGGAGACGCACGAGGATATCGAAGGCACGCTCGAGAGCTTGGAAGAGCTGCGCGCTGCTGGTGTTGCCGATGTGTCCGCCGACGTTGAGCCCGAGCCCGTTGTGGTGAGCGCGCCTGCGCCCGAGCCCGGCCCGTCTGCGCCCGTGTCTTCGTTTGAGGCGCTCGTTGGCGCGCGTGATGCCGCGGGTTCCAATCCGCTCGATAGCCTGGCCGCTCCGGCGCTTTCTCCGCAGGATGCCCTGGCCGCCGCCATCGCGGGCAACGCGTATGCCGCGCCGACTGAGCTGCCGGCGGGCGCCGTGCATGCTGACGAGATCGAGCGCACCTACGGTCCGCTCACTTGTAAGGCGCTGCCGGCACTCATGGAGTGGCTGGCCCTGCGCTCCGACTTGGATTCCCTGGCCGGCGAGACGCATGCCATTACCATGATGACCATCCACTCCGCCAAGGGCCTGGAGTTCCCGGCGGTGTTCGTGGCCGGCATGGAGGAGGGTATCTTCCCGCACGTGCACGACTTTGGCGGTAGTGACGATCCGGGCAAGCTCGAGGAGGAGCGCCGCTTGGCCTACGTCGCCATCACGCGTGCTCGCAAGCGCCTGTTCTTGACTTACGCCGCTACGCGCCGCACCTACGGCTCGACCTCTGCCAACCCGCGCTCGCGCTTCCTCAACGAGATCCCGTTTGAGGACATCGAGTTTAGCGGTATCGGTTCTGCCGGTTTTGAGGGCACGGGCTGGGAGAAGCGCGGCGATCGTCGTGGCACGTTTGGCTCGGGTATGGGCTCGGACATGTATGGCGGCAAGGTGTTTGGCTCGCATACGCGCTCGACCGGCGGCTCTGGATCGCGCAGCGGATCGAGCTTCGATGACTTCTTTGGCGGCAGCACTTATGGCACCGAGCGCCATCGTGGGGTTTCGCCCGACGCCGGCCGTGTTGCCTCGACCTTTGGTTCGGGCGCGCCGCGAGCCAAAAAGCCGTCATCCAAGGTATCCCCGACGGTGGAGCGCAAGGTCGATCGTGCCAGCGCATCGCAAGACTTTGCCGCGGGCGATACCGTGAGTCATAAGACCTTTGGCACGGGCACCGTGATCTCGGTCGCCGGAGACATGATTGAGGTCCAATTCGAAAAGACCGGCCAGACCAAAAAGCTAATGAAAGGCTTCGCGCCGATCGTCAAGCTGTCGTGATCCCGGCGGACCTGGGCGGGCGTATAGGGCAACATCGCCTGCTCGGACAGTCCTGCGCAAGACGGAGAGCACATTAAGTGCTCTCCTTTGCGTGCGGAACTCGCGATCGATGTTGCCCTATGCGCCCGCCCAGGTCCTTAGTTAAGGTTGCTTGCGAACATCGCTTTGCTTGTCTGCCTTTTTGGTCTGGAGAGCCGGGTGGGCTGATAAATAGATATGGCAAGGGGCTCTCCCGTACATGGACGGGGGAGCCCCTTGTTTCGTTTGGGTTGTTGGTGCGATCTACAGGTGCGAGACGATCAGTTCC
The DNA here is from genome assembly GCA_958421655.1 of uncultured Collinsella sp. Classification (GTDB taxonomy): domain Bacteria; phylum Actinomycetota; class Coriobacteriia; order Coriobacteriales; family Coriobacteriaceae; genus Collinsella. The sequence continues at coordinate 55,473 of CATZMG010000001.1, forward strand.
ATCTTGCCCTCGAGCTCGATCTGGTCCACGGTGCTTGGGGCCAGCAGGTGGCTTCCCTTGCGGACGGGGTCGCCGCAGATGGTGCCTTCGCCGTCGATGACCGACAGACACATGAAGGGCCAGCGCTGCTCCAAGGTCTTGCTGCCGTCGACGCGCACGCGATCGACGGTGTAGCAGGGGTTGGACTCGAGCTTGGTTACGCCATCGACCTCGGGCGCGGTCACCGTGCCGTCGGTCGGAGCCTGAGCATCAAAGTCGATGCATTCGAGGCTCTGCTCAATGTGCAGTGGGCGCAGCTTGCCGTCGGTGCCGGGGCGGTCGTAGTCGTACAGGCGATATGTCACGTCGCTCGACTGCTGCGTCTCCAGAATCAGCGTGCCGGTCTTGATGGCGTGAACGGTGCCGGAGTCGATCTGGAAAAAGTCTCCCTTGTGAATCGGCAGCACGTTGAGCATCTCGTCCCAACGGCCCTCTTCGATCATCTGTGCGGCCTCGGCGCGGTCGTGCGCGCGCTGGCCGACGATGATCGTGGCGCCGGGCTCGCAGTCCAGCACATACCAGCACTCGGTTTTGCCCAGGCTGCCGTTCTCGTGCTCGGCGGCGTACTCGTCGTTGGGATGAATCTGGATTGAAAGGTCGTCCTTGGCGTCCAGAATCTTAATGAGCAGCGGGAACTCCTTGCCCTCGCAGTTGCCAAAGAGCTCGCGGTGCTCGGCCCACAGCCATGACAGCGTGTGACCGGCGTACGGGCCCTCAGCGATCTGGCAGTCGCCGTTGGGGTGTGCCGAGATGGCCCAGCACTCACCGATGGGGCCATCGGGAATGTCGTAGCCAAACACGGTCTCCAGCTGGCGGCCGCCCCAGATCTTCTCGTGGAAGATCGGCGTCAGTTTAATCAAATCGGACATGTTCATACTCCCATTGTGCTGCGTGGGCGCCGCGTAAAACTGCTCAAAACGAGCGCCCGCATGACTACAAAAACCTATGCCAACGTTACGTTGTGCAACTCAAAGCGGTCGCCAACGTTGCGCGAGATCGAATACTCAAAGGCGGCGCCGCTGTCCAAAAAGCCAATCTGGGTGAGCTCGAGCAGGGGAGAGCCAGGTTCGGTGTCCAGACGCTCGGCTTCTTCCTCGGTTGCCGCGACGGCGCGAATGGTACGGTGGAAGCTCGAAATCTTCAGGCCACATTGCTCGCGGATGAAGCGGTAGAGCGATCCGTACAGGTCCTTCTTTTTAAGGCCTGGAATCAGCTCGAGGGGCAGGTAGGTGTACTCGATAACGATGGGCTTCTCGTCGGCCTGACGCACGCGCACGATGTGATAGGCAAAGTCATCCTCGGCAATTCCCAGCTGGGCTGCGATGTCCGCTGGTGGATTAACAATCGAGAAATCGTAGACCACCGAGGTCACCTTCTCCCCGCGGTGCTCATACGAAAAACCCTGGGTACGGTCGTTTTTGCCCTGGAAAAACGCCTGGCCGGGAAGCCCCGCCGTGTCCTTAACGTAGGTACCCGATCCACGCCGGCTGGTAATAAGACCTTCCTCGGTGATTTGTTCAATAGCTCGTTTGACGGTGATTTTGGAAACGCTATAGAGCTCGCAGAACTCAACGACGGTAGGAAGCTTGTCGCCCGGTTTAAGAGCGCCATCCTCGATAGTGCGACGAATATCCGCAGCTATCGCCTCGTATTTGGGAATCATGGAACCTCCTTTCCAACTTGATTGAGTATAAAAGAAAGTATAGTTAACACCTAAGCATCCCTATTATATATTGAAAAAGTTCGAGAAAGATATAATTAAAAGTCGCCTTGCATATAAATTAGAGCGCTCTAATTAGATAAACATCTGAGTAATGTCGCGTTAAGCGGTCATTCGCGTTTTCCCAGATAAAACCTGCAAAAACAAACCTGTCCCTTTTTGGTAGGTTTTTGCCTTGGGAGCGGTACCATACAGGCAATGTTTAAACGAGAAAGGTGGGCTCCCATGGAACCTAAGCAATACTACATCGGCATTGACGTCGGCGGCACTTCGGTCAAGGAGGGCCTGTTCGACGAAGACGGTAACCTGCTGGCCAAGGCCAGTGTGCCTACGCCTCCCATCGTTGACGCTGCGGGCTTTGCCGCGGTGACCGAGGCTATCGACCAGGTGGTCGCCAAGGCGCAGATTCCGCGTGCCTTTGTGGCAGGCATTGGCCTGGCCGTTCCGTGCCCCATCCCGGCATCGGGCGATGCCAAGGTCAAGGCCAACATTGCCATTAACCTGCCCGAGCTGAGGATCGCCATTCAAAAGCACTGCCCCGACGCGGTCGTTAAGTATGAGAACGATGCCAACGCCGCTGCCATGGGCGAGGCCTGGCTCGGTTCTGCCAAGGGCGTGCAGAACGTCGTGATGGTCACCATCGGTACCGGCGTGGGCGGCGGCGTTATCGTTAACGGCGACGTGGTATCGGGCGTTGTGGGCGCCGGCGGCGAGATTGGCCACATGTGCCTGAACCCGGCTGAAGAGCGCACCTGCGGCTGCGGTGGCCATGGCCACCTGGAGCAGTATTCCAGCGCCACCGGCGTGGTGAGCAACTACCTTGCCGAGTGCAAGAAGGCGGGCGTCGAGCCCATCGAGCTCACCGGTCCCTCCGATTCCAAGGACGTGTTCCAGGCCTGCCGCGAGGGCGACAAGCTTGCGCTGGCCGCGGCCGATACCATGGCCGACTATCTCGGTCGCGCACTGGCGCTTATTGCCAACGTGGTCGATCCCGAGATGTTCCTTATCGGCGGCGGCGCCTCCGCCTCGGCCGATGTCTACCTCGACAAGGCTCGCGAGTACTTCCAGCGCTACGCGCTTTCTGCCTCGCGCGAGACGCCCATTAAGGTCGCTTCGCTCGGAAACGACGCCGGCATCATCGGTGCCGCCTACGTAGCCCTGCGCGCCGCCGGTAAATAGCTGGTGCAAGGGGGACAGGTTACATTGCACCAACATGGTGCAAAAGGGACAGCCTTGGCCCCCGTGCCTGCGCCCCAAAATATGCCGTGGCCCTTCCGTCTGCGAAGGCTCGGCATCGGCGTGCTACCATAGCTACGTCCAAGTACACATATCAAGTGGAGGATATCCATGGCAAACGTTCTTGTCTTTGGTCACCAGAACCCCGATAACGACGCCATCATGAGCGCCGTCGTCCTGTCCCAGCTGCTCAACCAGGTTGAGTATGCTGGCAACACCTACGAGGCTTGCGCTCTGGGTCAGCTTCCGGCCGAGTCCGCCAAGCTGCTCGCCGACGCCGGCATTGCCGAGCCCCGCGTGATCGAGTCCGTCGAGGCCGGCCAGCTCGTCGTCCTCACCGACCACAACGAGTCCGCCCAGTCCGTCGCCGGCCTTAAGGACGCCACGGTCTTTGGCGTTGTCGATCATCACCGCATCGGCGACTTCGAGACCGCCGGCCCGCTGCACTACATCTGCCTGCCCTGGGGCTCCAGCTGCACCATCGTCACCAAGCTCGCCGGCGTGCTCGGCGTTGAGCTTTCCGACGTTCAGGCTAAGCTGCTGCTCTCGGCCATGATGACCGACACGCTCATGCTCAAGAGCCCCACCACCACCGATGTCGACCGCGCCGTCGCCGCCAAGCTCGGCGAGCAGGTGGGCGTCGACCCGGTCAAGTTTGGCATGGAGGTCTTCCTTACCCGTCCGTCCGGCTCCTTCACCGCAGCCGAGATGGTCGGCAACGACATCAAGATGTTCGAGCCCGCCGGCAAGAAGCTGCTCATCGGCCAGTACGAGACCGTCGACAAGAGCCGTGCGCTCGGCATGATCGACGAGATCCGCGAGGCCATGCGCGCCTACGCCGCCGAGAAGGATGCCGACGGCATCGTCCTGTGCATCACCGACATCATGGAGGAGGGCTCGCAGGTCCTGCTCGAGGGCGAGACCGAGGCCGCTCAGAAGGGCCTGGGCATCGCCGACGAGCACGACGGCGTCTGGATGCCGGGCGTCCTCTCCCGTAAGAAGCAGGTCGCTGCCCCCATCATGGCCGCCTGCTAGGTTTTTTGACCTAACACTGACGACCGGATCGCGGAAGCCCGCGTTCCGGTCGTTTTTTTGTGTATGGAGCCATGCCTTCTCTTGGACAGGGGCTTTTGTGCCGTTGAGCAAATAATGTTCAACCTGTGGTTCCGCTTTTCGGCCGCGCTCGCGCGCTTGTCGCGCAGGGTAGGCTAGATGCAAGCGTAATACGTCGGAGCGCGGCGCCGCCATCTGGGCGGGCCGTGCTTTTTTAAGACGGGAGCCTTCCCGTGAAAGGAGCCGCCCATGGCAGCACCCGAGCAGCTGTTTAACGTTCGTGAACGCAAGCGTTTTGAGCGTCACGACATTTGGGAGCGCATTGCCGAGAACGGCACGATTTCCGCCGCCGTCATGGTGATCGCTGCCATCGCCGCCGTTATCTGCGCCAACACCGATGCCTACGAGGCCATCCATCACTTTTTGGAGACCCCGCTGTATGTGGGTCTGGGGCATTTGACGGCTGGCCTCACCGTCGAGCTTTTCGTCAACGACTTCCTCATGGCGATTTTCTTTTTGCTGGTGGGCATTGAGCTCAAATATGAAATGACGGTCGGCGAGCTCAAAAACCCGCGCCAGGCTATGCTTCCCATGCTGGCGGCCGTGGGCGGCGTCGTCGTTCCCGCCTGCATCTATCTGATCTTTAACCATGCCGGCGCGCACAACGGCTGGGCCATTCCCATGGCAACCGATATTGCCTTTGCGCTGGGCGTGCTGTCGCTTTTGGGCAATCGCGTGCCCAACGGCGTGCGCGTGTTCTTCTCGACGCTCGCCATCGCCGACGACCTCATTTCCATCGCCGCCATCGCCATCTTCTACGGTCAGAGTCCCAATCCGTTTTGGTTGGGCGCCGCCGCGCTTGTGACCTGCGCGCTCGTGTGGCTCAACAAGACGCAGCATTACCGCCTTGCCCCGTATTCGGTACTGGGCCTGCTGTTGTGGTTCTGCATGTTCAAGAGCGGCGTGCACGCTACGCTTGCTGGCGTCATCCTGGCCTTCACCATCCCGGCCAAGTGCGGTGTTAAGCTTGATAGCCTCACCGATTGGCTGGGCGAGTGCTTGCCGCTGCTCGATGACCGCTACGACGACGAGGCGCACATCCTGGGCCAGCATGACTTTACCGTCTCGACTACCAAAGTCGAGCGTGTCATGCACCGCGTGACCCCGCCGCTCATCCGTATGGAGCGCCTGATCTCCACGCCGGTCAACTTTGTGATCCTGCCGATCTTCGCGTTCGTCAACGCACAGGTTCGCCTGGTGGGCGTGGACATGAGCACGCTACTCACCGACCCGGTGACGCTCGGCGTGTACTTTGGCATGCTGCTGGGCAAGCCGATCGGCATCTTTGGCATGACGTTCTCCCTGGTCAAGCTCAAGGCCTGCGAGCTGCCGCACAATGTCAACTGGCATATGATTGCCGGCGTGGGCATTCTGGGCGGTATCGGCTTTACCATGTCGATTCTCATCAGCGGCCTCGCCTTCCCGACGGCCCAGTTTGAGGTTCTGGCTGCCAAGGCCGCTATTCTCGCCGGCTCTGTCACCGCGGCCGTACTTGGCATGATCTACATGAGTGTGATCTGCAAGCACCCCGCGCCCAAGAACGAGTAGGCGCGTAGAAACAGACGCCAGAGCCTGCTCGAGCGCGTGTAAAACGCGGTTTTGAGTGGTACTTGCCACCTGCCGGACACCCCAGTGGCCAAAAAACGCCGTTTGTGAGTACTGTCACAAACGGCGTTTCATTTTAGGCGCGAAAAATAATGTACAAATCTATTCTGTCTGTGCATTAACGATTGCGTTGCTGGACGAAAAATGCTGATGCATCCTTCCAAAACCGGACACAAAAGGCCAAGACTGGCCTTTTTAATTCAAAATCGCTGTTACTAAAAAAGTAACAGTACTCATATTTGCTATTTTTTGACCACAGGCCCCAATGACTAGGTTTATTCCACGGTGCCGTAGATGGCGCCCCAGCCGTGGGCGGCCAAGGCGGAGTTGAGCTGGTCGCAAAGTGACTGGCGGTCGTAATAGCCGGGCGGTAGCAGGTTCACGATTTCCATGAGATCGGGCGCCAGGTCCAAGATTTCGGCCTGTACGATCAGATCCAGGCGGTCGATGGCGTGGCGGTCGTAAAACAGTCCGTCGACCAGGCGCTGCAGGTCGCCGAATTCCTCGGCCTGGAACGATCCGTACTCCATAGTGCCTCCTTGGGCGCTTCACGCCGGCATGCGCGGCGATTCGTAATTTATTGCGATGGACTTAATCTATCACGGCTTCATAACGTTGTGACGGTGGCGGTCTATACTTAGAAGAATTGCAACGTACCGCTTCGTGAAAGGTCGCACCCATGCAGACGATCTACCAGAAGATGGAAACCACCGAACTCGATGCCGCCATCGAGGCGCTCAAAGCCGAGGTCGCCGAGGTCAAGGCCAAGGGCCTGGCGCTCGACATGGCCCGCGGCAAGCCGTCGCCCTCCCAGGTGGACATCTCTCGACCCATGCTCGATATCCTCAATGCCGATGCCGACCTGCACGACGGCAACGTCGACTGTTCCAACTACGGCTGCTTTGAGGGCATTCCCTCGGCACGCAAGCTGGCGGGGGAGTTCCTGGGCTGCCCCGCCGAGCAGACGCTCGTGCTGGGTTCGTCGAGCCTGCTGATCGAGCACGACATCGCCGGTATGTTCTGGCGCTGCGGCTCGTGCGGCAGCGAGCCCTGGGATGCCTACGAGGCTGCCCACGACGGCAAGAAGGTCAAGTTCCTGTGCCCTGTTCCCGGCTACGACCGCCACTTTGGCATCACCGCCGATCTGGGTATCGAGAACGTCCCCGTCGCGATGACCGATAACGGCCCCGACATGGACGAGGTCGAGCGCCTCGTCGCCGCCGACGATTCCATCAAGGGCATCTGGTGCGTACCCAAGTATTCCAACCCCACGGGCATCACCTTTAGCGAGGACACTGTGCGCCGCCTGGTTGAGATGCCCACGGCCGCGCCCGATTTCCGCATCTTCTGGGACAACGCCTACTGCGTGCATGACCTGTACGACGAGACCGATGAGCTCGCCAACATCTTTGACCTCGCTCGCGCGGCGGGCACCGAGGATCGCGTGGTGGCCTTTGCATCGACGTCCAAGATCACCTTTCCGGGCGCCGGTATCGGCTTTATCGGTGCGAGCCCCGCGGTTATCGCGGAGTTCTCCAACCGCCTGAAGGCCGGCCTCATCAGCGCCGATAAGCTCAACCAACTGCGCCACGTGCGTTTCCTTCCCACCATCGAGGCGGTCAAGGAGCACATGAAAAAGCATGCCGAGTTCCTGCGCCCGCGCTTTGAGGCTGTCGAGCGCAAGCTTACCGAGGGCTTGGGCGATACTGGTTGCGCTACCTGGACGCATCCTCGCGGCGGCTACTTTGTGAGCTTCGATGGTCCCGAGGGCTCGGCCCAAAAGGTCGCCGCGCTTTGTGCCGACCTGGGCGTCAAGCTCACGCCGGCCGGTGCTACCTGGCCCTATGGCAAGGATCCGCGCGATACCAACATCCGCATCGCGCCGAGCTATCCCACGGTCGAGGACCTGGAGGCCGCGCTCGATGTGCTGGTGCTGGCCGTCAAGCTCGTCGCTGCCGAGCTTGCGCGTGCCGAGCGCGCCTAACGCGCGGCTTCCCGTACTATCCGCACTTTCGATACGTAAAGGAGCGTATACATGGATTTGGGTATTTCCACCAACCCCACGCCAGAGCTCTACACCATTAAGGTAACCGGCGAGATCGATATCTCTAACGCCGATAGCCTGCGCAATGCCATCGACCTGGCGCTCGAGCAGCCTACCGAGGCCGTTGAGCTCGATTTTGCCCAGGTGAGCTACATTGATTCGACGGGCATTGGCGTGCTCGTGGGCGCCGCACACCACGCGGTCGACCACGGCAAGCGCTTTAGCTGCACCAATGTGCAGCCCCCGGTGATGCGCGTGGTCCAGCTGTTGGGTGTCGACCAGGAGATTTCGATCACCGCTGCATAATCTTTGCCCCCAAAAGGGCGTGCTGTTTGGCATATGTTTGTGATGCGCTCGGACGTTTTGGCGTCCGGGCGCTATACTTGACCGAATGAATAGACGAGTTCCGGCCGAATGGCGCGGTGCGGGCTCGACTCACATCGAGCCTTGGAGGTATGTGTGTTTGGTATTGGAGAGGGTGAGCTCGCGATCATCGTGGTCTTCGGCTTTTTGCTGTTTGGCCCGGATAAGCTCCCACAGATGGGCCGTACGATCGGCCGTGCCATCCGTCAGTTCCGCGAGACGCAGGAAAAGATGACGGCCGTTGTTCAGTCCGAGATTATCGATCCGGTGAGCGAGGCCGCATCGGCCCCGGTCAAGCCCAAGAAGGTTGCTGCGACCGACGACGATTCCGATGCGGACGAGGATGCCGCTGAGACGGCAGCGCCCGCCAAGAAGGAGACCTTTGCCGAGCGTCGCGCCCGTCTTGCTGCCGAGAAAGCCGCAAGTGAGGGTGCCGCCGAGGGCGAGGGTGCCGAGCCTGCCGCTGTCGCCGAGCCTGTCGTCGAGCCCGAGCCTGCTGCAGAGCCGGAGCCCGAGCCCGAGCCGGCAGAGCCCACGACGGCTGACCTCTACGCCCGTCGTCCCCGCAAGCGCAAGGCCGTCGTCGACCAGCTCGCTCGCGAGCTCGAGGCCGAGGACGACGCCGCTGCCGCCGATGCCCCGAAGGGAGGCGATGAGTAATGCCTATCGGACCTGCGCGCATGCCGCTCTTCGATCATCTGGGAGAGCTCCGTCGCCGCTTGACCATCGTGGTCGTGTCGGTGTTTGCCGCCGCCATCGTGCTGTATTTCGCTACGCCCGTGGTGCTCGACATCTTGGAAGACCCTATCCGCTCCTTTGTGCCGGACGGTAAGTTCTACATCACCACCACGCTCGGCGGCTTTGGCTTGCGGTTCTCGCTGGCCATCAAGATGGCCGTGGTTATGTGCACGCCCATGATCATCTGGCAGATTCTGGCATTTTTCCTGCCGGCACTGCGTCCCAACGAGCGCAAATGGGTCGTGCCCACGGTGCTCGCCTCGACGGTGCTGTTCTTCCTGGGCGCCATCTTCTGCTATTTCATCATCATCCCGGCGGGCTTTGAGTGGCTCATCGGCGAGACCTCGGCCGTCGCCACGGCGCTGCCCGACCTGGAGAACTACGTCAACATGGAGCTGCTCTTTATGATCGGCTTTGGTGTGGCGTTTGAGCTGCCGCTCATCATCTTCTACCTGTCCGTTTTCCACATCGTGTCCTACGCGGCTTTCCGCAGCGCCTGGCGCTACGTGTACGTGGGCCTGCTCGTGGGCTCGGCTGTGATCACGCCCGACGGCTCGCCCGTCACGCTGGGCCTTATGTACGGCGCCCTGCTTTCGCTCTACGAGATCTCGCTCGCCATCGCCCGCGTGGTCATTACCGCGCGCGAGGGCAAGGAGGGCCTGTTCGTGAGCCGTCTGGACCTGTTCTCGGACGACGAGGACGACGAGGAGTAAATCGGTATGCACGAGGTTGGCATTGTCAACGGCATACTCGATACAGTGATTCGCGCGGCGCGTGGGGCGGGGGCCTCGCGCGCCGTTTTGGTAACGCTGCGTATCGGGGATATGACCGAGGTCGTGCGCGAGGCGCTCGACTTTGCGTGGGAGACGTTTCGCGACGAGGACCCGCTCACGCGCGACTGCGAGCTCGCGGTTGAGGAGATTCACCCACAAAGTGAATGCTTGGACTGCGGAGAGGTTTTCGACCACGATCGTTTTCACTGTCGCTGTCCCCAGTGTGGTGGTGCCAACGTGCGCCTACTGCACGGCCGCGAGCTCGATATCGCGAGTATCGAAATCGAAACCCCCGACGATTAGCCCGCTAGCCATCTAGTGATGGGGTATAAAGGGGCCAAAGTAAGGAGCGCTAAGTATGGCCGAGAAAACGATTGATATCGCGTCGCCGATTCTGTCGCGCAACGAGCGCCTGGCAGATCAGCTGCGTCAGCGATTTAATGAGACAAACACCTATGTGATCAACGTCTTGTCAAGCCCCGGTTCGGGCAAGACCACCACGATCCTGGGCACCAACGAGCGCCTGCGCGACAAGGCGGGCCTGCGTTGCGCCGTCATCGAGGGCGATATCGCCTCGGATGTCGATGCCATCACCATGAAGGAAGCCGGCATGCCCGCCATCCAGATCAACACGGGTGGCCTGTGCCACCTTGAGGGCAACATGGTCATGGAGGCCGTCGACGCCTTCGACCAGGCGGTGGGTCTGGAAAACATCGACGTCATCTTTATCGAAAACGTTGGCAACCTGGTCTGCCCGGTTGACTTTGACCTGGGCGAGAACCTGTCCATCATGATCCTCTCGGTGCCCGAGGGCGACGACAAGCCTATCAAGTACCCGGGCATCTTCCAGCACGCCGGCGCACAGCTGCTCAACAAGGTCGATGTGGCCCCGGCTTTCGATTTTGACATGGATAGGTATACTAAGACACTCGATGACCTCAATCCGCAGGCGCCGCGGTTTGCCGTGAGCGCGCGCAAGGGCGAGGGCATGGATGCCTGGTGCGATTGGCTCATCGGGCAGATCGAGCAAGCAAGGGCGTAAATCGGCCGCCATACGGGCGGGCGTAGCCGCAGAGACACGAGATAGGAGCCTCTTTTGAAGCTCATCATCGCCGAGAAAAACGACGCCGCGCGTCAGATCGCCGAGCGGCTGTCCACGGGTAAGCCTAAAAAGGACAAGGTGTACAACACCGCCATCTACCGTTTTGAGTGGAAGGGCGAGGAGTGCGTGACGATCGGTCTTGCCGGTCACATCCTTGCGCCCGATTTTTGCGACAGCGTGCTGTTCGATAAAAAGCTGGGCTGGTATTCGGTGACCGAGGACGGTGAGATGTTGCCGGCCGATATGCCCGATGGCCTGGCCCGCCCGCCCTACGACACCAAGCGTAAACCGTTCCTTGCCGATGGCATTTCCATCAAGGGCTGGAAGCTCGAGAGCCTGCCTTACCTCACCTGGGCACCCGTCATTAAGCTACCGGCCGAGAAGGAGCTCATTCGTTCGCTCAAGAACCTTGCCAAGAAGTCTGACAGCGTCATCATCGCCACGGACTTTGACCGCGAGGGCGAGCTGATCGGTTCGGACGCCCTCAACAAGGTGCGTGAGGTGGCGCCCGACTTGCCGGTTGCCCGCGCCCAATACTCTTCGTTTACCAAGGCCGAGATCACGCACGCCTTCGATAATCTCGTCTCGCTCGACCAGAACCTGGCCGACGCAGGCGAGAGCCGTCAGCACATCGACCTTATCTGGGGTGCGGTGCTCACGCGTTACCTGACGCTCGCCAAGTTTGGCGGCTTTGGCAACGTGCGCTCCGCCGGCCGCGTGCAGACACCGACGCTTGCCCTGGTGGTCGAGCGCGAGCGCGAGCGCATGGCGTTTGTGCCCGAGGACTATTGGCAGATTCGCGGCATGGGTGCCGCGCAGGGCGCTGCCGAGGACGACCGCTTTAAGATCGCACACAAGACGGCGCGTTTTACCGACAAGGATGCTGCCGAGACGGCGTATGGTCACGTCGACGGCGCCAAGACGGCGACCGTTGCCGCGGTGACCAAGCGCTCGCGTAAGCAGCAGCCGCCCACGCCGTTTGCGACGACCTCGCTGCAGGCTGCCGCCGCGGCCGAGGGTATCTCGCCTGCGCGTACCATGCGCATCGCCGAGTCCCTCTACATGGCGGGCCTCATCAGCTACCCGCGTGTCGACAACACCGTGTACCCTGCGACGCTCGATCTGGGCGCCGTGGTGAGCGACCTGGCAAAGATCAACCCGGCGCTGGCGCCTGTGTGCAAAAAGGTACTCGCGGGTCCCATGAAGCCCACGCGCGGCAAAGTCGAGACCACCGATCACCCGCCTATCTACCCCACGGGCGAGGGCGATTCGTCCACGCTCGACGGCGGCCAGCGTAAGCTCTACGACCTCATCGCCCGTCGCTTCCTGGCAACGCTCATGGGACCCGCGACCATCGAGAACACCAAGCTCGAGCTCGACGTGAACGGCGAGCCGTTCGTGGCTTCGGGCGATGTGCTCGTGACCCCGGGTTTCCGCGAGGCATACCCATATGGACTCAAACGCGACGAGCAGATGCCGCCGCTTGAGCAGGGCGATACGGTCGACGTGTTCGACATTAAGCTCGAGGCAAAGCAGACCGAGCCGCCCGCGCGCTACAGCCAGGGCAAGCTCGTGCAGGAGATGGAAAAGCGCGGTTTGGGCACCAAGTCCACGCGCGCGAGCATCATCGAGCGCCTGTATGCCGTGCGCTATCTCAAAAATGATCCCGTTGAGCCGAGCCAGCTGGGCATCGCCATTATCGATGCACTGTCGCAGTTTGCCCCGCGCATCACGAGCCCCGATATGACCAGTGAGCTCGACGGCGACATGACCCGCGTGGAGCGCGGCGAGGACACCGAAGAGCATGTCGTGACGCACTCGCGCGCGCTGCTGGCCGGCGTGCTCGACGAGCTGCTCAAGCATACGCAGGAGCTGGGCGACGCCATCAGCGACGCCGTTACGGCCGATGCGCGCGTGGGCGCCTGCCCCAAGTGCGGCAAGGACCTGGTTATGAAGACGAGCGCCAAGACCCGTGGCAGCTTCATTGGCTGCATGGGCTGGCCCGACTGCGACGTGACCTATCCGGTGCCGAGCGGCGTCAAGGTAAGCCCGCTCGAGGGCGAGGCAGCCGTGTGCCCCGAGTGCGGCGCGCCGCGCATTAAGTGCCAGCCGTTCCGCCAGAAGGCCTTCGAGATTTGCGTGAACCCTACGTGCCCCACCAACTACGAGCCCGACCTTAAGGTGGGCGAGTGCAAGGTGTGCGCCGAGGCCGGACGTCATGGCGACCTGATCGCGCACAAGAGCGAGAAGAGCGGCAAGCGCTTTATCCGCTGCACCAACTACGATGACTGCGGTGTGAGCTATCCTCTGCCGGCGCGCGGTAAGCTCGAGGCGACGGGTGAGACTTGCCCCGAGTGCGGCGCCCCCATCGTGGTGGTCAACACGGCGCGCGGCCCGTGGCGCATCTGCGTGAACATGGACTGCCCGACCAAGGAGAAGAAGCCCGCCCGCGGTCGCAAGACCACGACCAAGGCGAGCACGGCAAAGAAGACGACGGCGGCCAAGAAGACTTCGACCGCCAAGAAGTCGACCGCCAAGAAGACTGCCGCGAAAAAGACGACCACCAAGAAGGCGGCCGCCGACAAGTAGCGGCGCAGCCGAAACATAGCCCAAAACAAAAACGAGCGAGGGTCCCATGATCCTCGCTCGTTTTTTAGACCGGCAGAGTGCTAGTTCACTTCGACGGGTTTGGCGCCGGGATAGCGCTAGTTCACTTCGACGGGTTTGGCGCCGGGATAGCGCTCCTCAAAGTCTAGGCGGTACTTATTGTCATTGGTGCCCGCCACGTTGTCGCGCGACAGCGGCGCCACGATCTCATTCTTGTGGTCCGCAGGCTTGGCGTATTTCAGGCTGATCTCCCAGGCATCACAGATTGCGTCAATGCGGTGATCCAGGTCGTCGTACAGGGCGATGATGTCCTTCCAGGAGCTGTAGTTCTTGGAGCTCGTCGGGACGTCTAGGTCCTCGACGATGTCGTAATACTGCTCGATGGTGTCCTCCGTGCGCTCGGCGACGTCGGCGAGATTTTGACGGGTGGTTCGATCCTCTTCCAGATAGCTGCCGTTGAAGTTTTGCGCGCAGCCACGGACGTAGCTGTCGAGGTCTTCGAGCAAGTCGTAGTATTCGCTCAGTCGACGGTAGAGATTCTGCTCGGAGAGCGTTGCTTCGCCTCCATCCTCGTCGTCATCGTCATCATCGTCGTACAGGCTGTTGGGATCGCCGAGAGGCTTTAGGTCATCGTCGTCGACGTCATGGTGTAGCTTAGCTACCTCGGCAGTCGTCTGCGTGGTGGCGTTGTCGAAAGGCTTGATCACAAAGAAAATGACCAGGGCGATGATGATCGCCACCAGCACAACGATAACGGCGATAAGCGGCCCGGTGCCGCTCTTTTTGGAAGCGGGGGTCTGTGGCGAAGCGGGCGCGTATGCGGGAGCCGGCTGCTGTTGGGGCGAGCCGCTCGCGACGGGTATGCGCTGCGTGGTCTCGACGGCCTCGGTCCTTGCAGCGGGGTCGGGGCTATAGGCGAGGGGGTCGTCCGCCTTGGCTTGCGGCGTATCAAGGGAGCCGGTCTGCTCAAAAGCGGGCTGGCTATCGCTCGCGGCTGTTTGCTCAACGGGTGCACCGCACGAGGTGCAGAACTTGGCATTATCTGCAAGAAGCTTGCCGCACGAGGCGCAATACCGAGACATTGCCACTCCTTTCGCCACATTTCAATGCAATACGACGATTATACCCAGCATCCAAAATTCCCCATCATAAGTTGCGGTGAAATAGGGACTGTTTGGCGGTCTCGGAGCTTCAATCAGTCCCTATTTCACCGCAACTTTGGAAAGGCACCTTTAGCCATTGGGGACGCACCGAGCACTGGGGTATCATGGCTTGGTTGCTATAAATCGCATTTTCGCGCCTTGTAGGAAGGGGCTGCGCCCATGGCTTTTGAGCCCGCTCAACATAGCTTTATCACGCTCGAGGGCGTCGACGGCGCCGGCAAGTCCACGCAGGCGCGCCTGCTTGCCCGTGCGCTCGACCTCGCTGGCTATCAGGTCGTAACTCTGCGCGAGCCGGGCGGCACCGCCATCAGCGAAAAGATCCGCGCCCTGCTGCTCGACCCCGCCAATACGGCGATGGGCGACACCTGCGAGCTGCTGCTCTACGAGGCCGCGCGTGCCCAGCTGGTGCACGAAGTCATCGCGCCTGCCCTCGCTGCCGGCAAGGTGGTCCTGTGCGACCGTTTCTACGATTCCACGACCTGTTATCAGGCGTTTGCCGATGGCCTCGACCGTCAGATGGTGCGCGATGCCAACAACCTGGCTGTCGCCGGTACGCATCCGGCGCTCACGCTCGTCTATCACATCACGCCCGAGCAGGCGGCGCTGCGTATGGCAGCCCGCGGTGCGGCCGATCGCATGGAGGCCAAGGGCATGGCCTTCCAGGAGCGTGTCTACCAGGGATTTTGTGCCATTTCTGCCGAGGAACCCGCCCGCGTAAAACTCATCGACGCCACTGCGTCGATTGCAGGCGTCTTTGCGCAGACGGTCGAGCTGGTTCGCGCGTACGGTCTCGACATTCCCCAAGATGCCGTCGCCGCCGCGCTTGCCCAGGAGGCTGAGTAACATGGCCCCCGCGCAGACAAGCCTGCTGGCCAAGCTCGACACCCAACAGCGCGTGCGCGACTTTTTGACCAACGCCATCGCAAGCGGCCGCGCATCGCACGCCTACCTGTTCTTGGGCGCGCCCGGCGCCGGTAAGCTTGACGCCGCATGGGCGCTTGCCCAGGCATTCCTGTGCGAGCGGGACGGCTGTGGCTCGTGCGACAGCTGCGTGCGCGTCGCCCGCCATACGCATCCCGACGTGCACTATTACACGCCCGAAAGTGCTACGGGCTACCTCATCGCGCAGACCCGCGAGCTGCTCGACGACGTGCCCCTGGCGCCCATCCGCGCCAAGGCAAAGGTCTACATCATCGACCGTGCCGAGCAGCTGCGCGCCAACACCGCCAACGCGCTGCTTAAAACGCTCGAGGAGCCGCCCGAGGGCGTCATGTTCATCCTGTTGGGTACCTCGGCCGACGTGATGCTGCCCACCATTGTGAGCCGCTGCCAGTGCGTGCCGTTTCGGCTGGTTTCGCCCACTGTGGCCGCGCAGGCCGTGAGCCGCGCCACCGGTCAGGATCCCGCGCGCTGCCGCATGGCCGTCGCTGTGGCGGGAAGCCCCACGCGCGGTATCGAGTTCCTTAAGAGCGCCGAGCGCCAGGACGCCCGTCGCCAGATGGTCCGCGCCATCGACTCGCTCATCGCCGCCGACGAGGCCGATGTGCTCAGTCGCGCCAAGTCGCTCATCGTCGCCGTCAAGGCGCCGCTCGCCGAGGTCAAGTCCACGCAGGAAAAGGTGCTCGAGCAAAATGCCGACTACCTGTCGCGTGGAGCATTGAAGCAGCTTGAGGACCGCAACAAGCGCGAACTCAACGCGCGCGAGCGTTCGGGTATCATGGAAGCGCTGGCGAGCGCGCGGACGCTCATGCGCGACGTGCTGCTGACGCTTCAGGATGAGGCGGCAGACGTTGTGAACGAGGACGTGCGCGACACGATCGGGCGGCTTGCCGCCGCGACCAATGTTGCGGGTGCCACCCAGGCGCTCGAGGCGGTCGCAACCGCCGAGCGCAACATCGCCAGAAACGTTACTCCCCAGCTGGCCATCGAGGTCATGCTGTTCGATATCAGGAAGGCACTGAAATGCCGTTAGTCGTACCCGTTAAGTTTACCTACGCCTCGCGCGACCTGTGGTTCGACCCGCAGGATCTGGATATCCTCGAGGCCGATTATGCCATTTGCTCCACCGAGCGCGGAACCGAGATCGGCCTGGTCACGGCCGATCCCTTCGAGGTGCCGCAAGACGAGATCGGTCAGCCACTCAAGCCCGTGCTGCGCGTAGCGAGCGACATCGACCTGCAGCTTGCCGATGACCTGGCTATCCAGGGTGACGAGGCCATGGTCGATTTCCGTCGTCTGGTCAAGGAGCTCGACCTCGAGATGAAGCCGGTCGGCGTCGAGTACCTGTTTGGCGGCGAGAAGGCTGTGTTCTACTTTGCTGCCGAGGAGCGCGTCGATTTCCGTCAGCTCGTCAAGGACCTGTCCTCGACGCTGCACATTCGCGTCGACATGCGCCAGATCGGCGTGCGCGACGAGACCCGCCTGGTGGGCGGCTATGCCCAGTGCGGCCAGGAGCTCTGCTGCACGCGCTTTGGCGGACAGTTTGAGCCGGTTTCGATTCGCATGGCAAAAGAGCAGGACCTGCCACTCAACTCGTCCAAAATTAGCGGCGTCTGCGGCCGCCTGATGTGCTGCCTGCGCTACGAGTTCGAGGCGTACAAGGACTTTAAGAGCCGCGCGCCCAAAAAGAAGACGCTTATCGATACGCCGCTTGGCAAGGCGCGTATCCAGGAATATGACACGCCGCGCGAGCAGCTGGTGTTGCGCCTGGAGAACGGCAAAGTCTTTAAGGTCAACCTGGCTGACATGACCTGCTCTGAGGGCTGCAAAAAGAAGGCCGCCGAGCAGGGCTGCAACTGCCGCCCCGACTGCGTGACGCGCGATGTGCTCGAGCGTATCGAGTCGCCCGAGATGCGCTTGGCGCTTATGGAGCTCGACCGCGAGAATGGCGTCGACGTGGGCGATGGCCTGTCGAGCGCCGACCGTCTGGCGGGGACGACGATGCCCAAGCGCCGCCGTCGCGATGCGGACGCCGATGCCCGTGCCGGTCAGAGCCAGGGCGAGGGTCGCGGCCGCGGTAAGGGTCGCGGCAAGGCCGAGGCACCCGAGGCTGAGGAGGCTGCCGGTGGACGTCGCCGTCGCAAGCGCTCGGGTTCGGGCGATGTAGGCGAGGCCGCTCCCGCAGGCAAGAATTCCCCCCGCGAGCGCGAGGCTCAGCAGCCCCAGCAGCAAAACCGCGGCGGTGGCATGAATCCCACGCGCCGTCGCCGCCGCCATTTGTCGAGCGAGGAGCGCGAGGACGCCTTCCGCGCCGCAGCCGCTCGCGAAGCCGGTGCCGCCCCCAAGGGTGGTTCGGGTTCCGATACGCCTGCCGACAAGGGTGGCAAGCAGCGCAACGATGACGAGCGCGCCCCGCGTCCGCGTCGTCGCCATTCCTCGGGCACGCAGCAAAAGCCCTCGGTGCCCTCCGTGGCCGATCAGGTCTCGGATGGCGAGGTCAAGGTCACGCACCGTCGCCCTGGAGATGGCGGAGGGGCGGCTGCCAAGGCCGCGCGCGGCGCTGCTCGCGACGAACGCGAGTCGCGCGAAGATCGTGGTGGCGAGGGTTCGGCCGACCAGGGCCAGAAGCGCCGTCGCCGTCGTCGTTCCCGCAAGCCGCGTCAAGATGGTGGCGAGGGCTCGACCCAAAACTCGTCCGCACCGCAACCGCCCACCGGCGAATAGCGCCCGCAAACGGATTTAACCTGCCTGACCCCAAACGCGTCGGGGTACCATAGCGCTGAATCAACGACCCTCCCTGCGACCGAGCGTAGGGAGGGTTGTGTCGTGAAGAGACATTTGAATGTGTTGGGATGCCTGCAAGGTGCCGACATCCTACCGTTTGCGGATGAATTGCTACCGTTTGCCGAGCGGGCGGCGCACGAGGCGCTTGAGGCGTTGTCGCCCACGCGATGCGCCGGCTGCGAGCGCGCCGGTGCGCTTATTTGCCAAGACTGCCTGGCCGCGCTCGCGCTCATCGACCCGCGGCATAGCTGCACTCGATGCGGCGCCCCGTTTGGAGACTTGCTGTGCACCGAGTGCTCGGTCGAGGGTACGCCCTCGGCGATGGCCGAAGCTCTCGACCGGTGCCTGGCATGTGCCGTTTACACGCATCCGCTGCCGCGGATCATTAAAGCGTACAAAGACGCGGGCGAGCGACGCCTGGCGCCGTATCTGGCAGAGCTGCTATACGACACCGCCTTACATGCCCAGGTCGCGGCACCCGAACGCTTAGGCGGTGTGTTGTCCGGCGCCGATGCAGTGGTGTTTGTGCCCGCGACGGCGGCGGCGTTTCGGCGACGCGGCTTCGATCATATGGAAGCCATCGCGCGCCCATTTTGCGAGTTGTCGGGTGTTCCGCTGCTCGACGCCCTCGTTAAGTACGGCCATGGCGACCAGCGTGAACTCGGTCGTGAAGAGCGCCGTGAACGCGCCCGAGGCATGTACGAGACCGTTGAGGACGTGCGGGGCCGCCGCCTGCTGCTTATCGACGACGTTATCACCACGGGTGCGACGATGGCAGTGGCTTCGGCGGAACTCAAGCGCGCCGGTGCCGCGGCCGTTGATGGCCTCGCTATCGCACGCGTTTGGTAGGGGTGATTCGTGTGGCGGTAACAATCAGGCAGTGTGACAAACCGACAAAAGAGCAGCTAGCGGCTTCCGTGATCCTGACGGGCGCCTCGGCGTTGCGTATGATGCGCGCCGAGCGCCGGCAGATGGGCTACGTCGGCTGGAAGGACCTTGAGCCCGAGGAGGAGCGCCGCGTGCTGTGTGCGTCATCGCCTTCGACCGAGGATATTTATCTTTCCGACCTGGTTCGAATTGGAGCCAAAAGCGGCGAGGTGCAAGAAGATCTGTGCTTGCTGGTGGGATCTGCGGTGCAGCGCCGCCGCATGCCTGGCGTGGACTGGTCCGTGTGCTCCGGGTTGCCTGCCGGCTCGATTCTAGAGGTGGAACCGGGGATGTACAGCCTATCTCCCGAGGCCCTTTGTGTTGCCGTCGCTCGCGAGGTCGGCTGTATCCAGGCGTTTGCCCTGGCCCAGGAACTGTGTTCCAAGATTTCACTGAGCGATCGCGGGAAGTATCTACCTCCCTATACCTCGCCTGTTGCGAATAGACTTGCAAAGGACAAGGACCAACCGGCAGACGTGGGCTACTTTGAAGTCGAGCCGGTGCTGACGCCCGATCGCCTGGCAGATTACCTTGCGGCATGCAAAGGGAATGTGGCCAAACAGCTGCTGCGCCTGTGTTCCTACCTGTCGGAAAACCTGCTCTCGCCCATGGAGTGCATCATGCTCGCTCTGTTTTCGCTTCCGTTTTCCTATGGCGGATTTGCCTGCGGTCCCTTTAAGACCGACTACAAGATCGAGTTCGATGACCGCGCGCAGGCAATCTCGGGGATGCCGCATGCAGTTTGCGATGCGTATCAGGAAGAAGCTCGGTTTGACCTGGAATACAACGGTGAGCTGGGCCATTCCTCCCGGAGGGGACGTATCCATGATGAAAAACGCAACACGGGCTTGATTACTATGGGAATCGAGGTCGCGACGGTCAACAACGAAATGCTCTGCGACATGGAAGCGATGGAAGCGCTCGCATGGCGCATCAACCAGCGTATGGGTAAGCGGTACCGGAATCGTGTCGATGCCCGCAGGAAGAAGCAAGAGGCGTTATTTAACACGCTGCGGGCGTGTTTTGGGCTTAAACCTGCCTAACAATGCTCTGAAACAGGGGGTTTGATATATGCTCTGGCCAAAATATAGCAAATATGAGTACTGTTACAAATTCAGTAACAGCAAAATCAGGGATTTTGGGACTGGAAGATGGCGTAAATTAGAAAGATATTAAACAAATGTGGAATATCTCGGCATCAATCTGACGTTATAGAGCGCGAAAACTGCTTGCAGAGCCAAAAAACTCCTGCTACTAAATTGGTAACAGTACTCATATTTGCTATTTTTTGGCCACGGCACCCTGAGACGGGTGCCCCGGAGCTCCCCGTAGGGGGAGCTCCGGGCTTCATGGGGGGCACGAATAGTCCGCTCCGACCTGCAAAATCTGTGCTCACGGTGCGAATGACGCCCTTAACCTTAAACTTTAGCTTGAACTTAGCTATAATGCGCTACGTTCCTGCCAGGCTGTGGTTGCGGACGGACGAAATGTCCATCCTAGTCCAAGACAGACGCGGTCAAAGGGATCCACGTAAGCGACCGCGTGCGCGCGGCGCGATCATGGCGCGTCCTAGATGTAAGCCGCACCGTCCGTTCTACTTTCTTTGGGGCAATACCGCCTCGCGGGCGAGCGGGCCAGTCGTGAAGGTGGCTACGGCCTCCCGAGCAAACACCCCGGTGCGCAAGTGTGGGGTCAAATACCAGGTCAGCTGGTGGGAACAACCCGTTATTCCGCGCAATGCACGGATTGTATACGACACAGAAGGCAGGGTAGTGGACATGGTGAGGGGCAGCTTGATGCACGCGGCTCGGTTAGGCGCTGGGACCGCGGCGGTCATTGCCGTATTGGGCTTGAGCGGATGCGCGTTCAATCCGCTGTCCACGTTCACGACGCCCACGATTGACCAGATCGAGCGCGAGACCGTTACCCCTACAGTGTCGGACGATGCCCTGGTCACTCCCGGTACCCTGACGGTTGCCCTCGATACCTCCGATGCCCCGCAGGCCATGCAGGGCGCCGATGGCAACCTCACGGGCTACGCAGTTGACGCTGCCCGCGCCCTTGCAAGCCGCATGGGCCTTAAGGTTGCCTTCGTCGATGCGTCTTCTGCCGATTCCGTGCTTGGTGACAAAAAGGCCGACATCTTCATTGGCGACATCAACTCCACGGATGGTGATGTCAGCACGCTTGGTACTTGCCTGTACGACGCTGCGGCAGTGTTCGGAAAGACGAGCGACGGCGAGTCGCTGAGCGTTTCCACCGAAACGCTTAACACCGCTACCCTGGGCGTTCAGACCTCCTCGGCCTCGCAGGAAGCGCTCGCCAAGCAGAGCATCACGGCCAATCAAAAGACCTTCTCCAACATCAACGAGTGCTTTGAGGCGCTCGAGTCCGGCGAGATCGACTACGTGATTTGCGACTCCACGGCCGGCGGCTACCTTGCGCGCCTGATGAGCCAGATCTCTTACGTCGGCGCGCTCGAGACGCCCTCGACGCTCGGCGTCGCGGGCCTCGCGGCCAACGATGAACTATGCCGTGCCGTGAGCGATGCCCTCGACGGTATCACGGTCGATGGCACGCTCGAGGCGGTCCACTCCGTCTGGTACGGCACGATGCCCTATGATCTCACCACCAAGACGGTCTCGGGCGCCGACGTGCAGTCGACCGAGACCGGATCCAGCGAGTCCGCATCCTCCGATTCGAGCAGCGAGGGTACAACCTCCGAGGATAAATCGTCCAGCCAGGAGGGCACTATCACCGACGACGACATTAACAAGCTCAATAGCTAGTTATTGCTAGGGGTGGCGTCTCCTATGCGCTAGGAGAGACGCCTCTTCACGGTTTCAACACGCATTGCCGGGCTTTCCCAACAGGGGAGCCCGGCTTTTTCGTTTCCATAAAACCAGCAGGTCAAGGACATTTTTTAGGTGCAAAACCAAAGTCGTCGTCGCCCTCCCATAGCGCACTTTGCCACAGAAAAGTGCGAGACTTCGGTATGCGGTATCAAGCAATCGTTATTCGGGTCTTTGGGAATCCGCGTGATTAAATGCACGGCAATGGGTACATAGCCAGTACAGTAAGTCCCCGAGGCAGATTGGAGCCACGTATGGATATCAAGGTTTCTGGACGCAAAACGACGGTAACCGATGCTCTGCGTGCGCATGTGGATGAGAAGATCGGCGAGGCGCTCAAGGTTTTCGATATCGAGCCCATGACGGTCGACGTCGTACTTCGTTATGAGAAGAACCCCTCGAACCCCAACCCGGCAATCGTCGAGGTTACGGTTCGTGCCCGCGGTTCGGTGATTCGCGTTGCCGAGCACGGTGCAGATATGTACGCCGCCATCGACCTCTCCGCCGATAAGGTCACCCGCCAGCTGCGCAAGTTCAAGACCAAGGTCGTGGACAACCGCCAGGGCGGTGCTAGCGCGGCGGATGTCGCACCGGTCGAGCGCGTCGAGGATCTGGCCGACCTGCTGCTGCCCGAGGAGGAGGACGACCTGCTCGTCCGCGAGAAGGTCATCGATGTCACCCCGATGACTGAGGAGCAGGCACTGGTGCAGACCGATCTGCTCGGCCACGACTTCTACGTGTTCGAGAACGCGACGACTGGCCTCATCAATGTGGTGTATCACCGTAAGAATGGTGGATATGGCATCATCAAGCCCCGCATCGAAACACTTGACGAGTAAAATACGTTAACTTGCATGAGTTAACGGTTGGCGGCCATCCCATGCGGGTGGCCGCCTTTTTACGTAAGGAGTCGCTTTGATGGACAAGGCTGCATCTACCGGCCATTCTGACCGCTGCCGCATCGTCGTCGATACCTGCTGCGACTTTAGCCCCGAGGTCGCCGCGAACCTCGATGTCGATATCCTGGGTTTCCCCTTCATTATCGATGGCGAGGAGCGCACGGACGATATCTGGTCGAGCATGAGCCCTAAGGAGTTCTACGACCGCATGCGCGCCGGCGCTCGCGTGTCTACCTCCGCCGTGTCGCTCGGTCGCTATATCGAGTTCTTTACCGAGTGCGCCAAAGAGGGCACGCCCACGGTCTACCTGTGCTTTACCTCGGCGCTGTCGTCGAGCTACAACTCCGCGTGCCAGGCGGCGGACGCCGTGCGCGCCGAGTATCCCGATTTTGAGCTCTACGTGGTCGACAATGCTCTGCCCTGCGCGACCGGCGCGCTCTTGGCGCTCGAGGCCGTGCGTCAGCGTTCGGCGGGACTGACCGCCAAACAGCTGGTCGATTGGGCAAACGAGGCAAAGACCTATGTCCACGGCTACTTTACGCTCGAGAGCTTTGACGCACTGGCCGCCGGCGGGCGCATTCCGCCCGCGGCGGCACAGCTCACGGCAAAGCTCGATGTCAAGCCCGAGCTCTCCTACGACCTTGCCGGCTCGCTGTCGCTGATCGGCGTCAACCGCGGCCGCAAGAAGGCGCTCAAGTCCATCCTCAAGTCGTTCCGCGAGAACTACGTGCCCGATCGCACCATGCCCATCGCCATCATGACGGCCGATGCCGAGAAGGACGGTGATTGGCTCGAGGCCGTCATCCGCAAGGAGGAAGGCTGCGCCGACGTCACCATCATCCGTAGTTCCGTCGGTCCCACCATCGGCTCGCACGTGGGCCCCGGCATGGTGGCTTGCGCGTTTTGGGGCAAGAACCGCGCCGAGAAAGCCTCGCTTTCCGACCGCATCGCGCGCCGTGTGCGCGGTGAGTAGACAGGCGCTGCGGCTGCAAGTGCCCTCAAGTCACGGCCGAAACGCTGGCACCGAGTATTTAACCTGGTAACAACACCCAACCCAAAAGGAAAGGTTTCATGGCAAACAAGCTCTCCGTCGCATTTATCGGCACCGGAATCATGGGTGCCCCCATCGCCGGCCACATCCTGGACGCCGGCTATCCCGTCACGGTCAACAACCGCACCAAGTCCAAGGCCGCAGCGCTTATCGAGCGCGGCGCTGTCTGGGCCGATACGCCGGCAGATGCCGTGGCGAACGCCGACGTCGTCTTTACCATGGTGGGCTATCCCTCCGAGGTCGAGGAACTCTACCTGGCGGGCGACGGTCTGCTCGCATGCACTAAGCCGGGCGCGGTCTTGATCGACCTCACCACGAGCTCGCCCGAGCTCGCCCGTGACATTGCCGAGGCCGCCCAGGTTTCTGGTCGCATGGCGTTTGACTGCCCTGTCACCGGCGGCGAGTCGGGTGCTATCGCCGGCACGCTCACGGCTATCGTGGGCGCTACCGAGAACGACATCGCGCCGGTCCGCGATATCCTTTCCACCTTTGCGGCAAACATCTGCTGCTTCGACGGCGCCGGCAAGGGCCAGGCTGCCAAGCTCGCCAACCAGGTGTCGCTGGGCGCCTGCATGGTCGGCATGGCAGACGCCATGGCATTTGCCGAGCTGAGCGGCCTTGACCTGGAGAAGACCCGTCAGATGATCCTGGGCGGCACTGGTAAGTCCGGCGCCATGGAGAGCCTGGCTCCCAAGGCGCTCGACGGCGACTACAAACCCGGCTTTATGGTCGAGCACTTCATTAAGGACCTGCGCCTGGCTCTCGCCTATGCTGACGATCGCGAGCTCGCGCTGCCCGGCGCCGACGTCGCCTTTACGCTCTACGACATGCTCGACGCCATCGGTGGCGCCAAGCTGGGCACCCAGGCCATCACGGTCCTCTACAAGGAGGAGGCCGACGCCATCGCCGCCGGTCTGGACTGGTCGCAGTATCGTCCCGAGGAGCATGGCGCTCACGAGGACGGCTGCGGTTGCGGCGAGCACGGCGACGACCATGAGTGCGGTTGCGGTCACCATCACGGCGAGGACCACGAGTGCTGCGGCGGCCACGGCCATGACGACGGCCACGAGTGCTGCTGCGGCCACCATCACGGGGAGTAGTGCCCATGAGCTGGACGTTCGTGGTGCTTGCGCTGGTGCTCTTTCTCTTTGCGATCTACATCGGCTTTTTGTGCGGCCAGTGGGCGTGCGAAAAGCGCGTGATTACCAAGCGCGACTACTGGATTGCCAACTTTGCAGGAGCGGCGGCAGTCGTCCTGCTGACCTGGGTGTTTTCACTGTTCCCGCTGGTGCAGTTTGCGCCGATTGGCTGGCTCGGCGGCTTTATCGCCGGCCTTAAGATGAGCTTTGGCGAGTCCGTCGGTCCATGGCGCAAGCACGACGAGGTTTTTAACGTCAACAAGGCTCATCGCGCCGCCGCCGATGCGGGCGACGCCGAGGAACGCCGCCGTGCGCGTCACAATGGCGCAGCCGACCGACAGCTCATCTCGGTCACCGATGACAGCAAGGGTGCTGGCAAGCACGCTAAGAAATAGTAAGAAGAGGTAACTATGGCAGAAAATAAAGACGAACAGCTCACCGACGAGGAGCTGGCACAGCTCCAGCTGGCAGAGGAGAATGAGAACGCCGTCGACCGCCTGGTCCAGGAGCTCGGCTGCCCCACACGCCGCATCCGCCAGTTTGCCGCCCGCGTGCTGCACCTGCTTGCCGAGCGCGATCCGCAGCGCGTCGTGTCCTGCGTGCCCGCGCTGATCGAGGCGCTCGACCGCCCCGAGGCTCAGACCCGCTGGGAGGCCCTCGATGCCCTGGCGGCGCTCGCCGCCACCTGCCCCGAGCAGCTGGGCGATGCCTTTGAGGGCGCCGAGACCGCGCTGTTCGACGAGATCTCCTCCACGCTGCGCTATGCCGCCTTCCGCCTGCTGTGCGTGTGGGGTGCCACGAGCGTCGAGCGTTCGCGCGAGGCTTGGCCCATCCTGGACGAGGCCATCCAGTGCTACCACGGCGACCTCGAGTATCGCGACATGCTCGGTTGCCTGTACGAGTTTGGCCAGGGCGAGATTGACGCCGAGGTCGCCGAGAAGCTCGCGCTGCGCCTTAAGTTCGATGCCGAGAACGGTAAGGGCAGCTATCTCAAGGCCCGTTCGAGCGAGATTTGCGAAATGCTTGTTAAACGTTTTGGCCTGGATCTCTCCAAAAAGAAGAAGCGTGCTAGCGTTAAAAAATCTGACGACGCCGAAGACGAGGAGTAACAGATTATGGCGCACGATGTAGTCCTGATCCCCGGTGACGGTATCGGTCCCGAGATTACGCAGGCCATGCGCCGCGTGGTCGAGGCCACCGGTGTCCAGATCAACTGGAATGTCCAGGAGGCCGGCGCCGGCGTCATGGACGAGTTTGGCACGCCGCTGCCCCAGCATGTGCTCGATGCGGTCGCCGAGACCAAGGTTGCCATCAAGGGCCCCATCACCACGCCGGTCGGCACGGGTTTCCGCAGCGTTAACGTGGCCCTGCGCAAGCACTTCGACCTGTACGCCTGCGTGCGCCCCTGCCTGTCGCAGCCGGGCGACGGCTCGCGCTTCCGCGACGTCGACCTGGTCATCGTGCGCGAGAACACCGAGGACCTCTACGCCGGCATCGAGTTCGATGAGGGCGCTGCCGAGGTCGAGGAGCTCTCGCAGCTTGTCGAGCGCTCGGGTCAGAAGACCTTCGCCGCTGATTCCGCCATTTCAATCAAGCCGATCTCCATCGCCAAGAGCCGCCGCATTGTGGAGTATGCCTTTGAGTATGCTCGCCGCTGCGGCCGCAAAAAGGTGACGGCCGTGCATAAGGCCAACATCATGAAGGCGACCGACGGCCTGTTCCTGCGCGTGGCGCGCGAGGTGGCCGCCAACTATCCCGATATCGAGTTCAACGACAAGATTGTCGACGCCACCTGCATGGGCCTGGTCCAGAACCCCAACGACTTCGATGTCCTGGTGCTGCCCAACCTGTACGGCGACATCGTGAGCGACCTGTGCGCCGGCCTAGTGGGCGGTCTGGGTATGGCTCCTGGCTCCAACATCGGTGCCGACTGCGCAATCTTTGAGGCAACGCACGGCTCCGCGCCCGATATCGCTGGCCAGGATATCGCTAACCCCACGGCCGAGATTCTGTCTGCGGCTATGATGCTCGATCACCTGGGCGAGAACGACGCGGCCAATCGCATTCGCGTCGCCGTTTCTACCACGCTCGACGAGGGTGAGCAGGTTACCGGCGACGTTCGTCGTGCCCAGACCGGCTCCGTTGAGGGCGCTGTGGGCACGCAGGCCTTTGCCGATGCCGTTATCGCGCACCTGGCCTAAGGCATGCAGACTGCAAACGCCTAAATAGTACTTAAGTGTTTGCGTATAACCTAAGAATCAATACGCCCGGCGCTCTGTCGGGCGTATTCTATTGCGGACTATGTTTCCTAACAAGGAGTAACTGATATGGGTCTGATTCAAAAGAAGGACGAGAAGGACGAGATCGACGGCATCCAGATCATCGAGCGCGGCGAAGGACCCGACGGTGATGAGGACGAGAAGATCGATCTGGTCGCCGGTACGTCTGCCGAGCACATTGCTGCCGGTACGACGGCCGAGGAGGAGGACGCCCGCCTGGAGGCTCAGATTGCCGCGGATGCCGCTGACGAGAATCTGATGCCCGAGGAGCAGGACGAGGACGACGACTCCGACGAAGACGACCATACATCCAAGCACAAGAAGACGATGATTGCCGCCTTTGTGGTCGCTATCGTGATCGCTGCGGTGGTCGGCTTCTTTATCGGCAACGGTGGTTTTGGCGGCAAGGGTGTTGGCTCGGCGACCCTCACCGAGGACCAGCTCGATTCGACCGTGGCAAGCTATAGCTACAACGGCAAGAAGAGCGACATCACCGCGCGTGAGGCCATCGAGAGCCAGTACAGCCTCGACACCGTCAAGGATAGTGACGGCAACTATACTGCTCCTTCTGCCGACGTCATCCTGTCCTACGTGCGCAACAAGATCCTGCTGGATGCTGCCGAGGACGAGGGCATTACCGTTTCTTCCAAGGAAATGAAGAAGTACGCCGAGGATTCCATCGGCACCTCCGACTACAAGACCATGGCCACGCAGTATGGCGTGTCCAAGGACCAGGCCAAGCAGATCGTCCGTCAGTCCGCGACGCTGCAGAAGCTCTACAAGAAGAAGGTGGGCGATAGCTCCGCAAGTATGCCGACCGCCCCGACCGAGCCTTCTGACGGCAACGAGGAGACCGCGAGCAAGGACTACGCCGACTACATCATCAACCTTGCCGGCGACGAGTGGGATAGCGAAAAGGGTACCTGGAAGGACGCCGATAGCACCTACGCTAAGGCCTTCGCTGACGATGCCTTTACGGCCGATAGCGCTACCTATAAGCAGGCCATGACCGCCTATTACACCGCCTACCAGCAGTATTCCTCGCAGGCTTCGAGCGCCAGCTCCAAGTGGGCCGAGTATGCTAACGGCCTCTACGCCAAGGCCAACATCAGCATCTACGGCCTGTTTGCGTAAGGTTTGCCTGCACTACTGCGCGCTAACCGATCTACCTGATTGAGCCCGCTAGAACGGACAACGTTCTAGCGGGCTTTTTGTTACCGAAACCACTGGGGTAGGCCTCGAGCCCGCACAATGCTCCATCGGGTTTCCCTAATTCATCTTGGAAAACAACTGCAAACGATTGCAAGTAACCGGTGAACGGTCGAAAACTACCGTTCACCGATAATCTCAAAACTGGTTCTAACTGGTATTAAGTCAAAAAGACCAATTCACATATCTTCACAATGACCTGCAATTTTTCTACACGCTATTTTTAGCCGCCCTGCGTTGTTTAGACACGGGAAAAGTTTCGATCTTTTGCCAAAGCATTTCGAAACGGTTTCAAAACCGCAGGTAGAAGTGTTAACGAGCGGTAAACGGTCGAAATATCACCGTGAGCGGTGCAAAAACGTTTTACCGTATAAATCAACGAAAGCGGCCTCTTCTGGGGTGATATAGTGACAACAACACGTCACGTGGTTACTACCAGTTTAGAAACCACTGGTCTTCAAAGAACGCTTTCCAAGAAGCTTTAAGGGCGATTGCCCGCTGGCTTCCGAAAATCATCGGACTCAGATCGTACACACCTTCGGAAGGGAAATTTGAATGGTTGGCTTTATTCTTACCGGTCATGGACAGTTCGCACCCGGTCTTGCAAGCGCTATCGCTATGGTTGCCGGCGACCAGCCTGCTTTTACCGTCGTTCCTTTTGAGGGCGACCAGGCCGCATCCTACGGTGAGGATCTCCGCGCCGCTATTACCGCCATGCGCGAGGAGTGCGATGGCGTGCTTGTCTTTACCGACCTGCTTGGCGGCACCCCGTTCAACCAGTCGATGATGATTGCCCAGGATGTCGACAACGTCGAGGTTCTGACTGGCACCAACCTTCCCATGGTTATTGAGCTTCTGTTCCTCCGCGGCAATGCCACGCTCGCCGAGCTTGGCGAGCAGGCCGTGACCGTTGGCCAGACGGGCGTCACCGCCCAGACGGTCGCATCCGTTGCCGGCTCCGAGGAAGAGGATATCTTCGGCGACGAGGACGGCATTTAATGGCCGATTTCGGAGCCAACGTCCTGAGCTCCTCGGTCGCCCTTTTAGGCCTGCTTGTCATCATGGGCTTGATTTACACCATCTGGTCGCAAATCAACATGAAGAAGAAGCAGAAGTACTTCAAGGAGCTGCACACCGAGCTCAAGCCGGGTCAGGAGGTTCTTTTCGCCGGCGGTATCTACGGAACCGTCAAAGGCTTCGAAGGCGAGAAGGTCCAGATCAAAGTCCGATCCGGAGCCGTCGTAGATGTTTCGCGTTACGCGATTCAGGAGATCAAGTAACTGTCGTCAGCAAATATCGAAAGGAAGCTGATCAACATGGCAGAACCCAACATTCTTCTTACCCGCATCGATAACCGACTGGTTCATGGTCAGGTTGCCACCCAGTGGA
The DNA here is from genome assembly GCA_958421655.1 of uncultured Collinsella sp. Taxonomy (GTDB): domain Bacteria; phylum Actinomycetota; class Coriobacteriia; order Coriobacteriales; family Coriobacteriaceae; genus Collinsella. Next base: position 85,444 of record CATZMG010000001.1, read on the forward strand.
ACTCCACTCTGGGCTCCAACCTCATCCTCGTCGCCAACGACGACGTGGCGTCCAACACCATGCGCCAGAACCTCATGAAGATGGCCGCTCCCGCCGGCGTCGCTACGCGTTTCTTCTCCCTGCAGAAGACCATCGACGTCATTGGCAAGGCGAGCCCGCGCCAGAAGATCTTCATCGTGGCCGAAACACCGGAAGACGTGCTTACGCTCGTCAAGGGCGGTGTGCCTATAAAGAAGGTAAACATCGGCAACATGCACATGTCGGAAGGAAAGCGCCAAGTCGCCACCTCCGTCGCAGTTAACGACGAGGATGTCGCTGCGTTTAAAGAGCTGCAGGAATTGGGGGTGGAGTTGGAGATCAGGCGCGTTCCGAGCACGCCTGTTGAGGACACGAGCAAGCTCTTCTCGTAATCCTCGTGATCCACGTTGTCAGGAGTGAAACCCTGACGTTCTGTACGTGATATCCAAAGTGCGTACATACATTTTGAAAGGAGGAGCAAGATGGAATACTCGATCATCCAGATCGCTCTGGTCTTCGTTGTCACGTTCATCGCGGCAATCGACCAGTTTGACTTCCTCGAGTCTCTCTATCAGCCCATCGTCACCGGCGCCGTCATCGGTCTTATCCTTGGCGACCTCAACACCGGTCTTCTCGTGGGTGGTACCTATCAGCTCATGACGATCGGCAACATGCCGATCGGAGGCGCTCAGCCGCCTAACGCCGTCATCGGCGGCATCATGGCAGCCATTCTCGCTATCGCCACGGGCCTCGAGCCCAACGCGGCAGTCGGCCTCGCCATTCCGTTCGCTCTGCTTGGCCAGCTTGGCGTTACCCTGGTCTTCACGCTTATGTCCCCGCTTATGTCCACGGCCGATAACATGGCTCACAACGCGGACACCAAGGGCATCGAGCGCCTGAACTACTTCGCCATGGCTCTGCTCGGCCTGATCTTCGCTGTCGTCGTCACCCTGTTCTTCATCGCTGGCGCTACCATCGGTCAGACCATCGCTTCTGCCATCCCGACGTGGCTGCAGACCGGTCTGTCCGCTGCAGGCGGCATGATGCGCTTCGTCGGCTTCGCCGTCCTGCTCAAGGTTATGATGAACCGCGATATGTGGGGCTTCTTCCTCATGGGCTTCGGCCTCGCGCTCATCACCGTTGCCAACGATTCGCTGGCAACCCCTGCTCTGCTCATCCTCGCTCTCATCGGCTTCGGCATCGCTTTCTGGGACTTCCAGCAGCAGACCGAGCTGAAGGGTGCAGCTGTTTCTGACGGAGGTGACTTCGAAGATGGCATCTAATGAGTATGTGATCCCGGAGCACTACGAGGATCTTACTCCTGCTCCGCAGCTCGACCAGAAGACCCTCAACAAGATGGCTTGGCGCTCCTGCTTCCTGCAGGCCTCGTTCAACTACGAGCGTATGCAGGCCGCTGGCTGGCTCTACTCCATCATCCCCGGTCTGGAGAAGATCCACACCAACAAGAACGACCTCGCGGCTTCCATGAGCCACAACCTGGAGTTCTTCAACACCCACCCGTTCCTCGTCACCTTTGTTATGGGCATCGTGCTTTCGCTCGAGCAGAACAAGGTTGACATCCCCACGATCCGCGCCGTCCGCGTCGCCGCAATGGGCCCGCTCGGTGGTATCGGTGACGCCCTGTTCTGGCTGACGCTCGTGCCTATCACGGCCGGCATCACCTCCAACATGGCCATCAACGGCAACGCCGCTGCGCCGATCATCTTCCTGGTGATCTTCAACGCCGTCCAGTTCGCTCTGCGCTTCTGGCTCATGAACTGGTCCTACAAGCTTGGCACCAGCGCTATTGACGCTCTGACCGCCAACATGCAGGCCTTCACGCGTGCCGCTTCCATCATGGGCGTCTTCGTCGTCGGTTGCCTGGTCGTCACCATGGGTGGCACCCAGATCAACCTCCAGATCCCCAACGGCACCACCCGTGGCCTTGCCCCTACTACCGTGATCGTCTCCGAGAAGGAGGCCGAGAACTTCACCGGTATGGAGGGCATCGATACCGAGACCGCTGAGGCCGGTACCATCGCCATGACCGATGAGGACGGCAACGCCCTCACCGCCACCGATGCCGACGGCAACGAGGTCAAGTGCGGCGTCGCCGATCTGGGCAACGGCATGGAGTCCGTGACCTACGCTACCGTTACCGAGGATCCGGTCAACTTCTCTGTTGCCGACACCCTCAACACCATCGTCCCGAAGCTCGTCCCGCTTATGCTTACGCTGCTGCTTTACTACATGTTCGCTAAGCACAGCTGGACCCCGACCAAGGGCATTCTCCTGCTCTTCGTCCTTGGCATCCTGGGCGCTGGCCCGCTTGGTCTCTGGCCGAGCATCTGGTAAGGCTCTAGCTTGAGGGGTGTGTCCCTACGCGGCTCACACCCCGACCCCTTAAGCCATGTGTATGTTAAAAGCCGCGCGCTCTTTCGAGCACGCGGCTTTTGTTTTCTTGATGATTCGGGTGTTGCAGACTGATAATGCTTAACACCCTTGGTAGTTAGCCGAATTCGAGCAAAAGGGAGGATAGGATGGCGATCGGAGCGCGTAAGCAACCGCTGTACGATCAGCTGGTCGATATTCTGACCGAAAAGATCGACCATGAATATCGCGCCGGTGACATGATTCCTTCCGAGCGCGAACTTTCGGAGCGCTATGGTCTCTCGCGCACTACGGTACGCCTGGCTCTGCAGGAACTGGAGCGTTTAGGACTGGTGGTTCGGCAGCACGGTCGCGGTACCTTTGTGACCGACCGTTCGGCAAAAGCAACCAATCTTATGCAGTCCTACAGCTTTACCGAGCAGATGCGCGCGATGGGTCGCGACCCCGAGACCACGATTCTCGAGTTTTGCGAGATGGAGGCCGATAAGAATCTGGCCGAGCATATGGGATTGCGTATCGGTGATCGCATTTTTAAGCTTAAGCGCCTTCGTTCTGCCGATAACATGCCCATGATGGTCGAACGCAGCTATCTACCGGTTCGTCAATTTCTGTCCCTAAAGCGACCACTGCTGGAGCGTAAGCCGCTTTACGATGTGATTGAGCAAGACTTTCAGCAAAAGATTCGCGTGGCCGAAGAGGAGTTCTATGCGAGCATAGCCCGTCCCACCGACGCCCACCTTTTGGGAATTGTCGAGGGCTCGCCTGTGCTCGATTTGGTCAGGACTACGTATAACGAGTCAAACGAGGTTGTGGAGTATACACTCTCGGTTGCTCGTGCCGATCAGTTTAAATACAAGGTTTACCACCAGCGTAGCAACTAGTGTCCGCATCGTTTCCATATGATGATTCTTTGCATTTAACTGGTTACTACCAGATAACCAACCGAAGTGTATAATTGCACGTCAGAGGATTACTTCTAGAGAGAGGTATTAGAAATGTTCGAGAAGAGTGTCGAGGAGCTCACCGAGCTCGGCGCCCAGATCACCACGGCCGAGATTGCTCAGCAGCCCGAGCTTTGGCGTGATACGCTCAACATCTATCGCGAGAACAAGGAGGCCATCGAGGCCTTCCTGGCCGAGGCTCGCGCTATGGGCGAGGGTCGTCTGTCCGTTGTCTTCACCGGTGCCGGTACGTCCGACTACGTTGGCGATACCTGCGCCCCGTACCTGCGTCACGCTGGCAACACTGATCTCTACGACTTTAAGCCCATCGCCACGACCGACATCGTGAGCGCTCCGCGCGACTTCCTGCGCGCCGAGGATCCCACGCTCGTGGTTTCCTTTGCCCGCTCTGGCAACAGCCCCGAGAGCCTTGCCGCCGTTGCCGTTGCCAAGGAGCTCGTCCACAACGTCAAGTTCCTCAACATCACCTGCGCTCCCGAGGGCAAGCTCGCCGTCGAGTCTGCCGATGATCCCAATGCGTTGACGCTGCTCATTCCGCGCGCCAACGACAAGGGCTTCGCCATGACCGGTTCTTATTCCTGCATGACCCTGCTCTCCACCCTTATTTTCGACACTGCCTCTGACGAGCAGAAGGCCGAGTGGGTCGAGACCATCGCCAAGATGGGCGAGGAGGTTATCGCTCGCGAGTCCGAGATCGCCGATTACCTGGCTGGCGACTTCAACCGCGTGACCTACTTGGGTTCTGGCTCCTTCGGTGGCCTTGCCCAGGAGAGTCAGCTCAAGATCCTTGAGCTCGCTCACGGTCTGGTCGCTACTTCCTACGACACCTCCATGGGCTATCGTCACGGACCTAAGTCCTTCGTCGACGATAAGACGCTCGTCTTCGTGTTCGTCAATAACGACGCCTACACCCGTCAGTACGACATCGACATCCTCAACGAGATCGGTGGCGACGAGATCGCTCAGCACACCATCGCCGTTCAGCAGGAAGGTGCCACCGTCTATGAGGGTGAGTCCTTCACCTTTAAGGGCTACGAGGCACTTCCCGAGGGCTACCTTGCTCTGCCGTTCGTGATGTTTGCCCAGGCTATCAGCTTGCTCAACTCCGTGCGCGTGGGCAACACACCCGATACGCCGAGCCCCACCGGCACGGTCAACCGCGTGGTTAAGGGCGTGACGATTCACCCCTTCACCGCTTAATCGCGTCCCCCTGTAAGGGCGCCCGTCCGCTCATAACGGCGGGCGGGCGCTTTTTGTTTTACGTGAGCTGGGTATAAGCATCACTAAAGTCAACTGCTTTAGAAGCAAGGAGTGCATATGAGCACGTACGCAATTAAGGCTGACAAGTTCTTCTTGCCGGCAGGCCCGCAACTGGGCGGCTATCTTATGGTCGAGGATGGCGTCTTTGGCGCCTGGCAGGCCGACGAGCCCTCTTGTGAGATTAAGGACTACACGGGATCGTGGATCGCACCGGGTATGGTCGATACTCACATCCATGGCTTCTACAACCACTCAACTACCGATAACGATCCCGAGGGCATCGATATCAGCTCGACCGAGCTCGCCCGTCGCGGCACCACCAGCTGGCTGCCCACGACGTTCACCGATGGCGTCGAGCAGATCAAGGACGCCTGCGCCGCCATCGCTCAGGCGGACGAGGGTCGCGGCCCCGACTTCTGCGGTGCTCGCATTCAGGGCATCTACCTGGAGGGCCCCTTCTTTACCATGAAGCACGTGGGCGCGCAGAACCCCGCTTACCTGATCGATCCCTCCGAGGAGGTCTTCGATCAGTGGCAGGAGGCTGCGGGTGGTCGCATCGTTAAGAGCGCCATGGCGGCCGAGCGCGACGGTGCCGCTGCTTATGCGGCCGCTCTGAACGCCAAGGGCGTGGTGACCAGCATCGGTCACTCCGACGCCACCTACGATGAGTGCATCGCCGCTATCAACGCCGGTGCCAGCTGCTTTACGCATACCTATAACGGTCAGCGCGGGCTGCATCACCGTGAGCCCGGTGTCGTGGGCGCTGCCATGTCCACGCCCGAGACCTACGCCGAGATCATCTGTGACGGCAAGCACGTTAACCCTGCCGCCATCAAGGCGCTGCTGCAGGCAAAGGGCTGGCAACACACGGTGCTCATCACTGACTGCCTGGGCTGCGGCGGCATGCCCGAGGGCAGCTACACCAGTGGTGGCATGGACGTCATCATGAAGGACAACCTGTGCTGGCTCGCTGACGGCAAGAGCATTGCCGGCTCGGTGCTCACGCTTGCCCAGGGCGTCAAGAACATCGTCGACTGGGGCATCGCCAGCGCCGATATCGCCATTCGCATGGCAACCGAGGTGCCGGCACGCTCCGCGCACATCGAGGATAAGTGCGGCAGCATCATGCCGGGTCGCGACGCCGACTTTGTCGTGTTCGACCATGAGCTCACCCTCGTCGAGACGTATGTTGGCGGCCAGAGCGTCGGCAACGCCTTTACCGAGTAACGATAGAAAAAGACGGCGGGCCCGAATCTGCTCGGACCCGCCGTATGGGTTAAACGCTCAAAAGCACCTTCACAGTTACAGCTTGTTAGCGATCTTCTTTGCCGTGCGCTTGACGCCGGCCACAAGACCTCCCGCAGGATGCTCCTTTTCGTAGGCTAGACGCTTCTCACGCTTGGCGTACTCTTCGACGATGATGTCGCCATACTCGTCTTCGATCTTGTCGAAGAAGTCGACGGCGCCCTTAATTTCCTCGGCGGTCGGGTGTCCCTTTTGGACACCGCCGGCGAGCTTGAACGGCCCCCACGTATCAAAGCCGGGGCAGCCGTAGACACCCATAAAGATGGCCTGCCTCATGCGGCAGATGCCATCGATATCCTTGCCGTACCACTTGTTTTTGCCACCGTAGGTCATAAGGCCAAACACCTTGTCCTGCGGCTGCAGCACGTTCGTGAGCACGCGTGCCATGTCCTTGTCGATCTCGGAGTAATAGATTCCCGTGGCGACACCGATCAGATGATATTCGTGCAGGTTGGGATACTCGTTTTTGCCAAGCGCCTTGACGTCGAGGGTATCGATCTCGGGGTGTGCCTCGACGATGGCGTCCACGAGCTTTTTCGTATTGCCGTGATGGCGCGAGGCGTAGAGGATGATGGTTCGCATAAGAAGGCCTTTCAGCTGTAATTGCATCAATGTCTGTATGGTACCCCGTTACATGGCTGGGATACCGGACGCGTCGATGAACGTGCGGGTTTGTCCTTTGGTCAGGGCCGAGACGGGTTCTTGCGAGCAAAAAAGCAGTTGTTCGAAAGGATGGGCAATGGAATACGCTCTCTCCAACGATTCGATTTCTATTAAGGTGTCCACGGCTGGCGGTTCGTTTACCTCGATTGAGGCCGGAGGTCGCGAGTATCTGTGGCAGGGCGATCCCGCCGTGTGGTCTGGCCAGGCACCGATTTGCTTCCCGATTTGCGGAGGCTTGCGCGACAACAGCGCCATGACGTTTGCCGGGCATCATGTAAAGCTCGCTCGCCACGGGTTTGCGCGCAAACAGGAGTGGAAGCTGCTGAGCCAAGGCGAGAACGAGCTGGCGATGTGCCTGGCTTCGGAGGATAACGCCGCGCTGCTGAGCGATTATCCGTACCCGTTTAAGCTTGTCGCTCGTTATACGCTCGAGGATACCGCCGTGCGCGTCTCCTATGAGGTGACCAACGAGGGGACCGAGGACATGCCGTTCTTTATCGGCGGTCATCCCGGCTTTAGGTGTCCGCTCGATGAGGGCGAGGCCTATACGGACTACGAGTTGCGCTTTGAGAAAGACGAGGCTGCGGAGCTCTGCACCGCCGTTCCCTCGACTGGCTTGATTGACGTGGCAAACCGCTCCAAGAACCCCATGGTGGGAAAGACGCTGCCCCTGTCGCACGAGCTCTTCGATTTTGCGGAGACCATCTTTGACGTGCTCGAGAGCCGTCAGGTTACGCTTTCTAAGAAGGGGGAGGACAAGGGCGTCCGCCTGAGCTTTGAGGGCTTCCCGTATCTCATTGTGTGGAGTAAGCCCGAGGGCGATTTTGTTGCAGTTGAACCCTGGGGCGGCCTCTCGACCTGCTCCGATGAGGACGACGTACTTGAGCATAAGCGCGGCTGCCTTGTCGCCAAGCCCAAGGAGACCATCGTACGCTCGTTCACGATTGAGATTCTGTAATTCCGTTTTGTCGACTCGTATCGCGAGGCACAAGGAGCCTGCGAGATAAGGAGCTAAAAATGATCCTCACCGTTACGATGAACCCGTCTGTCGATACGCGCTATCAGCTCGATGAGCTCATTATCGACGACGTCAACCGCGTGACGCCCGAAAAGACCGCCGGCGGCAAGGGCCTCAACGTGGCCCGTGTGCTGGGTCAGCTGGGCGACGACGTTGTGGCAACCGGTCTGCTCGGCGGCCACATGGGCGCCTACATGGCTGAGCTCATGGACGCCAACGGTATTAACAACGACTTTGTGCCCATCAAGGGCGAGACTCGCATTTGCCTTAACATTCTCCACGCCGGCAACCAGACCGAGCTGCTCGAGAGCGGCCCGACAATTGCCCCCGAGGAGCTCGATGCCTTTACCGCCAAGTTTACCGAGCTTGCGGGCAAGGCCGACGTTGTCACCATTTCGGGTTCTCTGCCCCGCGGTGTCGAGGCAGACTACTATGCCAAGATCACGGGCATTGCCGAGAACGCCGGCGCCAAGGTGCTGCTCGATACCTCGGGCGCTTCGCTCGAGGCCGCCCTTAAGTCCGAAATTAAGCCCGAGCTGGTCAAGCCTAACCTGACCGAGATCAACGGCCTTCTGGGCACGAGCTTTACCACCGACGATGTGGACGAGCTCCGCGCCGCGCTCGCCTCTGATGCCCGCTTTTCCGATATCCCCTGGGTCGTCGTGTCCATGGGCGCTGCCGGCTCCGTTGGCTTCCACAATGGCCGTGCGTTCCGCGCAAAGACGCCCGATATCCCTGCCGTTAACGCCACGGGCTCTGGTGACTCCACTATCGCAGGCTTCGCACATGCCATCGCTGCTGGCGCAGACGACGAGACGGTGCTGCGTACCGCCAACACCTGCGGCAAGCTCAATGCCATGGATCCCATGACCGGCCATCTGGTCATGGACCGTTGGGACGAGGTCTACAACGGCGTTGTTGTGACTGAGCTGTAAGAGTTTGGGCGACGGCTCCGGCATCGCTTGCTAGCTCATGTTGACGACAAGTGCGGTAGCATTATGCCGGGGCGCGACGCCGACGTTGTCGTGTTCAATCCCGACCTTACCCTGGTCGAGACGTATGTGGGCGGCAACAGCGTCGGTAACGCGTTTATCGAGTAGCCGCCAAAGGAACGATCCGAGAGGGGATTTAGATGATTTACGGTGCACTGGGCGATATCGAGGAGTACCGCGGAATGCTCAAGGGCCTCGACGTGCTGATCGACTGGCTCGAGGAGAACGACCCGGCGCAGCTCGAGGTCGGCAGCCATCCGATTCTGGGCGAAAAGGTCTATGCGAACGTCATGGCTCCCACGACGCGTCCCGAGGCCGAGGCCCACTACGAGACGCATCAGCGCTATCACGACCTGCAGATCGACGTCGAGGGTCGCGAGGCCTTTAAGGTCGCCACGGGCAGCCTGACGCTGGTCCAGGAGTTTGACGAGAAGGACGACTACGATCTTGTCGATTCCGACGCCTCGATCGCCGGCGATCTTGCCGACGACAAGTTTGCGCTGTTCGTTGCCGGCGAGCCTCACATGCCCACGCTCGAGTTCCCGGGCGATGGCGCACAGCCGGTCAAGAAGATCTGCTTTAAGCTGCTTGCAGACGCTTACTGGGAGGAATAGCGCGCTACTCGGCTGAGCTGTTCGCGTGTTGGCGTGATTCCATTGAGGAGCGCGCTTGAGCCCCGTTAATCGCGGTCCCCTTGGGGATTGCGGTTGGCGGGGCTTTTTGTTGAGTAGGGGAGTTATCGGCGGCGTTGTGCTTGGATTTATTTGCGAAGAACATCGGCTAGCCGCAGGATTGAAATCATCGACCGATAAGTGAGTTCCACTTTTTCGCCCGCAAGCAGTCGTTTCGAGCCAATCTCATCTAGCCCCACAAGCCGAGAAAACAGCGGGCCGCTCATCGTGCCCTCGTCAATTGATTCCCCTATGGTCTTCAAAACGTCCGTATCATGAAGCGATGCCGAGCTGTAGGGGGCAACACGAGCGGAACTCTCAATTAACGACGAGACAAAAGGATGGAGATGCTTTGGACATAGTCCATCAAACACCACATCCCCATTGTCGTTCGAGCCGACCAGGCGCCAAGTATAATGATCGACCCAGTCATCTCCGTCATATATGGCGTCCATGAGCAACTTCCCGTCTAGAGAGAGAAACCTATTTGGACATCGGGGCGCAAGACCGCAATCCATATCGGGCCTGCAGCAGCTCCAACCCAACGCACCACATAGGTTCCCTTTCGTACATGTGTATCAATCTGCCCCGAAATGCCGGTGAATGCAATTCCAGACCCATTTGTCGGATAGCAATCGACGTATTTTTGTTTTCCGCTCACAACCTTGTATAGATATATCGTTCCAGCAAAAGAGAAGGGATCGTTCGCAATTTTGTCCGGAAGAACTTGCCACCTCAAAATCCCGCTACCAATATGGTCAAGCTTGACCGTTCCGCCGTCCCCCTCAAAAGTGGCAAGGGGATTTACCCCAGACTGAGAGTCGGCATCGCCCTCCTTAGCAGTTATCAGCAGGCTGCCCGTATAAGACTGCTGAGGCTCACCTTCAGGACAGGCAGCCTCGGCCCAAGAAGGGCCACTCAGGCAGAACAGTCCGAGCAGCATCATTACCAACAAAAGAAAGCCCTTAGTTCTTTTCATCTCTATCCCCAACGTCTCTCGACATTTGTATATCGTGACTATTTTAGATCTATATGGCCAATTCGAGCCCTCACCATGGCATTTGTTGCACTGGGTTTCTTTTCATTAATTTTTCACTTTGGTAAATCCCCGCCCCTAAGCATTAAACCCGAAGTCCACCGAGTGGGCGAATTGACGTGGCGATGCTTGGATTGGCACACACGTACTCAAAATCGGCAACAAAAAAGCCGCCCGAAGGCGGCTATCTTGTGCAATGGAGCCAGCGACCGGGCTCGAACCGGTGACCCCCGCTTTACGAGAGCGGTGCTCTACCAACTGAGCTACGCTGGCGGACATGTGGTGACGCAACTGAGGCGTCAACGGCTGTCTATGATACGGGACATCGCAAATCCGCGCAAGTGTTCTGACGGCTTTTCTCACTTTAAATGCACTAATATTGGAGACGTGATGTCTTGCTCTTACGGGTCTCAAACAGAATGGGGCTGCCATGGCTCAACCCAAGATCCTTCTCACACGTATCGATGATCGGTTTATTTACGGGCAAGACGTTGAGCTGTGGAACGAGGCTGTGGGTTCCAACCTCGTCCTAATCGTCAACGACGAAATCGCGGCGGATTCGCGCAAGTGGGCGCCTATGAGGGTCGCGGCGCCCGAGGGCGTGTGGACGCGGTTTTTCTCAGTGCAAAGGACCATCGACATCATTCATACCGCAACGCCGCGTCAATGGATTCTCATCATGGTGGCGTCGCCCGCGGATGCGCTCGCGCTGGTCAAGGGCGGTTTGCCCATTACCAAGATCAGTATCGGTCACATGCAAGCAGGGGAGGGCAAGCGTCCCGCGACGCCCACAGTTGCCGTAGACGACACAGACGTCGCCGCCTTCAAAGAGCTGCAAGAACTCGGCATAGAGCTAGAAATCCGCTACCTCCCCAGCTCCAATCCCGACCCCATTCAACTAGTCGTTGGGGACACCCTTGGCACCTGGGGACGTTCCTTTTAATATGAGCAGGACATTGTCAAGAGGCAAAATCGGGCCTGGCCCCAAC
>CATZMG010000002.1 GCA_958421655.1 uncultured Collinsella sp.
GACGGAAAGCACATTAAGTGCTTTCCTTTGCGTGCGGAACTCGCGACAAACTTAACCCCCGCCCTCAGCCCCGGAAGCCCTCCCTGCCGTCACATTATTCAACCAGTTTTGCGGGCGTGCGCCGCTGCGCGGCTAGCCCGCGTGCTCCTCGGCGGGGTTGGTCTGATTGTTTTTGTTGAAGCTCTGCCTTTGGCTCAAATGGAAACGGGGGACGCATTTGCATCCCCCGTTTTTGTTGTGGTTACTCTAGATCAATAAATTTGGTGCTTATGATCTTGCCGTCTTTTACTAGCATTCTGGCCATGGTGGGGCCTCGGGTGCCTCTGGGGTAGCTGGCGCTGCCCGGGTTGAGGACTAAGCAACGGCCCACTTGGGCTTCTTTGGTTACGTGGGTGTGGCCGTTGATGGCTACGTCTACGGATCCCACCGGAAGGTCTTCGCGGTAGTGGGCTACGGCGAATTTGAGGCCTTCGTAGGTAAAGAGCGCAAGACGGTCTACATCGGGACCGTAGTCGCGGTAGTAATCGTTGTTGCCCAGTACGGCCCGCACGGGGGCGATGGTGCATAGGTGCTCGTAGTCCATCTCTGACGTGAGGTCGCCGGCGTGGATAATCAGATCCGCGCCCTCAAGCTCGTCCAGGAGCGCAGGCGATAAATAGCCGTGGGTGTCCGAGATGATGTCGATGCGCTTGGCGCTTGCACTGTTCATGGGATCCCTTCCGCAAAAAAACGATTCGGCAGATACATACAAAAAGGCCCCACGGCTCCGCAGACGATGGGTCTACAGGGCTGCGGGGCCAGTGTGCTAGAGACTCAGAGCCTTCTTGAGCGGCACGACGCGGCGGCGCGAAACCGGCACGCGTTCGTCGACGCCCGTAATGCCCAGCTGGATGGCACCCGAGGGCACCGTCTCGACGTCCGTGACGCACGCCAAGTTGACGATATAGCGACGGTGAACACGGAAGAAGCCAAAGTCGCAGAGCTTGGCCTCAAACTGCGCCAGCGAGGTCGTCGACAAAAAGCGATCATCGACGGTATAGATGCAGGAGTAATCGTCCTTAGCCATGATAAAGCGAATGTCGTCCACGGGAATGAGCACCTTGCGGCCGCCCTTTTCCACCGGGATACGCTCGATGGTCACCTTGCTGTCCGTAACCGGCTTGGCGCGTTGCATGACCTTCTCGATCGCGCGATCCAAGCGAGCTTCTTCGACCGGCTTCATCAGATAATCGACGGCATCCACGTCGAATGCCTCGACCGCATGGTCACTATACGCAGTCACAAACACGATCGCCGGCGGATTTTTGAGCTTATGCAGCGCCTCGGCAAGTTGCAGGCCCGAGGCACCGGGCATCGAGATATCGAGAAACACGACATCCACGCGACTTTCCATAAGCATCTCGATGGCGGAGCGGACGCTCGACGCCTCCGTGATCGTGCCGATCTTGCCCGTTTGCTCGAGCAGGAAGCGAAGCTCCGAGCGAGCCGGCGCCTCATCATCCACAATCATCGCACGCAGCATAGGGATAAAACCTTTCGTCAACTAACTACGCCGGGCATCCGTCGCATGACGTTGAGCCCGTAGCCTTTTATTTTACTCTTGAATGTCAAAGATGCTCTCTGACAAATCAAGATGAAGGAGCACTTTGGTGCCCTTGCCCGGCGCCGATTCGACACGCGTATAGGAGTGCGGCCCATAAAAGCGATGGATGCGCTCCGAAATATTGTGCATGGCCACACCGGCGCCGCCACCCTGGGGAGAGCTGGCGTCGGGACGGGCAGAGCGCTCGTCAAACAGTCTGGCGGCGGTACCCTCATCCATGCCCACGCCATTATCGGCCACGGCAATCAAGATTGCATCCTCGCCGTCTTGGTGAACGGTCACGTCGATCCTCAGGGCGTCGTCATCGCCCATACCATGACGTACGGCGTTCTCGACAATCGGCTGGATCACGAACGCCGGCACCAGCGTATCTTCCACGTCCTCGGACACATCGAACGTCGCAAGCACGCGGTCCTCGCCAAAGCGGGCCTTCTCAAAGGTAAGGTAGCGCTTGGTCTGTGCAACCTCGCGCGAGACCGGAATAAGCGATCCCGAGTTGTCGAGCGTGGCACGATAGAACGATGAGAACTCACGAAGCAGTTCGCGGGCCCGCAGCGGGTCGGTGCGCGTAAACGATGCAATGGTGTTCAGCGTGTTGAACAGGAAGTGCGGGTTAATCTGCGCTTGCAGCGCACGCACCTCGGCGCGCGCCGTGAGTTCCTTTTGCACCTCGAGCTCGTGGATGGCGAGCTGCGTGGACAAGATCTCGGCAAAGCCCGAGGCAAGCGCGTACTGGGTACGGTCGACGGCGCGCGGGGTCTTGTAGTAGAACTTGAGCGTGCCGACGGTACGATCGCCCACCTTGATGGGGGCGATAATGCCGGCGGGGACTTGGTTGTGCGAGCCATCCGAGCCCACGACATCCACCATACGGTTGAACGACTGCACGATGCCATGTTCGATAACGTAGCGTGTGGCAAGCGTGTGGATGGGAGAATCTGGCAGTAGTTTTTCCTCAAACTCGCCTGCGCAGGCCAACACGTTGCCCTCGTCGGTGATGGCCACCGTCATGGCGCGCGTCTCGGGCAAAATGCGCCGGCACACCAAACGCGCCGACTCCTGCGTCAGACCGCCCTTAATGTCCTCAAGCATGGCCGAGGCCACCGAGAGCGTCTCCTCGGTGTACTGGGAGCGCACCGAATCGGGATTGAGCGTCAAAAAGATAAAGATGCACAGAAAGATGCACAGCAGCGCGCAGGCAATCACCGTGGCGATCGGCTCGATACCGGTCACCAAGGCAAAAATAAAGTACACCAGCACGCAAATGGCGCAGGCAACGGCAATGATGCGAAAGATTGATATTGAACTATCGCGCTGGGCGCGGCGGTCGATCATTCGGCCCCCTCCAGGATACTGATCAGTTGTGCGTCACGCCAAAGCCCGTCCATGATCTTGGGCCAAAAGCTCTGGAAACGCAGGTAGCTTGCAGCGTTTTGGCGCGCATAGGCCTTTGCCTCGTCGATACCATGGCGCCAGATGCGCAGGTAGCCCTCATGCTCGCGGGTAAACACGCTGCGGACCATAGCGGTCTTGCGCACGCGGTCGTCGAGCTCGCGCGAAATCCACGGGCCCGGGTAGGGCATGAGCGATGCCGCCGTAACGGGAATGAGCTCCTTTTGATGCGCGGCGAATGTCAACTTTGCCCTTTCGTAGTACCAACGGTATACATCCTGCATAAAGCGCGGTGAGCGCTTTTCGGACTCCGGAGGCAGATGACGCACGGTCCACTCGTTATCGAACCACACGTCGTAGCCAAACATGCGCATGTTAAAGAGGTAATCCAAGTCCTCGCCGCGGGTGATAAACGGGTCAAAGGCTACACGCGTAAAGGCGCGGGCGTGCAGGGCCATCAGGCCGCCGCACACGTAGTTGGAGCGCGAGATGCGGGTGCCCGAGAGCGCCTTTTTCATCCAACGGTTGAACTCGATGCGCTTGGTCCACCAACGATGGCAGATGCCCGCCTTGTCCGTGGGAGCCAGCGGCGAGCCGTCGCGATCGTAGAAATAGCCGCTCTTGACCAAGATCGGCAAGCCCTGACGTGTCTGCTGCCCCAACGCATAGGTCGCGCGCTTCATAAAGTCGGCGTCGATGACAGTCTCATCGTCATCCAAAAAGATAACCGCGTCATGCCCCAGCACAGCGGCACAGGCTAGCCCCATGTTGCGGATGGCACCGTAGCCTCGCAGGCTCACGCACTCGCCCGAACCCTTGGGCGCGATCTGAGCAACCCGGTCTGCAATGCGCGAGGCCTGGGTGTTGGTGACAACGGTGACCTTGAGCGTGGGATGCGCGTCGACAATCTCGTGCACGCGCAGCGACACATCGGCTGTGGCAGAAACGGGACAGACCACCAAAAGGATGATGCGCGGGATGTCACGTACCTGCTCAAGCGAGGCCAGGCAGCGGTCGAGTTCGGGATTGTCGGCGTTGAGTCGCGTCGAATGGTCATAGGTGCCAGGGGCGTTTGCGCAAGCGTCATCGCCCGCCCAATACGTTGGAATCACGACTGTGGCGTTCATGCCTTACCCTCCCTGCAACACAAAAACGGGACGCCGCCAAACACAGGCGACGCCCCGCGACCTAGCTGATTCCATCATACCCACTTGGGCAAATCATTGCTCGCAAGTCGCAATGTTTATTGCGGATAACCCCAAAAGAGTACCGTGGACAGGCACAATAGCCGCTCGCTCCTATGCGGCATGCTCTGCCGCCCGAGTCATGCGGGACAGGCGGACCAGCAGCATAAAGCCAACGATCAGCAGCACGCCAATGGAAAGGACGCCCAGCGACGGGTTGCCGGTCAGCGAGGTGACGACCGACACTAGGAAAGTGCCCATGACGCTTGCATAGCGACCGAAGATGTCAAAGAAGCCGTAGTACTCGTTGGACTTTTCCTTGGGGATAATGCGACCAAAGTAGCTACGGCTAAGCGCCTGCACGCCGCCCTGGAACAGGCCGACCATAATGGCAAGCACCCAGAATTCAAAGGCGGTCTTTAGGAAGAACGCGGCGAACAGCACAATGCCCATGTAGGCGGCGACTGCCACCAGGATCATGTTGAGCGTGCCCACGCGTCCGGCGAGCTTGCCGTAGATGATGGCGGACGGAAAGGCCACGAACTGCGTGACGAGCAGCGCCAGGACCAACTGGGTCGAATCGATGCCCAAAGCCGAGCCGTAGCTGGTAGCCATGGAAATGACCGTGTGCACACCGTCGATATAGAAGAAGAACGCAATCATGTAGACCAGCACGGTCTTGTTGTGGGCGATCTCGCGCATGGTGTGTCCGACCTCGGAGAACACACCGCCCACGATGTGGCCGATGGTGTCCTCGGGACCGCGCTCGCGACCGTACTTTTGCTTATAGGTGCGAATGAGCGGCAGGGTAAAGATGAGCCACCAGGCACCAGTGATGATAAACGACAGACGCGTTGCCAGCATGGTAGGGACGCCAAGAGCGGGGCCACCCATGATGAGCGCCAGGCAGATGACGAACGGCACGGTGGAACCGATGTAGCCCCAGGCATAGCCCGAGCTGGACACGGCGTCCATGCGCTCGTCGGTGGTAATGTCGGGCAGCATGGCGTCGTAGAACGTCATAGAAGAGTTAAGGCCGATGGTGCACAGCACGTACACGGTCAAAAATGCCATGGCGGACATTGGGATAGCCTGCGCCAAGCAAAGCACCAGGCCCGTGAGGAAGAAGCCCAAGAAGAACTTGATCTTGTTGCCGGCGTAGTCGGCAAGCGCGCCCAGAATGGGCATGAGCATGGCGATGACCAGCGAGGCAATCGTCTGCGCATTGCCCCAGGCGACCACCAGGTCGGCCGAAGAAGCGCCGGTATTGATGGCGTTAAAGTAAATGGGCACCACCGAGGTATTGAGCAGCACGAGGGCCGAATTGCCCACATCATACATAACCCAGTTACGCTCGAGCTTGGTGTATTTCATGGACAGGGACCCTTCGTATTCGCCCGATATGCAGTTAGTTCATCGTACCCCAATTGTCCAGAACCGCCGGTAAGGATTCGGCAAAGGGGCACGCACGGGCCCTATTCCTCGCGGTCGAACTCCTCATCGGCATTGAGCACGCGACCGCTGTAGTTGACGTGACTGGTCACGGCATCCATGTCACCGGTCTCGATAAAACGTGCGACCGTGCACTCGTAATCGACCAGCGCGCGATCAAAGACCTCGGGGAAACTCTCGTTCGAGACCTCGTCGGTAAAGGGATTCTTCCATGTCAGATGGCCCAGGTTACCGGTGCGCTCGGGCAGCTCCGTCGTCACGCGATGGGCAAGGCCATCGAGCAGCGAGTAGTCGTGCACCAAGCCCTCAACCAGCGAGATCGCGCGCGTCTTTGCGGAGCCGGCCGGCTCAATCGCGCGGTAAAGTCGCTGCATATTGGCAACGGCAGCACCGTACTCCCCCGCCGGAATGTCAATGCCGTACACGCGTCCGGCAACATAGCTCATCAGCACGCCGGCCACGCGATTGATGCGATCGGTGGTGACGATCTCGCCCGCCGGCGGGTAATCGTCGACCGTAGCGCCGGCGCGTTTAAGCTGCAGCATCAGTACATCCAGGTCGCTCTCGATCACGGCATGAACCTGACTGCTCGAATCCTCAAGCTCTGAATCGGACTCCACGATGCCAAACTGCTGCTCATAGACAAAAGGATGGGCGTTGCGGTCGAGCACGTAATGAGACAGCAGGCCCAGCGCAAAGGCGCGACCCAAGCTGGCGTCGCGCGGCAGCAGATGCGACACGCCGTCGCGCAGGCACGCGAACTGGCGAGACATGCGCGACCGATGCATGACCTGCGCCAGCAGCGTGCAGTCGGAAACACGCGGTGTCAGAATGTGAAAGAAAAACGGGTCGGGGCCTTGGTTGCCCAAGATAAAGGCAATGCGCTCTTCATCGGACGTGATGACGCCCTGCGGAAGACGGTCGATGCTTTCCTCGCCAAACAGATGATGGGTGATAAGCGCGGGCATAATGATCCTTTCGATTTCATTCGATGCCACCCATTATGCCCACCGCGCGCCCATGCCAAACCTGCGATGGTAAACGACGGCACGCAGACCGTCTACGCAAGCCCCAAGTGTGCTTTAACCTCGGCAGCGCGACGGCGGGACACGGGCACCGTCGAGGTTACGCGATCGAGCCTGAGTTCCATAAGACCCGTGGAACCGATCTCGACATTGTGCACGTCCTCCAAATTGACCAGATAGCTGCGGTGGACACGGATAAAGCCCTCGGGGGCCAGGCGCCGCTCGAGCGAGGAAATCGACTCATTGATCAGGTATGTTCCCTCGGCGCAGACGGCGTTGCAAAAATCGGCACGCGCCTCAAAGTAGCAGACGTCTGCGGCGGGAATGAACACCTTTTTGCCCCCGCGGTCCACCGTCAGACGCAAAGGCTGGCGCGGAGCGTGGATAACACGACGGACACCCAAGGCTGCCTCGATCTTGTCGAGTGCCTTTGACAGGCGTGCGTCCTCGACCGGCTTGACGACATAATCGACGGCATCGAGGTTATAGGCATCGGCCGCATACTCGGCAAACGCCGTCACAAACACAACCACCGGCGGCGTCTTTAGGTTCTGCAGCGTCTCGGCAAGCTCAATTCCCGAGCGACCGGGCATGGTAATGTCTAAAAATAGCACGTCGGGCTTGTTCGACAGAATCGACTCCACGGCTTCGGTGACATTGCCCGCCTCGGCAATCTGGCCCACACGCGTATCCTTTTCCAACAGATAGCGTAGCTCGGCCCTAATGGGAGGTTCGTCATCAACCACCAAGATGTTCCAGCCTTCGGACATATGTGCTTCCCCTCTTTTTCTCTCAATCCAACCGCGTGCTACGCCGTCAACGGCGCCGGCTCATGCGGCTCGCCGTTCAGCTCGACGATGACCTGCGTGCCAACGCCCTCCTGGGACTTCACGCGCATGCCAGAATCTTCTCCGTAAAAGAAATGGATGCGCTGAAGCACGTTGAAGAGCGCCAAGCCGCAGCCTCGTTTGATGGAGCCGTCGGCGGTAATGCTCTCGGGCTCCTCCAGGCGATGCTGCTCAAACAGATGCGCGCAGACCTCTTCGCTCATACCGATGCCATCGTCCTCGACGATGATCTCCAAACCGTCATCGGTCTCGAAAGCCCTAACACGAATAGAAAGCGGCTCGGTCTCGCGCTGCGCGTGTTTGATGCAGTTTTCGAGCAACGGCTGCAAGATAAACGGCGGCACCATGCAATCGCGCACCTCAAAGTCGATATCGACCGAGACGCGCAAACGGCCGTCGCCATACCGGGCCTGCATAAGATTGATATAACGAGTACCCTGTTCCACCTCGTGCTCGAGCGTGGTGAGCGTATCGGAATCAGAAAGCGTCTGACGATAGTAATTGGAGAAGTCGATCAGCAGCGATCGCGCCTTGTCGGGCTCGGTTCGAACGAGCGACACGATGGTGCTGATGGTGTTAAACAGAAAATGAGGATCGACCTGCGATTGCAAGGCGCGCAGCTCCACGCGGGCCGTAAGCTCGTCCTGGCGCTCGAGCTCAAAGCTCGCAAGCTGCGTGGAAATGAGGTCGGCAAAGCCCGAGGCAAGCGCCGTCTGGCGCATATCGATGCTGCTCAGACGGGGATAATACAGCTCGAGCGTGCCCACGCAATGCCCGCGCACGGTAAGCGGTGCGACAATACCGGCGCGCAGGCGCGGAAAGTAGCCACCTGTCTCGGTCGAGGCATCGCGCGAGAACACGCTTTGCTCACCGCTGTTGATCACGTTGAGCGTAGTCCGCAGCACCACCGGGGTGCCCGCGGGGCATTTTGCCGAGTCCTCGCCCCAGCTTGCCAACACCTGCTTGCCGTCGGTAAAGCAGATGGCAGAGGCGATAGTTTCGGACAGGATGATCTTAGAGGCGCCTAGGGCAGCTTCGGGCGTAAGGCCGCGCGACGTGTAGGCGAATATTTTTGAAGCGATGGCGAGCGTGCGGTCGGTTGCGCTCGATGTGAGGTCGTCGGGAACGACAAAGACGTACGAGAAGAAGAAGCACAGCATGACCAAGCCGGCAATGACGACAACGGCCGGAACGGGATTGGGATTATCGGTTAGATCCCAGATGAGCAGCAGGATAAGCAGCGGAACGACAATACCGAGCAAGATGGCTTGAACCACATGCTGAGCGGTACGAAAGACCTTGGTAGAGTTGTAGCTCTTGCCCAGAATCAGCCTATTGAGATCCACCGTCATCTCCTTCTTACCGACGCACCCCATAGCAATAAAGAGGGCCGCAAGCGACCCTCTCCATTGCATTATGCAATCAAATACTGTGTTTTACATCAAGCCATCGATGAACGGTAGCTTAGGCGCTGTACTTGTTTGCCTCGCCGAAGGTGCCGCCCTCGACAATCCAGCCGTCCTTCATGATGACGTCCATGTTGTCGGTGTTGAGCACGTGGATGTCGGCGGCGACGTCACCGTTGACGACCAGCAGGTCGGCGCACTTGCCGGCCTCGATGGACCCGGTCTCGTCCTCGATGTGGCACATCTTGGCACCGTTGAGGGTGGCACAGGTGATGGTCTCGACCGGGGTGAAGCCGATCTTGTCGACGAACTCGTACATCTCCTCGATGGAGCAGGTGCCGTACGGGGTGACGAAGGAGAAGGAATCGGAGCCGATCGTCATGACGACGCCGCGCTTCTTGGCCTCGCGCAGGCAGTCGTAGTTGCGCTGCAGCTCCTTCTCGACCAGGGTGCCCTCGTACTTGTCGTGCAGCTCGGGGACGTAGACGGGCGGATAGGTGGCGTACCAGGTGGGCAGGAAGGCGATCGTCGGGGTGAAGAAGGTGCCCTGCTCGGCCATGAGGTCCATGGTGCGCTCATCGATATCGAAGCCGTGGATCAGCTGCTCGCAGCCAAAGCGGACGGAATCGTAGGCAGCGGCGTGGTTGTTGTAGCAGTGGCTCCACACGGGGATGCCGACCATCTTGGCCTCTTCGACCACAGCCTGAATCTCCTCGGAGCAGTAGTGCTGGTCGCGGCCGGAGTCCCAGCGCCAGATGCCGCCACCGGTAGCCCAGATCTTGATGGCATCGGGGTTCTCGCGCAGGCGACGACGGACGGCCTTGCGCAGATCCCAAGGACCGTCGACCTGATCGCCCCAGGGGTGCGATTCCTTGTTGAGCTCCTGGCTGCAGTGGTGGGAGTCGCCGTGGCCGGCAACGCGGCAGAAGCCAAGGCCGGTGGCCAGAACGCGCGGGCCCTTGAAGACGCCCTTGTCGATGCAGTCACGGATCTGGATACCAAAGCGGCCGATCTCGCAGACGGTGGTGAGGCCGTGGGTGAGGCAGTCGTAGGCCTGCTTGACGGCGACGGCCTGCTTCTCGAGAAGCGGCTGCATGACCCAGTCGGTGTCATCGTCGGTCAAGTTGCCCGAGAAGTGCAGGTGGGTGTCGATCAGGCCGGGAAGGACGGTCTTGCCGGCGGCGTCGATGACCTCAACGCCCTCGGGAAGGTCCTGCATGGCGCCGGCGTACTCGATCTTGCCGTTGTCGTCGACGAGAACGAGGGAGTTCTCGACCGGCTCGGCACCGGTACCGTCGATGAGCTTGCCGCCAACGATTGCATACTTAGTGGACATGGTTCCTCCTTATGGATCCATATAGTGGGCGAGGCCGTGTTGGGTTAAGGCCTCACAAAGCTACCCAAGTGGCGCCGGGTTCGGCGCGCGGAAGAGAGGGTCCCGCGCACCTGATCCGCCCCGGCTCGGCGTTACTTTTTGCGGGAATTGGTGAAAGCCATGAGGGCCAGGCCAATAGCCAACCAGCCGATCACGATGCTCCACTCCACCATGTTGAGGGAGGCGGGAGAGAACGGAATCACAAGCAGGCCGATGATGATGGCGCAGGCAGCGATAGCGAGGGAGATGCCAAACTTGCCACCGGGCACCTCGTAGGGACGAGGCAGGTCGGGCTCGGTGAAGCGCATGCGCAGGCAGGCGAGGGCGACCATGCCGCAGGAGAAGATGAAGGCGAGAGCCGACACGTTGGTCAGAGGGATAAGCATGTTCTTGCCCAGGAACGGACCGACGACGGTGATGACGCCCAGAACGACGCAGGCGAGCTTGGGAGCGCCGGACTTGGGGTCGACCTCGGCGAACTTCTCGGGCAGCTGGCCCTTGCGGCCCATGGCGAGCATGATGCGGCTCGTTGCGCCGTAGAAGGAGTTCATCGGGCCCATGGGTCCAAGCGTGGCGATGACGAGCATGGCCAGGTACAGGAGCATGTTGATGCCCTTGAGACAGGCGAGCGCGGGAACCGGGCTCTTAACGAACTCATGCCAGTCGAGGATGGTGCCGAACGAGTAGATGCAGACCATGTAGAAGCCGCCGGCGGCCAGCAGGGCCAGGGAGATGATCTTGCCGAACTTGTTCCAGTTGAGGCCCTCGGCTGCTTCCTCAGCCTGCTGAGGAATGGTGTCGAAGCCGGCGTAGAAGAACGGGGTCAGAACCAGGACCGACACGATGCCGGCAAACAGGCTGGTGCTCTCGGTAGCGGCCTTGCCGCCGCCAGCGCCGGTGACCTGGGAGAACACGGGCATGGCGTTGTCCGGCGAGCCGGTGAACAGCGAGACGCCCATGGCGAGCAGCATGCCGCAGAGCAGGGCCTTGGTCAGGAAGGCCTGGAGCTTGGCGGCCGAGCTGGCGCCGCGGAAGTTGAGGAAGATGACGTAGACTGCAAAGCCGAGCGCGATCAGCGTCGGGAACAGGTAGACGTCGGCCCCCAGGATGGTGTAGAGCTTGACGGCGCGCAGCCACTCAAGACCGGGTAGGCTGCCGAACATCTCGGACACGAGGGTCGAAATGGCGATGGCCTCCCACGGGCACAGGATGCCGTTGCCCAGGGCCAAAAGCCATCCGGTGATGTAGCTCAGTGTACGGCCAAAGCTACGATCGACATACTCGACGATGCCGCCCGAGATGGGGATAGCAGCCGTGAGCTCACCGAAAACAGCTCCGACGGGCACGAGGAAGATTGCACCCAAGAGGAATGCGATCATAGCGGGAACGGGACCGCCGCCCACGACCATCCAGTCGCCGACCTGCAGAACCCAACCGGTACCGATAATGGCACCAAAGCCGATGGTGAAGAAGTTCCAGAGCGAGAGCGTTTTCTTCATGCCGCCGTTATCCTCGACTGCAACTTCTGCGTTCTTGTCCGCCATTGTTCCCCTCCTTTCCTTTTTGACGCCCTTGGCGTCACCCCTTGCGCGGTCCGTTTTGCCGCGCGCTTTTATTCCATGGCTTTAAGATACGGCCTTGGCGCAGCAGCGCCGCTCGCAGCTCGACCGAAGGCAGAACTGCAAAACGAGCGGCACCGTTTTTGGGACGAACGGCGGGAGACGTCATTCGTCTTGGACGCTTTCATCTTGTCTGCTTTTGAAGACCTGTTGCCGTGACGCTTGGCGCGCGGCGCGGCAACGTTCATACCATTTGTCAGGCTTTTGGCGCACATACCCATGTGTCGTGCATCTTTTTATGTAGGATAGACAAGTTACACATGAGGCAAGGTGATTCGAATGGCATACGGATACAATGACGGCGACCAACGGCCACAAAGCGTGCGCCTTGCCGGCCGCACCACGCCAACGCCCAGAAGCACCTCCGACAACGACAACCCGCAGCGCCCCCAAGAGCAGCCCGGGGCTTCTTCGCGGCAGCAAAGCCGTACCGTGCAGCAGTCAGACCGCGTGAGTACGAGCACACGCCAACGTCAGACCGACACATCGCAGCCACGCCGCTACGATCGCCGTAAGACCGACTACTACGTCAAGCGTTCCTTTTCGCGACCTCAACGCGATCGCGGCAATTCCCCCCCTCACCCCGCGTCGCACACCACAAGCCACGCGCTTCCGGCCCGCCGCCTACGCCTTGCGCTTTGCTCCATCGCCGCCTGCCTCGTCTTTGTGTTTTTGGGATCCTGTATCTCCCACGGATCAGCCGGTCTTGAGCCCACTGCCGAGGACAAGCTGCTTAAAGCTCCCGTCGCGCCCGGTTACTCCTTTGCGTTCTCGACCCCACGCTCGCAATGGCAGGCCGGCACCATGCCCCACATCTACCAAATTGACCCCGCATGGTCGGAGCTGCCCTATGCCGGTGGCACTATTCGCGAAAACGCTTGCGGTCCTACCTGCCTCACCATGGTCTATATCTTTAAGACCGGCCATACCGATAAGACGCCGGTCGATATATGCGCGCTGGCCGAAGCCGGCAACTACGCCCCCACTGGTGCCACCGAGTGGTCGTTTATGACAGGCGGTGCGTGGCAGCTGGGGCTCAACGGAACACAGCTCTATAACGATCGCGAATCGATTACTCAAGCACTTCGCTCGGGTGCGCCCGTCATCGCCGCAGTGCGCCCCGGTACGTTTACCAACGTAGGCCACTACATCGTGCTCTACGGCATCGACGATGCCGACCAGATTGGCGTCTACGACCCCAACTCGGCCAGCCGCAGCGCCCGTCGCTGGGGCGTCGTAGAGGTCCTCAACGAAGTCGAAGCCATGTGGGCCTACTACTAGTCATTGGGGACAGACTTAAATGAGTGGTCATTGGGGACGCTCTTGTTTGACTAGTCATTTAAGAACGTCCCCAATGACTAGGTGAATAGCAAAAGCCCCGCAGTCGGAGCGGACTGCGGGGCTCATGAAGAGAGGCTAGTTTGTGGGCGCTTTGCCTGGCGCCCACGAGAGAGGCAACAGAGTAGAGACTACTCGTGGATGCGAGTACCGGAGAGGCCGGCCATGGTCTCGGCAGCCTTGTCCAGGGCGCCGATGATGCAGGTGCGGCCCTTGCGGGAACGAGCGAACTTGATGGCAGCGCGGACCTTGGGCTCCATGGAACCCTTGCCGAACTGGCCCTCGTCGGCCAGGCGCTCGGCCTCGTCGGCGGTGATGTCCTCGAGCTCCTCCTGGTTGGGCTTGCCAAAGTTGATGGCGACATGCTCAACGGCGGTCAGCAGGAACAGAACGTCGGCGTCGCAGTCCTCGGCCAGCAGCTCGCCGCCCAGGTCCTTGTCGATGACGGCGGGAACGCCCTTGTAGCAGCCCTTGTTCTCGTAGTCGCGGACGACGGGGATGCCGCCGCCACCGCAGGCGATGACGATGAACTCGTTGTCGAGCAGGTTGAGGATGGAGTCAGCCTCGACGATCTTCTTGGGATCGGGGGAAGCGACGACGCGACGCCAGCCGCGGCCGGAATCCTCGACGAAGACCTTGGAGGGATCCTCGGCCATGAACTCCTTGGCCTGCTCCTCGGTGTAGAAGGGTCCGATCGGCTTGGTCGGGTTCTTGAACGCGGGATCATCCGGATCGCACTCGATCTGGGTGACGACGGTGGCGGCGTGCCAACGCTTATAGCGCTTGTGCATCTCGCGGCCGATGCCCTGCTGCAGGTGATAACCAATGTAGCCCTGGGACATGGCGCCGCACTCGGGCAGCGGCATCTCGGGGGTACCGATGGCATCGTGGGCAGCGGCGAAGGCGTTCTGGATCATGCCGACCTGCGGGCCGTTGCCGTGGGTGATGATGATCTCATTGCCCTGCTCGATGAGACCGAGGAGAGCGTGGGCGGTGTTGCTCACGGCCTCGATCTGCTCGACGGGGTTGTTGCCGAGGGCGTTGCCGCCAAGGGCGACGACAATACGATCGGGCTTGCCAAGAGGCTTAGACATTGCTGGAATCCTTTCTGTAAAAGGCCTACAACCCATTAATAACCCGCGTCCGTGCGATACGCGAGTTTATTAAGGTTTATATTCTCTTTATCGCTCATTTTATTCATTTTGAAAATAGCGGAACGGTGAACGGTCGTTTTTGTCCGCTCAGCGTACAGAACTCCAGCTCAGACATATCTACGTAATTTACGTGCGACTTTATTTAAATGAAGCGAGGATTATGTCGGATTATGCAAACTACATCTCTGCTAAACACAAAACAGACAGCGCAATATCTTACTCGCACTATACGAGATTCTATGCACATATAAGTCGAGTATGCACCCCTGCAAAAACAAGGGGCTTTTCATCCAGCATAAGGAATAAAGAAGAGCTCCGAAAAGGCGGCAACAGCCAAGTCCCCCATCCATCCCCAAAGTGGCGCGAGGTTTCGCGGCAAAGCCGCGAAACAGCGAATGGGACGGAATACCCGCCAACTACGTCCTTCATCCGCCCACACAATCCGAGGACGTAGTCGTAGCAGGATCTGAGGGCTGACCTTCGCGGACACTCCGCAGGACGAAAGAACCCCCGCCGCACGTAGTGCGCAGCGGGGGTTCTTTCATGTCCGAGGGCGTCCGCGAAGGTCAGCCCTCAGATCCTGCGGTGGGAGACCTAGGCCTCGTTGTACACCGTCTTGAGCTTCAGCAGGTGAGCGTAGCGGTCCATAGCGGCCTGCTCGTTCTCCTTGAAGAGCTCCTCGGCGCGCTCGGGGAAGGAACGCGTCAGCGAAGCGTAACGGGCCTCGTTCATCAGGAACTCCTGATAGCCGCCCGCGGGCTCCTTGGAATCGAGCGAGAACTTCTTACCGGCAGCAGCCTCAGGGTTGAAGCGGAAGAGGTTCCAGTAACCGCACTCGACAGCCTTCTTCATCTCGGCCTGGCAGTTCTGCATGCCGCCCTTCTTGATGGAGTGCATCTCGCAGGGGCTGTAGCCGATGATGAGGGACGGGCCGTCGTAGGCCTCGGCCTCGTGAATGGCCTTGAGGGTCTGAGCCGGGTTGGCGCCCATGGCGACCTGCGCCACGTAGACGTAGCCGTAGCTCATGGCGATCTCGGCCAGAGACTTCTTCTTGGTCACCTTACCGGCAGCGGCGAACTGAGCGACCTGGCCCAGGTTCGAGGCCTTGGAGGCCTGACCACCGGTGTTGGAGTAGACCTCGGTGTCGAAGACGAAGACGTTGACGTTGTGGCCGGAAGCCAGGACGTGGTCCAGGCCACCGAAGCCGATGTCGTAGGCCCAGCCGTCGCCGCCGAAAATCCAGAAGGACTTCTTGGTGAGGTAAGCCTTGTCGGCGAGGATCGCCTTGGAAGCGTCGCAGCCGCACTTCTCGAGCTCGGCAACGTAGGCAGCGGCAGCGGTCTTGGAAGCCTCGGTGTCGTTGACGGAGTCGATCCAAGCCTGGCCGGCAGCCTTGAGCTCATCGGACGGACCATCGGCAGCGATGATGTCCTGGGTAGCGGCGATCAGCTTCTTCTGGACGGCCTCGTAACCGACGGCCATGCCCAGACCGTGCTCGGCGTTGTCCTCGAACAGGGAGTTGTTCCACGCCGGGCCGTGACCGTCCTTGTCCTTGCAGTAAGGAGCGGTGGCAGCGGGGTTGCCCCAAATGGAGGAGCAGCCGGTGGCGTTGGAAATGAACATGCGGTCGCCGGCGACCTGGGTCACCAGACGTGCATAGGCGGTCTCGGCGCAGCCGGCGCAGGAGCCGGAGAACTCCAGGTAGGGCTGCTTAAACTGGCTGCCCTTGACGTTGGCCGCGATGAGCTCCTTCTTCTCGGAGACGTTCTCGACCATGTAGTCCCAAACGGGCTGCTGGTCCATCTCCTGCTCGGTGGGAACCATCTCGAGGGCGCCCTTGGGGCAGACCTTGACGCAGTTGGTGCAGCCCATGCAGTCGAGCGGGGACACAGCCATGGTGAACTTCATGCCCTTGGCCTTGGGGCCCATGGCGTCGAGCGTGCGGGTAGCCTCGGGCGCGGCGGCAGCCTCGTCCTCGGTCATCGCGAACGGACGGATGGTGGCATGCGGGCACACATAGGCGCACTGGTTGCACTGGATGCACTTGGTCTCGTCCCAGTGGGGAACGACCACGGCGACGCCGCGCTTCTCGTATGCGGAGGCGCCCAGCTCAAACTGGCCGTCAGCGCAATCGACGAAGGCGGAAACAGGCAGGCTGTCGCCGTCCATGCGATCGATGGGCTCGAGCAGGTTCTTGACCTGCTGGGCGATAGCGGACTTGGTCTCCTCGGAGAGCTCGACGGGAGCGGCGTCCTCGGCGGTAGCCCAGTCGGCCGGAACCTCGAACTTACGGAAGGCGGTAGCGCCGGCATCGATGGCCTTGTGGTTGGCGTCGACGATGGCCTGGCCCTTCTTCATGTAGGACTTGGTAGCCGCGTCCTTCATGTACTGCAGGGCGTCCTCGGCGGGCAGGACCTTGGCCAGCGCGAAGAAGGCGGACTGGAGCACCGTGTTGGTGCGCTTGCCCATGCCGACCTTAGCGGCCAGGTCGATAGCGTCGATCAGGTAGACGTTGACGTTGTTGTTCGCGATGTAGCGCTTGGCCACGGCGGGCATGTGCTCGGCGAACTCCTCGTCGCTCCACTGGCAGTTGACCAGGAAGGTGCCGCCCGGCTTGACGTCGCGGACCATCTTGAAGCCCTTAACGATGTAGCTGGGGTTATGGCAGGCGACAAAGTCGGCCTTGGTCACGTAGTACGGCGAACGGATCGGAGAATCACCAAAGCGCAGGTGCGAGACGGTGACGCCGCCGGTCTTCTTGGAGTCGTACTGGAAGTAGGCCTGGACGTACTTGTCGGTGTGGTCGCCGATGATCTTGATCGAGTTCTTGTTGGCACCGACGGTACCGTCGCCGCCCAGACCCCAGAACTTGCACTCGATGGTGCCGGGGGCTGCGGTGTTGGGCGCATCCTCGGCCTCGGGCAGGCTCAGGTTGGTCACGTCATCGACAATGCCGATGGTGAACTCGCGCTTGGGCTCGTCCTTCTTGAGCTCCTCGAAGACAGCGAACGCGGACGCGGGAGGCGTGTCCTTGCTGCCCAGGCCATAACGGCCGCCGACGACCTTGATGCCCGTCTTGCCGGCCTCGTAGAGAGCGGAGACGACGTCCTGGTAGAGCGGCTCGCCGATGGAACCCGGCTCCTTGGTACGGTCCATGACGGCGATCTTCTGGACGGTCTCGGGGAGAACGTCGACGAAGTGCTTGATGGAGAACGGACGGAACAGACGAACCTTGACCAGGCCGACCTTCTCGCCGTGAGCGTTGAGGTAGTCGATGACTTCCTCGAGCACGTCGCAGAAGGAGCCCATGCACACGACGACGCGATCGGCATCGGGAGCGCCGTAGTAGTTGAACAGGCCGTAATCGGTGCCGAGCTTCTCGTTGATCTTCTTCATGTAGCCCTCGACGACGGCGGGAAGCTCGTCGTAGACCTTGTTGCAGGCCTCACGGTTCTGGAAGAAGATATCGCCGTTCTCGTGGCTGCCGCGGGTGTGCGGGTGCTCAGGGTTGAGCGCGTGGTCGCGGAAAGCCTGGACGGCGTCCATGTCGCACATCTCTGCCAGATCCTTGTAGTCCCACATGGCGACCTTCTGGATCTCGTGGCTGGTGCGGAAGCCGTCGAAGAAGTTAAGGAACGGGGTCTTACCCTCGATGGCGGCAAGGTGAGCCACCGGCGAGAGGTCCATGACCTCCTGGACGTTGCCCTCGGCGAGCATGGCGAAGCCGGTCTGACGACAGGCCATGACGTCGGAGTGATCGCCAAAGATGTTCAGGGCGTGGGAAGCGACGCAACGCGCGGAGACGTGGAAGACGCCCGGGAGCTGCTCGCCCGCGATCTTGTACATGTTCGGGATCATCAGGAGCAGACCCTGAGAAGCCGTGTAGGTGGTGGTCAGAGCACCGGCGCCCAGCGAACCGTGAACGGTACCGGCTGCACCTGCCTCGGACTCCATCTCGACGACCTTGACCGGGGTGCCGAAGATATTCTTGCGACCCTGGGCCGCCCACTGGTCGACATGGTCGGCCATCGGGCTGGACGGCGTAATGGGATAGATTCCCGCTACCTCGGTGTACGCATACGAAACATATGCGGCCGCCTCGTTGCCGTCCATAGACTTAAACTTACGCGCCATATACCCCTCTCCTCTCATATAGGTATACAGGCCCCGGCGATCGCCGGGATGTTGGCGTGATGGGATTTTCGCTGTTGCTTCCAATCATCTGGCAGGCAGGCTCAGCAGCAGGTACATGGCGTGGAGAGAAGGCATGCCGAGGCGAGGAGGGCTGCACGCGCTCCACAAGCCCAGCTACCCGTCTTGCACATGACCGAGCGCCGCAAAGGCCGCATGCCGGATGCTCCCGGGCACGCCCCGGCGATGGGAAGCGCCCGCAACGGAAATCCGCATGCGGGTTTATTGTACCCCGCCGTCAAGTGTAATTTCGGCAAATATAGGCGGGCGGTAAAGGTTTACCTTGGGTGACTGCCAAGGGCCAAAATGGCCCCTCCATCCCTGGGCGACCGGCTCTGGTGCGCCAAGGAGTGTCCCCAAGTGCCGGCAGAAAAGGAACGTCCCTATCTGCCGGCTAGAGGGCACCGAAGAGAATGGCGTAGGTAGTGGATTCGCCGAGCTTGAGCTCGTCGCCGGGATTGAGTTGGGCGGAACGGCCGGGTTCGACCTGAATGCAGACGCGCGTGCCCCCGTTTACCACCACGGTTCCGTTGGTGGACGACAAGTCCTCGACGTGCCAGATATTTTGAGCATCGCACCAGATATGGGCATGGCGGGCCGAGACATCGTCGCCGACGTCGGTAATATCGCCCTCGCCAGTGGCCAGCGCGCCAATCTCAACACCCTGCTCACTCGGCTGAATCCAGCGCGGGGCGCTCACGACAAAACTGTTTTGTACGCGCAGCAAGCCCAAGGGGTGCGCCGGGGCGGGTTCGCGTTCGCCCGCGGTCATCGACATGCCAAGCGAACGCGGCGTGGATGTGCCTCCGCCACAGGTCGCGTGCGCGTAGTCGATGGCATAGTTCACCGAGGACCGCACATCCGCCGAACAACCGACGGCGACAAACAGCACCAGCACGGCCTCGGCGCGCTCGGCGGGCATGAGTTCCGCCGCCTGGGACAGGCGATCGAGCGCGTTGCGATAGAGATTCGTGTCCTGGTGGCACTCTTCGAGCGCGCGTACCATCGGTTCACCTGCAGGACCGCACACCATATTGATCACAGCCGTGGAGTCCATGGGATTGCGCTGGCGCAGGGCCAGTTGCGACATAATACGCGCAGCCGAGGTACCGTATTCGGCAAAGTAGCGATGCTGAAGCGTGCCGACCGGCGCGCGAACGATAAAGCGGGAAACCCAAGAGCGATCGGCGGCTCGGCTCTGTGGGCTGCGGCCGTCGGCGAGCGGACGGGACGAAAGCACCAAGCCGCACAGCTCGATATGGCTCAGATGCGCCGCGCGCTTAAAGATGTCAAACATGGCCCCGCATGGGGTGAGCTCAACTTGAGATGCCATGACCTAGGCCTCCTTAGTCGTAGAAATAGAATCGGACGATACTTCGACAGGTCCGCCAAAAGTACGGGCAGCTGCGGCTCCACCGGCAAGCGGAGTCGCCATCTGGGCTTTTGTGCGTCGTGGTGCCGAAACGGGAAGTTCAAAGGCAAAGCCCATCGCAAGCAAAAACCACGTAAGCGTATAGGTTGCAACCAGAGCGGCAACAAGGCCGCCCATCACGGCGCGTTGGGAAAATACGCTACATGCAGCCACAACCAGCACCGGAACCTCGCAGGCAGAAAGCGCAAGCACACCCTGCAGGAAGCCCGAGCGCCGATCGCGCGCAAGCGCCCCCGCGGCAACGCCGGCTATGCCTGGCAGCGCCAACGCCAGTGCGGCAATAATACCCGGTAGCGACCCAGACCACACGAGCGATCCCAAAGTCGCCGTCACGCGAGCGCCCGACGCCAGCAGCGCGGCCGAAACCACGATCACAGCCCAAACCACGCCACAGACGACCGTCGCGCCGACCATCAGCGCGCGACGAACCGCGCGGCCAGACGCATCCATGGGGCACGGCGTGAGCGGCTCGCCGCGGAGCGAACGGCCGACATTTTGCGCATAGTGGTCACAAAACGCTGAGAGCGCCGCCTCGACCGCCGCCGGCTCGGGACGATCTTTTTGATGGCTGGACAGACAGGCCATCACCACGTCGAACAGCTGGGCATCGACAAACGCCAGCGCATCGCGTAGCTCTTCGGAATCCGGCTCAAGCCCTAGCTGCTGGGCCTGCTCGGCCGCGGCGAGCGCCACATCGGGCTCACGACGAAGCAGCTGAGTCAAATCACAACCGGGCGCATGGGCACCAATGGGATAGTCGGGCCGCGTGTCCATCTTGAGACGGTAGGGGCTCGCGATGTCGCGCGTCTTTTTGCGCGAACCCGAGGTGCCCGAAGTGCTCGGCGCGGCTTCGTATGGCGCAACGCCGGCAATGAGCTCGTAAACCGTGCTTGCCGCGGCATAGACGTCGATCGCCGGCGACATACGCAAAGCGCGCAGATCGGGAATATCGTCGGTGAGCATCTCGGGCGGGGCATAGGCAACCGTCGCGCGACGCAGCGTGGCATAGCGCTCGGTAAAGGATGCCTTGCCGCCGGTACCGGCCACGGCCGACGCAGGCTCAAGCGCCAGCGACGAGCCAAAGTCGATCAGGCACAGGTCAAAGGTGCCCTCGGCAAGCTGCCGGTCAAGCGGTAGACGCGCCGTGCGCACCATAATATTAGCGGGCGAGATATCGCGATGGACAAAGCCCTCACCCACCAGGCTCATACGGCAGAGCAGATCGAACAGGTCGCGACCCAGACGCGCCGCCACAAGCGGCGACAGGCGTCCGGCATCGTCCACGGCGAGTCGCGAACGCAAGCGGGCGAGCGTCTCGCCCTCGACCCATTCCATGACAATTGCAGGCACACCATCAACCTCGCCCCAGCCATAGAGGCGGGGAAAGCCCTTAAGGCCCGAAAGGGCGCGATGGCATTCATATTCCTCGCGAAATGCCGCTTTGAACTTGGCGACCAGCGACTCATGGGCGGCATCGTCGTCAAACTCATCGCGCGTCGGCAAGATGAGCTGTTTGAGTGCTACGTCCTCGCCTTGGGCGTTGACAGCACGCGTCACGCGGCCGATACCGCCACGGCGCATGGTGGCATCGTCGGCAAACAGTATCGTAAAACGACGCAGATAGGCAGGCAGTTCGTCCTGACCGAGCGCAATGGCCGGCTCAAACCCGTCGACACGCGCCAGGCGCAGGCCGACCATGGGATCGCGACCGAGCGATTGTGGTGTGGTGGATGCAAGATCGGTCATCATAGGGCAAGCGCCGCCACGTTATTGTTGAAGTTACCGAGCGCGACGTCATCATCGCCGTAATGGCCGACCCATTGACATAGGTTGGTGTAACAGCCCCACAGATTGGCATACTGCTGATACCACCTTGACCGGGGCGAGAATGTCTGACGACCGAACTCGGCTCGAATGACAAACATCTCCCCGACCAGGCTGTCGCACGGCCTGGGATCTCCCGTAGAGTTATAGGTCGAGACCACGTCATTGGCACGAGAAACATAGCCGTCGAGCATGTTGTACTTGGTCACAAGCCAACTGTGAATGCTCTCTTCCTCAGCAGCGGAAAGGCCGCCGGAGTTTGCATCGTTGTCAGTGTTGCCGCCCGTCGAGCCGCCGTTTCCAGGCCCTCCGGTAGAGGAACCCGACCCAGAGCCGCCGCCCGAACTCGATGAATCCGAGCCGGAGCCAGAAGTATCCGAGCTACCGGGCTTTCCGGACTGCTGGGCGTCCTGCTCCTTTTGCTGCTCGACCTTATTCACCGTTGCCGCCACGCTATTGTTGGACAATCGATCGATGATCTTGGTGTTGGTGAGCACGATGGTTTTGCCATTGGCAAGCGTGACTTCGTTGTCCGGGGCCTCGGCGCCGTCCGCATCGTCGGTGCCAAACACAATATGCCCGACCACACTTGCCCAAGCATATCCAGTCGTGGTGCCCAGATCGCTTTTGACCTCATGCCCCACGCGCGGTTCGCGTGCGGCATGCGCCTGCATCATGGACGGCACGGTCATGCCATAGGCAGAAACGCCAGCTATGACCAGCACCAGCGAGCACGATAGCAGTGCGTACGCCCGCGGCGCCAAGCCCAGTCGGCGTCGTATGCGCACCGCGGCGCCGCGCTTTGTCTGAGTGCCACCGGGCCGCATGCGTTCTCCTCCAACAAAAACACGCCGCTCGGGAGCGGCGCATTCATTCGAATCCATATTTGAGTGTATCAGCGAACCAAAAAGGTTGCGCAACGAATGGACAAATTAAGGATGCGAGCGGAAGCATCCATGCGATAAGCGGATACGAAGCATCTTTGTTGCACAACAAACTCACAGTCGCACGGGGAAATTATGACTACCCCGTGCGTCGCGAGGAAAACATACGGCAGGAGCAGGCTCGCCACCTAAATCGCGCGGCGGGCCTCGATGGCGCGGCCAAGCGTAAGCTCGTCGGCATACTCCAAGTCGCCGCCCACGGGAAGGCCGCTTGCCAGACGCGACACCTCGACGCCCAACGGCTTGATGGTACGGGCCAGATAGCTCGCCGTGGTCTCGCCCTCAATATTGGGGTTGGTGGCGATGATGACCTCGTGGATGTCCTCGTGGCCCAAGCGTGCCAGCAGCTCTCGAATGTGCAGCTGCTCGGGGCCAATCTTGTCCATGGGACTGATCACGCCGCCCAATACGTGGTAGAGGCCGTGGTAGCTGCCCGTGCGCTCGATCGCCTGGACATCGCGCGGCTCGCCCACCACGCAAATGCGAGTGGTATCGCGCATCGGGTCCTGGCAGATGGAGCACTCGTCGGCCGTGGCGTAGTTAAAGCAGCGGCTGCAAAAGTGGACCTCCTGCTTGACCTCCAGGATGGCCTCGGCCAGGCGGCGCGCCTCCTCGGCGTCGGCCTCCAACAGGTAATAGGCGATGCGCTGGGCCGACTTGGGACCAATGCCCGGCAGACGGCCCAGCTCATCGAGCAGTTTTTGCAGACTGTGGTTGGCACTCATATATATGCGTGTCTTAGAACGGCATGCCCGGGATGTTGAGGCCGCCGGTGATGGCGCCCATCTGCTTGTTGGCGAGCTCGTTGACGCCGCGGACGGCCTCGTTGACGGCAGCCATGATCATATCCTGCAGCATATCGACGTCCTCGGGATCGAGCGCATCGGGATCGATGGTGAGGTTGACGAGCTCCATCTCGCCGTTAACGGTCACCTTGACCATGCCGCCGCCGGCAGAGGCGTCGACGGTCTGGGACTTGAGGTTCTCCTGCGCGGCGGCAAGCTGCTCCTGCATCTTGCGAGCCTGCTTCATCATCTGCTGCATGTTCATACCGGCCATGATGGCTCCTTTACGTGCGGCCGCACGCCGAGCTGCAAGGGCAGCCGGAGCACGGCGGGACTTTCAAACTCAAAAATCGTACCACGGCGCGCGGCGAGAGAGCGGGGCGGACGTGTTACCTCAGTCGATATACATGTCCTCCAATACAAACCGCACTCAAAGATTATGCAAGGTCGAATTATGCAAGGTTGCATAATATCGCACACTCAATCTAGTAGAGCCGAATCCGGCATTTCATGTGCGCCACTAAATAGCTAAATGCCGAACCGCTGCTCGAGGCGGCGCACATGGCGGCAGGGTATAATTTGATTGCCATAGATAGTAATTTGGAGGTGCCCCATGAATGCCCCCAACGCGCTCCAAAACATCCGCTCAAAACACCCCGTTGCATATGTGGTTCTCTATCTCTTTGTCGGCTGGGCATTGCTGGTTGTCATCACCCATGCCATAGCTTTTGGAGCAGAACTGCTGATAGCCAGCTCGGACCAGCCCGTCGTCAAATGGGAGACGACCGATGAGTGCACCGACGGAACCCGAACCGTCTACTACAACAGCCCGTCCCTCTATCAAGAGTTCAAGGTCAAGATAAAGGACTTCAAGATTGTCGATGCCGAGCTAGGCGTTTATTTGGCAATCGGAGCAACCATTAACGCCGAGCAAGTCGAGTACACGGACAGCCATGCGACGTATCGTATCGACCTCAGCATCCTAGGCCGACCGTCACGCACCTGTCTGCTCAAATGCGACATACGCGGCACCACACTACACATGTCCGAAATACAGATGCGCCCGGACAAGGGGTCCTCTTCTTGAGCAGTATACCCGCCTGCGCAGCTACTCCACCGGCTTGAAGATGGTGGCCTGGCCAAAGACGCTGCGGATGAGGGCCTTGGCCTCGTCCTCGGTCTGCGGGATGCTCGGGGCTGCGCCCTGATGGCCGAAGGGGCTGCCAGCACCGGGATTGGATTCCCAGGGAGCGGCGGGGACGTCGTCGTTTGCAGAGGCTGCGGGTGCCACAGCAGCGGCCTTGGTCGCGGACGCCGCACCCGGCACGTCGAACGGGGGCAGATCGTCCCCGCCGGCATCGGCAGCAAAACCACCGACCATAGCATCGTCGTAGGGCACCTGCTCGGATTCCCATGGCGCAGCCTGCGCAGGCGGCTGAGCCATGGGGACGGACGCGCGCTCGGGCGCTCGGGGCGCGGGCTCGGTCGGGAGCTTGCCCGTGGCAGGAGCACCGGCAGGGTTGTCGGAGCGCAGCCAGGGGGCTTTGCCCAGGTCAGACGACTTGGGCGCGGGCGAGACGGGCTTGAGCGCGGGTGTCGGAGCAGCCGGTTTGGGCGCTGCGGGCTTAGGCGCCAACGGGGTCGATGCCGCTACCGGCGCCGCTTGCTGCTGCGGCGCGCTGGCGCTCGAGGATACAGGGGCCGCCGAGGACACGGGTTGCGGGTCCGCAGATGCCGCAGCCCGTGCAGATGGAGAATGCTCCTCATGTTGAGGAGCCGGCGTGCCACCCCCATCCAGGACATAGTCGACGGTACGACGACCGAAGACCGCGCAGACCGTCGGCAGGACCACCGATTGCGTGTCAGCGCGGCCGAGCATCTTGATGGCAAAGGTCGAAC
Source organism: uncultured Collinsella sp. (assembly GCA_958421655.1). Lineage (GTDB taxonomy): Bacteria > Actinomycetota > Coriobacteriia > Coriobacteriales > Coriobacteriaceae > Collinsella. Next base: position 25,472 of record CATZMG010000002.1, read on the forward strand.
CCGCGGGGAACGAGACGGTGAGCTTGGAGCCGTCGTCGGCCGTGGCGCGGGCGTTGAGCAAAAGCCCTGCGTAGGAAGCCTGACGCGCCTTGACACGCTCGACGACCTCGGCCCATTTGCGCTGCAGCTCTCCGGCATCCTCGACCGCGGGCGTCTCGGCAGCACCGGCGGCGGCAACCTGGGCGGCATTGTTGGACTGGGGCTTAGGTGCCGGAGCGGTGGCAGGCGCGGGGGCAGCAACGGGCTGAGGCGTCGAAGCCGGCGCAGGCTGAGGTGCAGGCGCTGCAGACTTGGAAGCTGACACGGACGCAGAACGGGGAGCAGGCTGGGCAGCCGGAACAGCAGCGCCGCGGTCCCAAGGCATGCCACCCTGATGCGCGGACGTAGCAGCGGGGGCAGCGGATGCCGCCGGAGCGGCAGCACGGGCGCCCGAAATGAGCGTCGGCTGTTGGGCAGCAGCGGGTACGGATGCTGCAGGCGCGGCGGCCTGAGCAGCAGCCACGCTCGCCGGCACGGCGGCATTGGCAACCATGGCCTCCAGGCGTGCCACGCGCTCGGCCAATGCCTCAATCGTTATATCAGCCTCGGGACGTGCCAGACGCGTGCAGGCAATCTCGAGCACCAGGCGCACGTCGCTCGCGCCCCTCATCTCCAGTGCGGCATCGTCAAGCACTGTCAGCACACGGGCCAGGCGGTCGGCAGGATGCTCGCCAAAGGCAGCGGCCTCGGCAGCAAGCGCCTCGGCCTGCTCGGAGCCGCCCTCAAACAACTCGGCACGGGCACCGGCAACGCAGGCAACATACACGTCGCGCACGTGCGCCACCAGGTCGCGCGTCAGCTCCAGCAGATCGTTACCTTCCTCGACCTGCGCGCGAATAAGTCCATACAGCTCGGCAACATCGCGATCGGCAATGGCGCGGGAAAACTCGCCCAGAATCTGGTCCGAAACCTCGCCTAAAAGCGAGCGGGCGTCGTCCGCATGCACAGAACCGTTGCCAAAGACGCTCAGCTGCTCCAGCGTGGACAACGCGTCGCGCATGCCGCCCTTTGCATGGCGCGCCACGATAGCCAGCGCCTCGTCGTCGTAATCGAAGCCCTCCTGCTCGCACACGTATGCCAGGCGATGCTCGATATCCTCGTTGCCGATGCGGTGGAAATCGAAGCGCTGGCAGCGCGAGAGGATGGTCTCCAGAATCTTTTGCGGGTCGGTGGTGCACAGCACAAAAATCACGTGCGCCGGCGGCTCCTCGAGCGTCTTGAGCAGCGCGTTGAACGCCGCCGTCGTGAGCATGTGGACCTCGTCGATGATATAGATCTTGTACTTGCCGCGCACCGGGGCAAAGTTGACGGAGTTGATGATCTCCTCGCGCACGTTGTCCACGCCGGTACGGCTTGCAGCATCGAGCTCGTAGACATCCGGGTGGTTGCCCTCGGCGATGAGCTCGCACTCCTCGCAAGTGCCGTCGGGCATGCAGCCGCTTGCACCCTCGGCGCGCGCCGCCTCGGCATTGCGGCACAGCAGCGCCTTGGCAAGGATGCGCGCCATGGTGGTCTTGCCCGTGCCGCGCGGTCCGCAGAACAGGTAGGCGTGGGACAGGCGCCCCTCGGTGATGGCGTGCTCGAGCGTCGAGACGATATGCTGCTGGCCCACCACGGAGTCGAAGGTGAGCGGGCGATACTTTCGGTACAACGATTCCATGGGTGCTCCCCCGGGTATACTGAGTCTTGTTGCCGCGACGGCCAAGCGGTCGCACGGCATACTGCATTCATAATAACCCGTACGGCGAGCCCGCCGCGATAGGAGTCCAAAGAGCATGGCAGACGCAGAGAGCAACCTCGTTCCCTCCGAAGCAGCCGACCAGGTCGAGGTCGCGCTCGAGAAGCAGGCCGCAGCCGACGACGGCATCCTGTACCTCAACGAGTACCAGTACGAAAACGACCTGGTCACCGACTTCGCCCGTCTGGTCGCCTCGCCCAGGCGTCGCGACTCGCTGTATGTCGCCGCGGCAATTGCCGCGCTCATCGGCATCGGCATGCTGGTGGCCGGCGGCAACTGGATCAAGTTTGGCGTCGTCCTGATCGTATTCGGCGCCTTTTTGGCCTGGTGGAGCAAAAACCTGCACCACACCCTCGCCCGCGACTTTATCGACGCCGTTGAGGCCGACGAGTCAATGGGTGGCCGCTATCGCCGCGTCGCCGCCAACGAGGACGGCCTGATGGTTTGGGGCAAGAGCGGTAAGTCACAGTTCTTCCCGTTTGACAAGCTCGACCACGTACTCGACGGCGAGCGCATCTTTGTGGCCATGTTCGCCGACCAGGGCGTGACGATCCCCAAGGACACCTTCGTCCGTGGCGATGCCGAGCAGTTCGGCCCCTTCCTCAAGGCCCGCATCAACAAAAAACTCCGCATCGAGACCAAGCGCAAGAAGATGAAGGCAGAAAAGGCCGCTGCCGAAGCCAAACAGGGCGACAAGCCCCAGGAGACCAAGCGCAAGCAGAAGAAGAACAAGAAGAAGCGCTAAGGCCAAGCCAGACAGGCAGCCTCGCATCCCGTTATCCTCGCCATCCGCCCGAGCGTGCTACACTAGCAGCATCTATGCCACCGCGAACGGCTCGGCTCCGCGCCCGCCACTCGCAAACGAACTTTAAACGCACGAGGGTTGGCCATGCCGCTTTTCTCGCAACATACCGCCCGGTTCTCGCCGGGCGTTCCTTTGGAGGGCACCAGCTCTCGCGAGCTGCTCAAGCGGTACCAGCCGCTCGAGACACTTGCGACCGGCGGTTTTGGCTCCATCGAGATCTGCCGCGACACGCACCTGCGCCGCCGCGTCGCCATTAAGCGCATCCCCCTTATCAACGGTGCCGGCATGCCCGCCAGCGACATCATGGATGTCCTGCGCGAGGCGCACACCGCCGCCATGCTTCAACATCCCAATATCGTGCAGGTCATCGACTTTACGCACGACACAGCCTATGCCTACCTGGTTATGGAATATGTCGATGGCATGTCGCTGGCCGAGTTTTTGCACCGCGTGGACGGCCACTCACTTACCTTTGACGAGGCCGCAGCTATTGCCGATGCCCTGGGTCAGGCGCTCACCTTCGCCCATAGTAATGGCGTACTCCACCTGGACATTAAGCCCGCCAACGTGCTCATCGACCACTCGGGCAATGTAAAGCTCACCGACTTTGGCATGGCGCGACTGTCGTCCGCCGGTGGCTTTGGCGGTTCGCGCGGCGGCACCATCGGCTACATGCCGCCCGAGCAGCTCGATATCGAGACCGGCACGGTCGACGAACGCGCTGATGTCTTTGCCCTTGCCTGTGTGATCTACGAGGGCCTGTGTGGCAGCGCCCCCTTTATGGCGGCCACGCCCGCCGACTCGCTCGACCGCATCATCGGCGGCGCCACCTATCCCAGCGAGCTGATACCACACTTTCCCCCGGGAGCCGAGGCCGCGCTCATGAGCGCGCTCTCCCCCATGCCGCAGGACCGCCCCAACAGCATCGAGGCATTTTGCGACCAGCTCCTTGCCGGTCTGGGCAGCGTGCGCGAGGGCCGTCACAGCCTGGAGCAAATGGTTGGCGAGCTTTCGGATGACGAGCAGGAGCTCGACGGTATCGAGCCGTCGCACTACGAGGGCGACGCCATCGAGGTCGACCCCGCGCTCGGCTGGGCGGGCACGCGCTGGAGCCATGCGCGCGACTACACCATGCGCACTATCTCGGCGCTAACGTGCGGCACCTTTAGCTTTTTGCTGATGCAAACGGCCGGGGTCGCGGCGCTTCCCGGCCTGGTCATTGCGGCTATCGCGATCGGAGCGGCGGCTGGCCTGGCCCCCCAGATTGGCTCGGCCATCTCGGCTGTGGGCTTTTTGGTGCTCATGGCCAACGCCACCATGCAGGCGCAGGGCATCCTGTCAATGCTGCCCGTCGCGGTGATCTTTGCCGCCGCCATGTCCGGTTGGTGGATCGCCTGGGGTCGTACCGAGGCTGCCGCGAGCGCCGCGCTCACCTGTGCGCTCGCGCTTGGCTGTCTGACCGGCAATACCTTCCTGGCAGCTGGGGTCGCCGCCAGCGTCGCGTCATTTTGGCTCGGCCCGGCAAGCGCCGCCGCGGCAACGGGCATGGGCGCGCTTTTTGCCCGTCTGGCCACGGTCGCGCTTTCAGCCGGAGGCGTGCTGGGGCTCGGTAACGTTGCCGCAGCGCTGGGAGACCCGCTCCTTTGTGCTGCCTTTGTGCTGGTCGCGGCAACTGCCGCAGCGTCATCCGCGCTGCTCAATGCCCATGCCAAGCGTGCCGATCAGGGCTCAAACCTTGCCGCAATCGCCGCCATCGCTGTCACCGGCATCGGCTGCGCAGCGGCGTCCTGTCTTGCACACCATATGGAAATTGCCAGCCTTGCAGCCGCGGTCATCGCCAAGGCGGCGGTTGCGGGAATCCTATCCTCTATAATCGTTGGGATATGCCTATATTTGCTCGGATACCAAAGAACCTATACGGAGAGTGATCTTTCGTGAACTTCCTGAACATCTTCGAGGACCACGTGGCCGGCATCTTCGGTGCCACCCGTGCCCCGTTCTCCTTTAAGAAGCTTGCCAAGCAGGCCGCTCGCGACATGGAGGATCAGACTCTGGTGATCAACGGCGTCAACACGGCGCCGGCACTCTATACCATCCTTATCGCCGCCGACGACGATCCCATGCTCGCCCCGTTCTACCCCGAGCTTTCGCGCGAGGTCCGCGAGTTTGTGAAGGCACAGGCCGAAAAGCGCCGCTATGTGTTTGTCGGCGAGCCCCTCGTGCGCTTTATGATCGATCCGCAGCTGCGTGCCGGCAAGTTCTCGGTCTTTGCCGAGAACGTCGATGCCCCCACGCTCGGCCGCCTGTACGAAGAAGAGCGCGCCTATCAAAACGGCCTGGGCCAGAACAACTCCGCGGCAAGCCGTGCCGCCAGCGCCCCGCGCGCCGGCCAGCAGCAGTTTGCCGCCCCGCAGCAGCAGCGCCCCGCCGCCATGCCCCAGCAGCAGCCGACGCCTCGCGCCGCCGCTCCCGACCCGCTTGCCGTGGCAGACCCCTTCGCGCCTAGCGTCCCCGACCCCGCCGCTCCCATCCCGGTGCCGCAGACCGTCTCGCGTGACGCGCTTGCCGGCATGGGCGGAGCCGCCGCGACCGGTGCCGCCGTGGGCCTAGGCGCCGCAGCCGGTATCGCCTCCAACATGGCGAGCACTCGCGCCCCGCAGCGCCCGCTCGCCCAGCTCGTCGACGTCGTGAGCGGCGAGAGCCATAGCATCACCTCCGCACAGGTGACCATCGGTCGCGAGCGCTCAGTTTCCGACATTGCCCTGCGCGACCCCAACGTGTCGCGCCGCCACGCCCAGCTCACCTTTACGGGCTCGGATTGGTCGATCGAGGATCTCAATTCCACCAACGGCACGCTCGTCAACAACCGCCGCATTACGCGCTGCCCGCTGCGCAACGGCGATCTGCTGACGTTTGGCCTGAGTACCTTTGAATTTAGGGGATAGTCGCTTATGAACATCGATATCGTCCTTTTTGCAGGCCGCATCGTCCTGGTCGCCCTGCTCTATATCTTTCTGTTCGCCGTCATGAAGACCGGCGTGGGACTTGTGCGTGGACAGCGCCGCGACTCGGCTATCTGGACGATCGATGTGGACAAGGGTCCGCGCGGTATCCGCGGCATCCACGTAGACATGCTCGGCCCCGTCATCGTCGGTCGCTCGCCATCTTCGGACATCTGCATCAACGAACCGTTCGTCTCGGCCTCGCATGCGCGCTTTTCGCTACAGGGCCCGGCGCTCATCATCGAGGACCTCAACTCGCTTAACGGCACGCTCGTCAACGGCCGCCAGCTCGTGGAGCCCGCAACGCTGCGCGAGGGCGACGAAGTCCAGATTGGCGACGTGGTCATGAAGGTGAACCGTCGATGATCGACGAGGAGAACAAGTCCGCAACTATGACCGAGGCACCGGCCGCCACCACAGCTGCGCCGGCCCACGCCGCTCCGGCGGGCTCCGCACCCGTGGAACCCGAGGACACCGTGTTCTCCCTGCCTCTTTCGCATGTAACGCATGATATTTCGGATCTCGCCGATAACGAGGACGAAGGGGATGCCGTAGCGGCGCCCATCGGCGCACATGCTGCGGAGCAGCCCACAGCGCCCGAAGCAACCCCGGCGCCGGCTCACTTTGCAGAGCCCGTCGCCGTGGCAATCAACGAGAGCGCTGCGGTGTTTGCAGCACCCGAGCCCGCCGCGCCGGCGTTTCCCATAGCCCCGGCATCCGAGGTTGCGCCCGCGTCTACGCCGGCGCCCGAGCCTATAGACGTCAGCCCGCAAGACGACGAGTCGACCGCCCGCGTGTCCGAGGAGCCCGGCTCCCCGGACACCGGCGATTCTGAATCAAACGCCGAGACCGACACCGTCTCTCCCGGTGACACAGCAGAGATCGACGTTGCCGCCGTTGAGGCCAAGCTCAAAGACCCCGGGTCGACCATGAGCTTTGAGCCCCTGACCGAGGAACGCATCGAGACCGACTCGACCTATGATGCCGGCACCACCACGCAACTCATGTGGGGCGCCCGCTCTGACGTTGGCTGCGTGCGCCCGCACAATGAGGATTCCTACCTGGTGCAGTCGCCGCTCTTTTGCGTATGCGACGGCATGGGCGGTCACGCCGCCGGCGAGGTAGCCTCTTCTATCGCTGTCGAGACCATCGCCAAGACAGCTCCTCAGTCTGCCGACGCCGCACGCCTGGCGGCAGCCGTCGAGGCTGCTAACGCCGCCGTAATCGAGGCCGCCTTGAATGGCCTGGGCAAGCCCGGCATGGGCTGCACAGCCACTTGCGCCTATATCGAAAACGACACGCTCGCCATCGCCCACGTGGGCGACTCGCGCGCCTACCTGCTCCACGAGGGCACGCTCATCCGCGTGACCCGCGACCACTCCTATGTGGAAGAACTCGTGGACGCCGGCGAGATCACGGCAGACGAGGCTCGCGTCCACCCCAACCGTTCGGTCATCACCCGCGCACTGGGCTCGGACCCCGCCATGTATGCCGACCACTTCACTCTGCATATCGAGGAAGGCGACCGCCTGATCCTGTGCTCCGACGGCCTCTCGAGCATGATTCCCGATAGCGATATCGAGAACATCGCCACGCAATCCTCAACCGCGCAAATCTGCGTCGACAACCTAGTGGACGCGGCGCTTGCCGCCGGCGGCCACGACAACGTGACCGTAGTAGTCGTTGACCTGGTTGACGATGGCGTCATGCGCGAGGCGCAACGCGTGCGTCGCCGCAACGTTACCATCGCCGCCATCCTGGCCCTCGTCTTTGTGCTGGCAGCTGGCATCTGGGCCTACACGGGTGTCACCGGCTCGTACTACCTGGGTACCTACCAGGGCAATGTCGCCGTCTGGCGCGGCCTGCCCGGCAAGCCACTCGGACTCAAGCTCCACTGGCTCGAAAGCGAAACCAGCATCAAGCTGTCCGACCTGCCCGAAGACACGCAAAACCGCCTCAAGGCGGGCATTCCGCAAACAAGTGTCGACGATGCGCAGGACACGATATCCAAGTACCGCCACCAGATCGACGAGGAGCAGACCCGCCAGGTGATCGACGCGCAAACGATTCGCGACAACACCAATCAGGGATCGACCTCCGAATCAGATTCCGAGAAAACCGCCGAACAGTCCGCCGAGGCCGAAGCCTCCGATAAGAATTAGAAAGGGAGTGCCGCTTATGAGTCGCCGCAACACCGAGCTGCTCTTGCTCATCGCCTCGGCGTTCCCCGTCATCCTGCTGTATGCGATGTACGTCCTCACCGCGGGCGCTGCCATCTCCTTTGAGACGCTCGCCGTACCGATCGGCCTCTTTGCCGCCTTTGCCGCGGCCCACATTGCCGTGCGCATCTTGGCGCCCGGTGCCGACCCCGCCATCCTGCCCATCGTATTTATACTTTCGGGCATCGGCATCACGTTTGTGACGCGTCTCGCCCCCGCTCTCGCCATCTCACAGCTCATCATCCTGTTTGTCTCGGTGGCCCTGATGGTGGGAACGCTCGCGTTGGTTAAGAACCTCGACGTGGTCATGCGCTACAAGTACACCTTTGGCATCATCGGCATCATTCTGCTGATGCTGCCTATCTTTATCGGCACCACGATCTCGGGCTCCAAGCTGTGGATTCGCATCGCGGGCTTTACCATCCAGCCCGGCGAGTTCGCCAAGGTCTTTATCGTGCTGTTCCTGGCCGGGTACCTGGCCGAGAACCGCGAGCTGCTCTCCATCTCCAACCGCAAGATCTTGGGCTTTAAGATCCCTCGCCTGCGACTGCTACTGCCGTTGTTTGCCGTGTGGGGTGTGTGCCTGCTCGTCGTCGTCTTCGAACGCGACCTGGGTTCGGCCGTGCTGTTCTACACCATCTTCTTGCTGATGCTCTACGTTGCCACGGGGCGCTTTTCGTATGTCGTTATCGGCCTTGCGCTCTTAGCCGTTGGAGCCGTGGGCGCCTACAAGTTCCTGTCGCACGTTCAGGTGCGTTTCCAGGTTTGGGTCGATCCGTTTAAGGACGCCCAGGGTCAGGGCTACCAGATCGTCCAGTCGCTCTTCTCGCTTGCCGATGGCGGTCTGGTCGGTGTTGGCATCGGCAACGGCATGGCCAACAACATCCCTGTCGTCGAGTCCGACTTTATCTTCTCGGCTATCGGCGAGGAGATGGGCCTTTTGGGCGGCGGCGCCGTGCTCATCCTGTTTATGCTCTTTGCCGTGCGTGGCCTGACCACAGCTGCCCGCGCAAAGTCCGACCTCGCCGCCTTTAGCGCCACCGGTCTTACGGCAGCCATCAGCTTCCAGGCCTTCTTGATCGTTGGCGGCGTTACCCGCCTGATCCCGCTGACCGGCGTCACCCTGCCCTTTATGAGCCAGGGCGGCTCCTCGCTGCTGGCGAGCTTTATCATCGTCGCGCTCCTGCTGCGCGCCGGTGACGAGGCTACCGGACGCGAGGCCGAGCTTACCGGCACCGGCACCATGGCCGCCATCACCGATGATCAGGTCGCATCTGCCGCCGCCCCGACGGGCACGCGCTTTGCCACCTCGTCTTCCTACGGCAGCGGCAGCCATTCCGTCGGCTCGCGCATGCGACGTCGCCTGCTCGACACGCCTGAATCCGGTGTGCTCGGCCGCGTTGCGCTCGCCAACCGTCTAACCCGCGCGGTGCTCGCCTTTACGGCGCTGTTCGCCATCCTTATCGGGAACCTCACCTATGTCCAGGTCATTAAGGCCAAGGACTATCAGGACATGCCGACCAACAACCACACCATCGCCCGCTCCAAGTACATCCAGCGCGGCTCCATCATCACGTCCGACGGCGTGACGCTGGCCGAGTCGCTGCAGCAGGAGGACGGCACCTACGTACGCTCCTACCCCAACGGTAACCTGGCAGCGCACGTGGTTGGCTACGTGAGCCAGCAGTATGGCACCACCGCCATCGAGAGCGTCATGAACGACACGCTCACCGGTTCTAAGGACTACTCTAGCTGGAACAACGCCATCGCGTCGCTCGCGGGCCAGACCCAGCCGGGCAACACCGCCAAGCTCACCATCGACTCGCGTATCCAGACGGCGGCCGAGCAGGCACTCAAGGGCTTTAAGGGCGCTGTAGTGGTCATCGACCCGCGTACCGGCGCGGTGCTCGCATGTGCCAGCTCGCCCACCTACGACAACACCAACATCGATGCCCTGCTGCAGACGGGCGGCGGCGAGGACGGCTCCATGTACAATCGCGCCATGGACGCGCTGTACACGCCGGGCTCAACGTTTAAGGTCGTTACGCTTTCCGCGGCACTCGAGACCGGTACCGCCAGCCTTACCAGCACCTACCAGGCGCCCGGCTCCATGGACATCGGCAACGCACCGGTCACCAACTATGCCAACGAGAGCTACGGCACCATCAGCCTGCAGCAGGCCTTTGCCGTGTCCTCCAACGTCGTCTTTGGCCAGGTGGCAAACGAGGTCGGTGCCAGCTCGCTCGTCCAGTTTGCCAACGCCTTTGGCTACGGTCAAAAGCTCGGTCAGGATCTGACCACCGCGGCTTCCATCATGGCCGACCCGTCGCTTATGACCGAGTGGGAGACCGCTTGGGCAGGCGCCGGCCAGCCCGTCGGCATGGACCACACGCCTGGCCCGCAGACCACCGTCATGCAGAATTGCGTGATCGCTGCCGCTATCGCCAACAGCGGCGTGGTCATGGACCCGTTCTTTGTGTCCCAGATACTCGCCCCGGACGGAACCGTGGTTAAGACCACGCAGTCCCGCTCGCTGGGCCAGGCTGTCAGCTCTGCCACGGCCGACCAGGTCAAGCAGGCCATGCTCGCCGTCGTCCAGTCCGGTACCGGCACCGATGCCCAGATTCCGGGCGTCAAGGTTGCCGGCAAGACCGGTTCGGCCGAGACCGGCGGCACCAACGTCAACTCTATGTTTGTTGGCTTTGCACCTTACGATTCACCCACGGTTGCCATCTCGGTGGCCCTGGAGGATTACGACAAACACGACGTCGAGGCGGCCAAGATTGCCGGCATCGTCCTGACCGCGGCGCTCGCCGCACAGGGAGCGTGATGCCCGTGATCAAAGCGGATACTTGCGGCGCGCCGCGGCCGATGAGCTAGCAGCAACGCGCCACACGGCCCCAGCGGCCACACATTTGGTACTACACACATCGTTGAGCGAATAGTTATGTTAGGAGCAGGAATGGAACAGAGGGTCCTCGGGGGAAGATACCTCCTCAAGGATAAGGTGGGAACGGGCGGTATGGCGACCGTCTTCCGTGCACAGGATCAGGTCCTCGACCGCACGGTTGCCGTCAAGATCATGCTGCCGCAGTATGCCGGCGACGCCACCTTCGCCGCCCGCTTTAAGCAGGAGGCCCAGGCAGCGGCCGGCCTGTCCTCCCCCTATATCGTGGGCGTCTACGACTGGGGCAAGGATGGCGACACCTATTACATCGTCATGGAGTACCTGCGCGGTACCGACCTTAAGAGCGGCATCAAGAGCCACGGCGCCCTCGATCCCAAGAAGGTCGCGCAGATCGGCTCGCAGATCAGCTCCGCGCTTTCGGTCGCACACAAGCACGAGATCATCCACCGCGACATTAAGCCGCAAAACATCATGGTGCTGCCCGACGGCAACATCAAGGTAATGGATTTTGGCATCGCACGCGCTAAGAACAGTCATCTCACGCAGGATAACAACGTGCTGGGCACCGCCCACTACGTAAGCCCCGAGCAGACCCGCGGCCAGGACCTCGGCCCCACCTCGGATATCTACTCGCTGGGTGTCGTCATGTACGAGTGCGCCACCGGCCGCGTACCCTTTGACGGCGACGACGCCATCTCGGTCGCGCTCAAGCAGGTCAACGAGCTCCCCATCCCGCCGAGCCAGATCAACTCCGGCGTCGATGCCGACCTGGAGCGCATCATCCTCAAGTGCATGGAGAAGGACCCGGCAAACCGCTTCCAGACGGCCGACGAGCTGCGCCAGGTGCTCAACAGCTACCTGTCCGGCCGTGCCGTCAACGTCTCGGAGCCCACGCGCATCATCGGTGCCGCCGGTGACCTGGGTGCCACCAAGACCCGCGAGCTTTCCGACTCAACGCGCGCTATGGTTCGTCCCGTCTCGGGCGTGAGCGGTCAGAACACCGCCCGTAGCGCTGTCTCGGGCTCCACGGGCTCCTACGAGGTCGAGAAGCCCAAGTCCAACAAGAACAAGATCGTCGCCGCCGTGATTGCCGCCGTTGCCGTGATTGGCGTTGTAGTGGCCTTTGCCACGGGCATGTTCAGTGGCGAACAGGTCACGGTGCCCGACGTGCTGGGCAAGGACCAGGAAACCGCTATCGAGCTGATCAAGGAAGCCGGCCTTGAGGTTGGCACCGTCGACCAGAGCTACAACGACGATGTCGACGAGGGAAAGGTCGCTGAGCAGACCCCCAACGGCAACACCAAGAAGGCCAAGGGCTCGAGGGTGAACCTGGTAATCTCCAAGGGCCCTAAGCCCTCCGAGAAGGTTGAGGTTCCGCAGCTCGTCGGCTTGACCAAGGACCAGGCCGAGGCTGCGCTGGCAAGCGTGGGCCTGAAGGGCAGCGCTTCGGAGGAAGCCAATGAGGCCGAAGAGGGCCAGGTCTTTGAGCAGGGCACTGCTGCCGGCAAGGAGGTCGAGAAGGGCACGACCATCTCGTACAAGGTCTCTGGCGGCCCGGACACCACCTCGGTGCCCGATCTGACCGACATGACCGAGGCCCAGGCGCGCAACGCTCTCGACATGGCTGGCTTTGGCGTCGACGTGAGCTACCAGGAAAACGACTCGGTTGCCGAGGGCACCGTAATTAGCTGGAACCCCAGCGGCAAGCAGAAGCCCGGTGCCACGATCACCGTCGTCATCGCCAAGAAGTCCGGCAAGGCCAGCGTCCCGGGCAACCTGTACGGCAAGAGCATCTCCGCCGCCGTCACCGCGCTCAACAACGCCGGTTTCTACAACATCGCATTCTGCGATCAGAACGGCAACCCTGTGAGCGGCAACGAAAACGCCACCGTTACGGGTGTCTCCCCCACCGGCAAGCAGTCCACCGACAGCACGATTACGCTGACGGTCGCACTTTCGGGCTCGGGTTCGAGCTCGGGTTCGGGCTCGGGCACGGGCAACGATTCCGGTACGACCAACTAGTCGCCGCCCCACCGCTCATTACGGCTCTCGCCGCAAACATATTCGCTCACAGGCGCCCGCTTGCTCCCCCAGCAAGCGGGCGCTTCGTTTTTGACATGGCATGAACCAGAAGAGCCCGGCACCGTGGCGGTGTACCGGGCTCGATCAATCTCTGGTGCCCGCGGGCGGATTCGAAAACTCCCCCGCGGGGAAATGAGTGACGCGGGTGCCGACGGCCCGAATCCGGCCCTTAGACCAGAAGAGCCCGGCACCGTGGTGGTACCGGGCTCGGCAAATCTCTGGTGCCCCCGGGCGGATTCGAACCGTCGACACCCGCTTTAGGAGAGCGGTGCTCTATCCCCTGAGCTACGGAGGCATGTTGTACTAGTGTAGCAGATTTGCACTATCGTCACGAGGTAGTCATTGGGGACGTTCTTGAATGACTAGTCGTTTAAGAACGTCCCAGGCGACTAGTTGCCTTTGTGGAAGAGGTTTTTGATAACGGAGGGGATGCTCTTGGCGCCCTTGGCCGTCACATCGATAAAGTCGGGCGAACGCACGAGCTTATCCTCGTCAACGTACTTGCGGACCGCGCGCAAAGTCTCTTTGTCGTCGCGCGTCGAAAACGTAAAGTGACCGTTGTCCTTGGTGAAGATGGCAAAACGCGTAATCTTCTTGGTGCCGCGCAAAACCTCGGCGGCAATATAGTCGACCTCGTCCCACGGGATTTGAATATAATCCTCGGGATTGCGCTCGTTATAGTACTCGAACGCCTTATTGCCTACCATCACGTTACCGTGGCTGGTAAGCCCCATCAGGCAGGTTGCCGGCGTTGCCAGATCGACCTTGCTGTTCTGAGATTGCGCCATGCGCGCCTCGCCCTCCAAATAAAACAATCGGACCGCATCCAGTGTACCCACCGGGTGCGGTCCGTTTCAATGGCTCAAAAGCCCTTGCCTAGCAACTCTCGGTCTTAAGCCGAAGCGTGCTTACATGAAGCCGCAGACGCGACCGATGATGCCGACGGCGAAGAGAGCCAGGATGATAACAATCGGGCTGACCTTCTTCTTGAGGAGCTTGCAGACCAGCAGGGTCAGGCACACGGCGGCAAGGCCGGGGATGAGCTGATCGAGGTTAGCCTGAAGCGTGGTGACCTTCACCGGATCAAGGGCGTTAGCACCGATGGAGTTATACATCGTCAGTGCTTCCTTGACACCCTCAGAACCGGAGGGCAGGTTAGCCCAGTCGATAAAGGCGCCAGCAGACTGCGTGACCTTGGAGACGACCGGGGTGAAGGAGATGGACACCCAGCGCTCGACCAGGGCGCCGATGATGAACATACCCAGGATGGAAGCACCCTCGGTAACCTTGCCCATCAGACCGCCGGAGAGGTCCTTGGCGATGGAGGAGCCGACCTTGTAGCCAAACTCCTGCGTGTACCACAGGAAAGCGTAACGGATGATGTTCCACGCGAAGAAGAACAGCAGCGGACCGGCGATGCTGCCGGACAGGGCCAGGGAAGCACCCAGAGCACCCAGGATCGGGCGAAGGGTGAACCAGAAGGCGGGGTCGCCGACGCCGGCGAGCGGGCCCATCATACCGACCTTGACGCCCTGAATGGCGACGTCGTCGATCGGAGCACCGTTGGCGCGCTCCTCCTCGAGAGCGAGGGTGACGCCAATGACGGGGGCGGAAACATAAGGATGGGTGTTATAGAACTCCAGGTGGCGCTTAAGAGCGGCAATCTGGTCATCCTTGCTGGTGTAGAGCTTCTTGATCGCAGGGATCATTGCGAAGCACCAGCCGCCGTTCTGCATACGCTCGTAGTTCCACGAGCCCTGAAGGAACTGATGACGGAAGCAAACCTTCTTGCGGTCAGCCTTGGTGAGCTGAATCTTGTTCTCTGCCATATGTATCACTCCCCTCCTACTCGTAATCGTTCAGAATGTCGCCGAGCGGGTCGCCGGAGCCACCGCCCATGCCGCCACCCTGCTTGGCCAGATCCTTAAGGCCAAGGTAGATGAGGGCAAGGGAGATGCCGATGAGACCAAGGGCGATCAGCGTGAGCTGAGGGATGGCAGCAAGGACAAAGCCGAGGACGAAGAACGGCCAGGTCTCCTTGGTGGCCATCATGTTGATGACCATGGCGTAACCGACGGAAGCGACCATGCCGCCGCCGACAGCCATGCCGCCGGACAGCCAGTCGGGCATAGCGTTAAGCGCGTTGGTAACGGCCTCGGCCGGGATGACGCACAGAAGCACTGCCGGGATGGCGATACGAAGGCCCTGCATGAGGATGGCAGCGTACTGCCAGCGCTCGATGCCGGAGAAGTCGCCCTTCTCGGCGCAACCGTCCATGGCGTGAGCGATAGCGGTAGCAATGGTACGGCAGATCATGGTCAGGAACAGACCAGCGACCGACAGCGGGACGGCGACGGCGATGGCCGCGGTAACGGCCTTGGCCGAATCAGTGGCGCCGCCGTTGAGGGCGAGCACCATGATGATCGAAGAAGCGACCGAGGCCAGAGCGGCGTCAGGCGCGACAGCGGCGCCGACGTTAGCCCAGCCAAGGGCCATCATCTGGAGCGAACCGCCCAGGAGGATGCCCTCCTGAAGGTGACCGGTTACGAGACCGATAAGCGTGCATGCCACGAGCGGCTGATGGAACTGGAACTCATCCAGAATGCCTTCCATACCGGCAAGCAACGCGACAATCGCAACAAGCAGAATAGTGATTGCAGACATGTATCGGACCCTCCTTTACTATGCTTGAGCGGCCAGTTCGGCCTTAGCTTTCTTCAACATGGCGTCGAGATCCTCGGAGGAATCCGAAGGAACCTTGCGAACCTCGAACTTGACGCCCTTGGCCTTGAGAGCCTCGAGAGTCTTGACGTCGTCATCGCCCATGGCGACGGCGTTGGTGACGACGACCTTGCCCTTGGAGTGAGCCATGGAACCGATGTTGACTTCCTTGATGTCGACGCCGGCCTCGATGGCCTTGAGCAGATCCTGCGGGTTCTCGAAGAGCAGCATGGCCTTGGTGTCACCAAAGCGCGTGTCCTTGACGACCTCGGCCATCTTCTTGATGGGCACGACGTTGGCATGGACTCCCGGAGGGGCAGCCTGCTCGATCATGGTCTTGCGGAGCTCGTCGTGAGCAACGCCGTCGGAAACCACGATGATGCGGTTGGGGTTGATCTGCTTGGTCCACGTGGTGGCCACCTGACCATGAAGCAGACGGGTGTCGATACGGACGTGGGCAATCTTGATGTGCCCGTCGCCGATGACCGTTCCCGGAGGAATGGCGCCTGCAGGAGCAGCGGCGGCCGCAGCCGGCTTCTTCTCCTCGGGCTCCAGAGACTCGGGCTTGACGCGCACGCCAGCCTTAGCCTCAGTCACGAGATGTTTTGCGATCGCATGTGCAGTGTTCTTTGCGTCAAAGCGCTGCGAATATGCCTCGATGAGCATAGGCAGGTTGACACCGGTGACGATAGCCCAGGAATCGTGGCCCTCGATGAGCCCGCTGATCTGGTTGAACGGCGTGCCGCCCCACAGATCAACGAGGAAGAGCACCTGCTCCTGGTCCTCGAAGGAAGCGACTGCTTCCTCGACCTTGGCACGGAAGTCGTCGGGGCCCATGCTCGGCTCGAGCGAGACCACGGCAACAGACGGCTGATCGCCAAAGACCATCGAGCCCGTCTGCTTGATTCCAGCTGCCAAGTCCCCGTGGCTAGCAAGAACAATACTTACCATCACATAACCTCCTTTTTGTCTACGTATTTTCTACACGACATGAAAGGAGTATACCTGTTTGGATTGTGGAATTATAGCTAAATTCGCAAAAGGTTGGATTATTTGTTTAAACGTCTAAGTTTGTTACAAATTGGTTACGTTGCTGGTTTACAGCTCATTGCCTGCTAAAACGTGATTTGCTGATTGTTTTCAAAGACATATAAAGGTGCACCGTTCGTTAAGACCGCTTTTAGGTGAATCCCAATGCGTCTGCGTGCCACCATTTTGTTTAAACAGACATGACTTGACTAACCGAAGCAAATATGTTTAGAACTCTAGCCCATGTAGACATTAGATGTTAGGCGATGTGGAGAGGGTTGGCGGCGTCGACGGCATCGGGGGCGTCGGAGAGGCCGTCAGGAGCAGCGTCTGCCGGGTCCTCGTCGGGGGTCTCGATCTGTTTGATCATGACCTCCTGGCCCTGCAGCAGGTATGTTTCACCGCTGCCGCAATGGGGGCAAGTCTTGCCGTGCTCGACCGTCGCGTAGTCGCGGCCGCACGCCTCGCAATGCGTCACGGCCTCGACAGGCTCCACGATAAGCTCCGCGCCCTGCGTGATAGGCTTTTTATCCGCCGCCCAGCGCCAAGCGTCGAGCAGCAAGTCGGGAACGACGCCCGAGACCTCGCCCAGCAGCAGCGTGACGCTCGAAACGCGACGCACGCCATGAGCGCGCGCCACATTCTCAACATCGCGAATGATGTGATAGACGATTCCGAGCTCGTGCACTTTTAATTCCTTCCGCCGTTCTACCGAACGGCGGTCGGCTTGACGCTGCGCGAGCCCCAGACGGGCGATCTGCCTTTCAATCGTCGGGCATGGGCAAAAGCCCTATGCCCTCCTCTTTCAAGGCACCTCGCCACGCCTGGGACTCGCTCGCTGTCCAACCGCTCTCTGCGCCGTTCTCCTGCTTGTTGCGTTTCTTACTTCTTCCCGAATTTGATCTTGATGGCGCGCTTGAGCGCGTACTTGCCGAGGCTTGGGAGCTTTTGCTCGTATTTGACCATCGTGGAGCACTCGGGGCGGTCGCGATCCAGATGGATGGCGTCGAACGCGCACTTGGTGGTGCACAGGCCACAGCCGATGCACTTGTTGGGGTCGACGATCGAGGCGCCGCAGCCCAGGCAGCGGGCGGTCTCGGCGCGCACCTGCTCCTCGGAAAAGGTCTCAACATACTCGCTAAACGGTGCAGCCTTCTCGCGCTCGCGGTCCACGTGGGCAACCTCGCGGCTCGCGTTGTCGTAGCTCTCGAGCACAACGTCGTCGCGGTCGAGCGAGGTGTAGCGGCGCTGGTTGCGGCCGATGGTGAGCGTGGAGCCCGGCTGCACAAAGCGATGGATGGACACCGCGGCCTCGTGGCCGGCGGCGATGGCGTCGATGGCAAAGCTGGGGCCGGTGTAGACGTCGCCGCCCACAAAGATGTCGGGCTCGGCAGTCTGATAGGTCTGGGGATCGGCAAGGGCACCCTGGCCGCGGCCGAGCTCCACTTTGGAGCCAGCCAGCAGGTCGCCCCACACAATGGACTGGCCAATCGACATGACGACACGGTCGGCATCGACACGGCGCAGGTCGTTCTCGTCGTACTCGGGCGCAAAACGGCCCTCGTCGTCAAAGACACGCGTGCAGCGCTTGAAGGTGATACCGCAGACACGACCGGCCTCGTCCAAGTGAATCTCCTTGGGGCCCCAGCCGCAGCTGATGTGCGCGCCGTCCTCAACGGCCTCGCGACGCTCCTCCTCGCTGGCGGGCATCTGAGCCTCGCTCTCCAGGCAGAACATCTCAACATGCTCAGAGCCCAGACGGCAGGCGTTGCGGGCAACGTCGATAGCCACGTTGCCGCCGCCCACCACAATGGTGCGGCCGGGCAACGCGTCGATCTTGCCACTGTTGACCTCGCGAAGGAAGTCGACGGCTACGGTCACGTCCTCGGCATCCTCGCCCGGAATGCCGGCAAGGCGGCCGCCCTGGCAGCCAATGGCAACGTAGAAGGCCTTAAAGCCCTGCGCGCGCAGCTCGTCGAGCGTCACGTCGCGACCGACTTCCACGCCATAGCGGAACTCGGCACCCATCAGGCGAATGACCTCGACCTCGGCCTCGATAACATCCTTCTGCAGCTTAAAGCTGGGAATGCCGTAGGTAAGCATGCCGCCCGGGTGCTCGTTCTTCTCGAACACGACGGGCCTGTAGCCCTTCTCGGCCAGATAAAAGGCGCAGGACAGACCGGCCGGACCGGCGCCGATGATGGCGATCTTCTGGTCGAAGCCGCCGGCACGCGTCGGGGTCACCACAGGTGGGACATAGCGGGTCGCGGCATCCAGATCGCGCTGGGCGATGAACTTCTTGACCTCGTCGATGGCCACGGCGGCGTCCACACGGCCGCGGGTGCAGGCATCCTCACAGCGGCGGTTGCACACACGGCCGCAGATAGCGGGCAGCGGGTTCTCGCGCTTAATGAGTGCTAGGGCCTCGTCATAGCGACCCTGCGCCGCGAGCTTCAAATAGCCCTGAACGGCAACGTGCGCGGGGCAGGCCGTCTTGCAGGGAGCGGTGCCGGACTCGTGCGTCTCGATGCGGTTGTCGTTGCGGTAGTTGGGCGACCACTTGGTGTGGTCCCACTTGGTGGCATCGGGCAGCTCCTGGCGCGGATACTCGGGCACCTGTCCACCGGCCTTTTTGCTACAGAGCTTCTGGCCCAGTTTGGCGGCGCCGGCCGGACACACCTCAACGCAGCGACCGCAGGCCACGCACTTGTCCTTCTCGACCTTGGCGACATAGGCCGAGCGCGACAGGTTGGGCGTGTTGAACAGCTGCGAGGTGCGCAGGGCGTAGCACACGTTGACGTTGCAGTTGCAGATGGCGAAGATCTTGTTCTCGCCGTCGATGTTGGTGATCTGGTGCACAAAGCCGTTGTCCTCGGCCTGGCGCAGGATGTCGTAGACCTCGTCGCGGGTCACGTAATGGCCACGATCGGTCTCGACCACGTAGTCGGCCATATCGCCCACGGCGATGCACCAATCGGCCGGGTCGTCGGCGCAGCCCTCACCCATCACGCGACGGCTCGCGCGGCAGCTGCAGGTGCTGGCGGCATACTTACCCTCGTATTTGTCGAGCCAGTGCTCGATATGCTCAATAGGCACCGACGTGCTCGCGGCATCGATAGCCTTCTCGACCGGAATGACATGCATGCCGATGCCGGCACCACCGGGCGGCACCATCGGCGTGGCCTTGGACAGCGGTCCCTTGGACGCCTGCTCAAAGAACTTGGCATAGACCGGGTGCTCCTCGAGCTGGCTCACGCGCATGTTGAGGAACTCGGCGGAACCCGGCACCAGCATGGGCAACACCCATTGCTTGGCGCGCTCGGGGTTTTCCCAGTTGTACTCGAGCAGGCCCGTGTAGCTCATATCGTCGAGCATCTTCTCGATATCAGCCTCGGGCATGCCGGTGAGCTTGACCATCTCGGGCAGCGTGTAGGGACGGCGCATCTTCATCTTGCAGAGCACTTCGGCCTGCTCGTCGGTTGCGGCCTCGGCAAACGACCAGTACTCGTAGCCCAGCAGCTCGTCGCGATGCAGCAGACGGTTGGTGCAGTGCTCACACAGTTTGACGATTGCCTCGCGCGGATGCTCCGGCAGCGGCGGCACGAACTCCGAACCGATGTCGGGCTCGGTGTAGCTAATTCCCGGTCCGTTGAGAATCATGGTTGTCCCTTCTCTTGCCACAGCCCGGCGAGACCGCGGCGCCCCTCTTTTTTGCAGGCCGGGCATGCCCCATGCCGTTCACCCGCCATTGTTGACATTGTGTCAAAAATAGTATTGACGAACCGTCAACAATATTCAAGACTGTTAGGCGAACGGTCAGGCAAAAGAGGATGAAAGGCGGCAAAACATGAGCAACAACACAGCAGATACCTCTGTGGTCGATGCCGTCCCCGCATCCGATAGCGCGGCAAAGCGCTTGACGGGCGACGAACGCCGTCGCGAGATCCTCGATGCCGTGCGTACCGTAAGCTCCGAGCTGGGCGTGTCCCACCTATCGGTATCGGCCGTGACCAAGCGAGCCGGCTGCACGCGCTCGCTGTTCTACCACTACTTTGCCGATATGGACGCCGCCGTCACCGCTGTTATGGACGAGGCGATCGACGGCTTTATCTCCGAACTCGAGCAGTGGAATGCCAACCGCACCGTCGGTGATATCGAGGGCGCGCTCGACACCGTCGCGCCGCTCTTTAAGCGCCTGGTCGCCAGCGGCCACGAGCTGCCGAGTACGCTCACCTCAAGCAGCGGCGCGCTCTACGGCGGCTTTTTGCACAACGTGGTCCAGCGCGTGGCGCAGTATATCTGCGACACCACCGTGGTGGATTTTGTCGCCCATCATGAGCTACGCATCGACCATGTCTACGAGACGTTCTACACCCTCATCATGGGTCTTTTGATGTATATCCGCACGCACCCCGATGTGCCCGACGAGACGGTCAAGGAAATCATCGCCTCGACACTCCACATCGAGGGCTATACCGCCAAGTATCCGGAGCGCAAGCCCCAGAACTGACGACATTTGGCCAAACTGTCCGCGATCAGAAGAGGGGCCGCGGGCGTGTGAAAGGAGAGCAGCATGTTGTTCGATGTTTGGGGTAGCGATACCCTTATCCACTGGGCCGGCTGGGCCATGGTCTTTATTGGCCTGATCGTGCTCAACGAGGTCGGCCGCCGCACCAAGCTGGGCGCGGCAATTATCTTTGGCGTGGCTCCGCTGGCCATGACCATCTACTGTGTCGCCATCGCCGTCGGTGTTTCGCAGGGTGCCGAGTGGGCGCTCACCAACCCCACCCATGTGTACCAGAACAGCTGGTTCCACTACGCCAAGGTATACGCGGCGCTGGCCGGTTGCTGGGGCTTCATTGCCATTAAGTACCAGTGGGGAAAGATCGGCAAGGCGCATTGGTTCCGCGCGTGGCCGTTTGTGATCGTCGCCATCAACATCATGATCGCCGTCGTGTCCGACTTCGAGAGCGCCTATCACTTCTTTGTCCTGGGCGAGTCCACCTGGGTCACCTCCGAAGGTGCTACGCAGCTGGCCGGCTGGAACAACGTGTTCAACGGCATCGCCGGTATCATCAACATCTTCTGCATGACCGGTTGGTGGAGCGTCTACGCCTCCGAGGATCAGACCGACATGCTGTGGCCCGATATGACCTGGGTCTACATCATCGCCTACGATATCTGGAACTTCTGCTACACCTACAACTGCCTGCCCACCCACTCCTGGTTCTGCGGCTTTGCGCTGCTGCTGGCGCCCACCGTCGCCGCCTTTATCTGGAACAAGGGCGGCTGGATCCAGAACCGCGCCTTTACGCTGGCTATTTGGTGCATGTTTGCCCAGGTATTCCCCTACTTCCAGGAGGAGTCCATCTTTGTGACCCACTCCACGCTCGACCCCGGCGCCGCTACCGCGGTCTCGATCGCCGCACTGGTCGCCAACGTCGCCGCGATCATCTACATCGCCTACCGCGCCAAGAAGCTCGGCCGCAATCCCTACAAGCAGGATGTCTTTGAGGGCACCAGCGATTGGGAGAAGGCTACCGCTCGCCGCGCCAAGGTGGATTACGCACACGCCGAGTAACGCGCCCGGCGCAGACATCGCTTGAGCACGAAGCAGCATAGCCGGCTCCGCGCAACTCAACGCATTGTAGAGCCCCCGGAATGTGATTCGTTCGCGTTCCGGGGGCCTTTTGCCGCCGCGAGGATGCGGCCGAACGATGCGCTCAGGTTAAATCGGATCTTATATTTCGCACGCGCTTTATATGGCTCCATTTTTGGGTACAGTGTTGTCCCGATATTGAGCTTGGGGGATGTATGAATGATGAGACGATGGGCCAAGAGGATGCGGCCCAAGATGCAGAAGCTTGCGCTGAGGCCTTGGAGAGCTTAGACCGGATTTCACTCGATGAGATTGCGTTTGACGATTCGGGCGTTGATGTGCAGGATGAGCCGGAAACCGAGGCGCAATCCGATAATCAGGATGCAGGCGACGTTGAGCCTGCCGAGGATGAGGCAGATCACGAAGGCACCGAAAGCGAGGCCGGCAACCAGCCCGAATCCGACACGGGCGAGGAAACCGTCTTGCTCGACAGCTTGCCGGCCGAGGATTCGCTGACTCGCGAGCTTCCTGGCCTGGGTTCCGCACCAGCCGTGGACGAGACCATCGCCATGGGCGATATACCCCTGCCGTCCGTTCCCTCGGCACGCGAGGCCGAGGTCCGCCATCGCAAGATGTCGCCCAAGCGCCGCAATCTGATGGTCGCCGGTGTCGTGGCCGTCGCGCTCGTCGCCGGCGGTGCAGGCTATGCTGCCTGGAACGGATATCAGCAAGAGCAGGCTGCCGCTGTCGCCGCCAATGCCCACACGATGATGTCGGTGCAGATTGGCATGCATGCCGCGGGCCTCGACTGTTCCACTGGCTCCAAGATTCCCGTACAGGTGAGCGGTCAGGATTCTGACGGCTCCTCCGTGAGCGAAACGCTCTATGTTGACGAGCACGGCCGCGGCATCAAACTGCTGCCCGGCGATTACACGCTCTCCATCGCTGCCTCCCCCATCGCGGCCGACGGCACCATCTATACCGTCCCGACCACCAAGACGCAGGTCACCGTTAAGAGCGATGGACAGGATTTAAGTGCCCAGGCCACCTTTAAGCTCAAGGTGCCTTCGGCCGACACGGTGACTGACGACCAGATCGATGCCGCCGCCAAGTATGCCGAGGAGGGCGGTGCGAGCTCCGCCGCGGCTGCCAAAGTGCTCCAGCAGGCAGCAACCGCGCGGCGCGACGCCGCCGTCAATGCCGTGAGCGCGCAAAAGGCACAGGCGTCCCGTGATGCTGACGCTCGCCACAAGGCAACCGACCTCTACCAGCTCGATATTCCCGTCGAGTGGTACGGCAAGGTCGCAACTTGGCAAAACGGAAGCACGCTATGCATCTATCTGGGCGACGACGCCAATACGCCGCTCGTGACGCTCGTCGCGGTGCGCGAGGGCGAGAGCTTTACGCCCGATGAAGGCGATACGGTTTTGGGTGCGGCCAATCTAGGCAACGGTTATACCGTCTACGCCAGCGGCCCCGTCTATCCGTACGTGGTGCCCCAGACCATCAACGGGCGGACGCAGAATCCCGTGTCGACCTACCCCCTGGATACGGCCATTGAGCTTGTCGAGCTGACGACCGGCAACCGCTATACGTATAGCCAGATCAAGAACGACCTGGTGGGTAAAGACGGCAAGGCCGATGGTGCCACTAAGCTCGAAACCGACTACCTCGCGCAGATCCTGCTGCCGAGTATCAAAGCCCAGGACTAGCCTGGCGCAGCAAGGTGCTCCCCAACCGTGATGAAGGAGCCAGGAGGTCCTGACCCCACAGGCCCATAGATGATTAGGCAAGGAGCCACTTCCATGCGGGCATAACGTGTACCACACCGTGCTCGCATGGAATATCGGTCTGTTCATCCATGGTAACGATTGCCGACTCGCCAAGATCAAACTGGGCCATCGAGGCATCAAGCGCGGCGATTTCGCGCTCGCGCGTTTTCTCACTTGCCATATCCGCACTCACCTGAATCAGGCTATAAGCCCGCATGAGAAGCGCATCCCCAGCCACAAAGTCCACCTCATGGCTTTTGCTCTTCTCTTTGATTAGCAGGCGGCAGACCGAGCCGGTCCTCACCGCGGGAGTCCTTCTTCTTAGCGCATTGAACACTGCGGTCTCGAGCCTCTGGCCCTGGTCCAATGCCGATGCGGGAGAGAATGCTCCAAACATCGCAGGGTCGACAGCGTAGACCTTAGACGCAGACCGCATGTTATTTGCCAGTGAACGCGTGAACTCCGGCACAGAAAATAACAGGTAGGCGTCCTCATAATACTCAAGTAAGTCGCTGAGCGAATTACGACTGACGGGTATCTGTCTGCTCTTGAACTCGTTGTACACTTTGTTCACTGACAGCTCTCGTCCCGAAGATGCCATACACCGCGTCAAGAACAGCGATGCCAGGCGAGGGTTCTTGACGTCGTAACGTTCAACGACGTCCATGGCGACCGTTCGCGAAGCATATTCCTGTAGCAGCTGAATCGCGTCTGCAGGCGTCTGCTCAAGTGTCGCGATGAATCCCCCTCGTTCAAGATACCCGATCAGATGATGTCGAAGCAGCGCTGCATCGCTCGGGGAAAAGGTCGCATCTGACTCGAGAACGCTCCCCGTCTTATATCGAACGTATTCCGAAAAACTCAACGGAAAAAGCTCTCGCACAAGAGAACGACCCCTGAACTCGCTCTTAAGTTCTGAGGACAGCATCTTAGAAGAAGATCCCGTCACATAGACGGTCGCTTTCTCCGTATCGACTACACGCCGCAGAAACGCACCCCATTCGGGAATTTCCTGGATCTCGTCAAAGAAAATGTAAGCGCCCTCGGTTCGAGCAACAGGATACAGCGCATAGAACGTGTCGAGCACGTCCGCCAGCAGCGATGGCTCATACGGGCGCAAGCGCTCATCCTCAAAATTGAAGTAAAGCATCCGGTCAAGCTCGACGCCCCGGCTCTGAAGCCGCCGCATCTCCTGATACAGGCGATACGTCTTTCCACAACGGCGGGCCCCCACAATCACATTTACGATGTTGTCGCGCTTTGGCTCCTGTGGGTTTCCTAGATCAAGGTCTCGCTCAAAGACCTGCGGAACCCCCTGCTGTTCAAAGTCCTTTATTTTCTGGGCGATCAAGTCGTTGAATGCCATGATTCTCCAATCTTGCTCTCTAGCTAATCAAAATTATAGCGATTCTTGATTAATTAGAGATCAAGATTATGTCTGACTTGATTAACACTTAAGCAAGTTTTTTCACTATTACTGCTCGAAGGATGCCGAGTGGCTGAGAGGGCAACCAAGCTCGAATGCGACTCCCTGGACAGTCGATTTGGGACGGGACTTTTTTGACTACCCCGTCCCAGGAAATCATCGCCAAATTAGCTACTTGATGCAACTAGCGCCAGGGGTCGGCTTCGAACAGCGGCTCGCGCTCGGGGCGGCGATCGCTGTAGGGATCGTAGCCGTCATCGTCCTCGTTCTCGGCACGGATGTAGGGGTCGCGCGGCTTGGGCGCCGGCTTAGGCACAGGCTTGGGTGCGGCGGGTGCGGCATCGGTCGCCGGCGCGCTTGTCTTGATCTCGTCTTTCATCTGCATAGCTCCTCGCATCGCATCCGTTCAATATCATCGATTGTCGCACGAAAAAGGGCGGCGGACCCAATTGGATCCGCCGCCCTTGGCGTTTAGAGACGGCTGGTAGATTTTAAGGCATGGCCCAAAACCTACTCGGCGTCGGGGACCTCGTAGGTGGCCGCCGGCGTGTTGTCGCACACGACGGTAAAGCCGCCGTCCTTGTCGGCATCGACCGTCACCTGATCGCCCTCGCGCACCGTGCCGTCGATGATAGCGGCGGCGATGGCATCCACGACCTCGCGCTGAACCAGACGCTTGAGCGGACGGGCGCCAAAGACCGGGTCCAGGCCGCCCACGGCGAGCATCTGCTTGGCCGCCGGGGTGATGGCAAGCGTCATGCGCTCCTTGGCCAGACGCGCGCGGACGTCGGCGAGCTGGATGTCGACGATCTTCTCGATCTGCGCCATGCCGAGCGGATGGAACACCACGATATCGTCGATACGGTTGAGGAACTCGGGGCGGAAGGTCTGAGCCATGGCCGCGTCGACCTGATGGCGCATCTCCTCCTCGTCCTTGCCCGAAAGCTCGGCGATAGCCTTGGAGCCCACGTTAGACGTCATGATGATAATCGTGTTCTTGAAGGACACCTGGCGACCCTGACCGTCGGTCAGACGGCCGTCGTCAAGCACCTGCAACAGCACGTTGAAGACATCTGGATGGGCCTTCTCCATCTCGTCGAGCAAGATCACGGAGTAGGGGCGACGGCGCACGGCCTCGGTGAGCTGGCCGCCCTCGTCGTAACCCACGTATCCCGGGGGCGCACCGATCAGACGCTGGACGCTGAACTTCTCCATGTACTCGGACATGTCGATACGCACGAGCGCGCGCTCGTCGTCGAACAGGCACTCGGCAAGCGCCTTGGCGAGCTCGGTCTTGCCCACGCCGGTGGGGCCCAGGAAGAAGAAGCTGCCGATGGGCTTGTCCGGATCGGAGAGACCCGCACGGCTGCGGCGCACGGCCGCGGCGACGGCGGAGACGGCCTCGTCCTGGCCGATGACGCGCTTATGCAGCTCACCCTCCAAGCCCTTCAGCTTGTCGAGCTCGCCCTGCATCATCTTGGACACGGGCACGCCGGTCCAGGCACTCACGACCTCGGCGATCTCATCGGAGGTCACCTGTTCGTTGAGGCCCTCGCCGTCCTGCTGCTTTTGCGCCTCGAGCGCAGCCTCGGAATCCTGAATCTGCTGTTGCAGGCCCGGAATCACGGAGTAGCGCAGCTCGGACGCACGGCCCAGATCACCATTGCGCGTCGCGCGCTCCTCTTCGCTCCTGGCCTCGTCGAGCTGTCCCTTGAGCTCTTGCACGTGGTCGATGGCGTTCTTCTGGTTGAGCCAGCCAGCCTTTTGCACGTTGAGTTTTTCCTGGACCTCGGCGATCTCCTGACGCAGGGCCTCCAGACGCTCCTTGGAGGCGTCGTCGGTCTCCTTCATGAGCGCCTGCTCCTCGATCTGCAGCTGGGTGAGCTGACGCGTGGTGGCGTCAATCTCGACCGGCATGCTGTCGAGCTCCATGCGCAGGCGGCTTGCCGCCTCATCGACCAGGTCGATGGCCTTGTCGGGCAGGAAGCGGTCGGCGATATAGCGATCGGAGAGGTCGGCGGCGGCCACGAGCGCGCTATCGGTGATGTGCACGCCGTGGAAGATCTCGTACTTCTCCTTGAGGCCACGCAGAATCGAGATGGTGTCCTCGACGGTAGGCTCGCTCACCATAACGGTCTGGAAACGACGGGCGAGCGCCGCGTCCTTCTCGATGTACTTGCGGTATTCGTCGAGCGTGGTCGCGCCGATCGCATGCAGGTCGCCACGGGCGAGCGCCGGCTTGAGGATGTTGCCTGCGTCCATGGAGCCCTCGGTGGCACCCGCGCCCACAATGGTGTGAAGCTCATCGATGAACAGGATGACCTTACCTTCGGATTTTTGCACTTCTTTGAGCACGGCCTTTAAGCGGTCCTCGAACTCACCACGGTACTTGGCGCCGGCGACCAACGCGCTCATGTCGAGCTCGATGAGGTCGCGGTCGCGCAGGGTGCTCGGCACATCGCCGGCCACGATACGCTGGGCGATGCCCTCGACGATAGCCGTTTTACCGACGCCCGGCTCACCGATGAGCACGGGGTTGTTCTTGGTGCGGCGGGACAGAACCTGAATGGTACGGCGGATCTCGTCGGTACGGCCGATGACCGGGTCGAGCTTACCGGCGCGGGCAAGATCGCAGATGTTGCGACCGTACTGCTCCAACGCCTCAAACTGGGTCTTGTCCTCGGCAGACGTCACGCGGTCATCGCCACGCAGCTCCTCGTAGACCTGCTCGATGCGCTCCTTGGTCACGCCAGCGTCACGCAGTACACGACCAGCCTCGCCCTTGTCCTCGGCAAGCGCCATCAGCAGATGCTCGGTCACCACAAAGCTGTCGCCCATCTTGGTGGCCTTCTTCTCGGCCTTTTCGATGACGCGGACGAGCTCGTTGGACAGGCCCATCTGCTGACCCTCGCCCGAAACCTTGGGCGCGCGGTCGACGGCATCCTGCGTGGAGCGTGCGAGCTGGGCCGGATCAGCGCCGATGCGCTCGATGATCACGGAGATATTGCGCTCGCCGGCACCGAGCAGGGCAGACAGCAGGTGAATCGGCTCCACCGCGCCGGCCTGCGCATCGGCAGCCGTGCTCATGGCGGTCTGCAACGCCTCGCGCGACGTCATTGCTAGCTTATCGATTCTCATGGAATCACCTCTCTTGGGGCGGCCGCCCTACGGGGCGGCTTCACGTTGTTCGAGAAGTATTGTTGCCAGCTTTGTGCGATCTTATACATAAATCTAAGTCTCTATATATAAGATTTTCTGAGTGTTCCCACGACATGCAAACCACCACAAAGGGGACAGACACCTTTGTGGTGGTCGCGGTCTCTACTCCTTCGCCGGACCCGTACTTCCCGATTCGACGGTCCAGGGCATCTCATCCTCGAACAGCCATGTACGGGCAGACCCACTATCGCGTGCAGCCTGCGGGTCAGGCAAGCAGGTCTGTTTATAGGCATCTTGGATACACTGGCCCATAAAATCGTTGAGCTCGGTCTGGTCGCCCTCCATGACATAGGCGACATCGCCGTCCATGATGTAGATGCCCGGACCCTCATTGTCCTCGTAGCCCGGATCGTACGAGACATCACATAACTTTGCGCCGTTTGCAGTGTCCAGCTCGATGGAAGAGTAGCATCCGCCAACCATGTCGTTCGCTTTTGCCCGATAGGACGCATATCCATACCAGCGCTTAAAGATTTTGCCCTTGAGCAGCTCGGACGCCCTGTCGATCAGACCAGAATCCGTGGTATAGCGCATAGCCCCAAGCTGAATGCGTGGATAATTACTAATGCCCAGCGCAGCCGGTTGCTCATCAAAATCAACGGTAATGGTCTCAGGCTTGTCGTCGCCGGTCAGAAGTTCGACAGATTGAGTCACAGGCTTGACCACCGGCTCCGTCACCGCAGCAGGTAGAAATGCCATACCGACAGCGCCCGCGCCAACCACAGCGATCGCAAGCGCCAAGACAATCAATCCAATACGGGCAGGACTTCTCACAGCAAAGCACCTCACAATGCAAACCCGCGCCATTTGTCCTAATGATACCGCCGGCTAACACTATCACCAAAAGAAGCCGCGCGCTCCCCACCACCACAAAGGGGACAGGCACCTTTGTGGTGGTTTTCGACGCTAACGGTCGACCATCTCACGCCATGAGATTAAACTTGAATTGTTCTCTGAACATATCCATTTCTGCCTATCCTCAACAGCTCTTTGTCTCGAGGAGCGCATATGAAGCCGTCTCATTCCACCGGTCGCAACGTCATCGCCATTCTCGCCATACCCATCGTGATGCTCTTCCTTATCGTCATCACGCCCTTTTCTTTTGGTATCGCCTCGCCCTTCGATCTTTGCGGGATGATCGACGCCGGCTCGCGTGCCACCTCGCTCTCCTTTGTCTGCCGTGGCGTGTTCTACGAATATGCAATTCCCACCGGAAGTTGGCAGTCCAAGTTACCGTTGCTCGGCAAGGTCGACGGATGCTCTCCTTATTTCTGCCTCGAACCTCAGACAATGAATTATCTGATCGACGACCAGCCCCTTGACTCCATCACCCTCGCCTACGACTAC
Source organism: uncultured Collinsella sp. (assembly GCA_958421655.1). Lineage (GTDB taxonomy): Bacteria > Actinomycetota > Coriobacteriia > Coriobacteriales > Coriobacteriaceae > Collinsella. The sequence goes on from CATZMG010000002.1 coordinate 55,378, forward strand.
GCACCAAACACCGATGAGCGCCACATGAACCAAGTCCTCGACAAGCTGCTTGGACAGTGCGGGCTCACCGCGGAAGCCGGTCGAACCATCTATAGCAACCAGAAATTAAAGCGAACAGAACTCCGCCGTGTCGGAAAAATCAAAGGGCGAAACGGGGCCGCCTACTGGGATGCCTGGGCAACACGCGACAAGGGCGAATTCGGACACAGCACCTATATGGTCACTGTCTACACCAAAGACGGAATTAAGGACAATGTTGACGATTTCGCGTCATCCAAACTCGGCATCCCCAAAACAACCAAACCCGCCAGCCCAGATGAAATTCTGTAGAGGTGCCCATTAACATGCCGCTCAACGATCACAACAACATCGAGCTCGTCCCCACCGCCACAAAGGTGCCTGTCCCCTTTGTGGCGGTTTTCGACAAAAAGAAGCCGCCCCGATAACAGAGGCGGCATCAAGCAAGCCTATTTATTAGCGTCCCTCAAGACCCAACGAAAACGCAGCGATGGAATCGAGAACCGACAATAGCCCGTTCGCACAGATAGAGGCGGAGATTCAAGGTCAGAGTCCGGCTTAAACGGCTTAGCTATCGCACGTCACAACGTTCTCGTCGTCCTCCCTATCGTATTTATAGTGCTTACTGTGAAAATAGTGAGTTTAGTGAGAATAGTATCGCTCAAGACTCGTGAACTGAATTATTGACCTCTCGCCCAGAATGAGTGGGGCAAATATTCCTATTAGAGGTCAAATCGAAGCCCAATAGGGCCTTTTCGCCCCGTCATTTCGACCGATCGCTTTCTTTTGAATATTGTCGTAAGCTGGTATCGCTTATCTTAATGAATGCATACTGTTTGCGAGGTACCCGCCGTGAAACGCTCCACCTATATCGGCCTGCTCGTCTTAGCGTTTGCGATTACCGCAGTCGGCGTAGGAATTATCTATCTCGCATTTCTCCCTGCCTCGGCAACGCAGGCGGCGGTTGAAACCGTAAGCTACCCCATCGAAATCCTCACCGATATCGTCAAACCCGATTCGATCACCGTCGATTTCGACGGTACGCCCGCAGCGCTTGGGGTCAGTAACTATCCCCGAATCGAACTTGGAGCCACGCGCTATACCCAAGATGAGCAGCTTATCGGTAAGGCAACCAGTTTACTCAAAGGCAAGACGTTTAAGCGGTGGTACGGCGCCGCAACATATCGAGCCAAGAACGGCCAAATGGTTGGCGGGTATTATTCGACCCTTGAGCTCGATGCGGCAAACGGGAGCAAATTGTGCAACGTCTCATACGACCCCGGCTGCGTGGACAATGAAGGACCGGGGGTCTATATCTCGGATGGCGACGTAATCTACGTCATGGAGGGCGACCAGACGGCAGTCGTCGATTTTATGGATCGGTGTACCGAGGATGCCTACGAACAAACCTGCGAGCCCGATCCGCAGACAGCGCGCAACAGTGGCTCGGCACGCACTTGGCTATTTGACGATGAAATAACCTGGACCCCATCGAAATAAGGACCCGCCGGGCAGGCACCTTTGTGGTGGTTTCGGCTCCGATGTTCCACTGTCTCGATCTGTAACATCTAGCGGCCCTTTTCGATCCTAGATGTTACAGATTGAGATGAAATGATCGGCGGCGATCGTTTGTCTCAATCTGTAACAACCGCTCGTCAAATAGGGGCCCAGATGTTACAGGTCGAGACAAACGGAACCACCGCAAAGGCGCCTACCCCTTCATGGTGGTTTTCGACAAAAGAAGCCGCCCCGATAACAGAGGCGGCATCAAGCAAGTCTATTTATTAGCGTCCCTCAAGACCCAACGAGAACGCAGAAATGTAGCCCGGGGCTTACCCTTTCCCGAACGCGACCCTCGCGAAGCGCGTGAGCGGGCGGGAAAGGGTAAGCCCCGGGCGGACAATTAAGTGCGTTACTCGGCAGCGGCCTTGAACTTGTTGTAGTTGATCAGGCAGCCGGCCTTGACGATGGCACGCTCCTCTGCCGTCATATCGGCAATGTAGAGCTCAATCTGCTCGACCGCACCGTCGGCGCGCACCACGTAGGCGGCGATGTCCTTTAGGTCACCGTCGAGCGCGGCACGGATACCCGGCACAAAGACATAGTCGCCCACCTCAAAGCTGGGCTCGGCCTCCATCTGGAAGGGCACCATACCCCAGTTCATCACGTTGGAGCGATAGCGCTTGGTGGCGTACTCGTGGACGATGTTGGCCAGACCGCCGATCACGCGCTGACAGCTCGCGGCCTGCTCGCGGGCGGAACCGTCACCGGGCTTCTTGGCATAGAGCATGGAGCCGTACTCAGTCGCCTTGGCATCGGCCGCGACACCCGCGCCGACCAGCGCCTCAAACACGCTGGCAAGCTCGGCATCGAGTGCCACCAGGTCGCCCGCTGCCTCGCCGGCAACGCGGCGCTTTTCCACCGCGTCGACCTCCTTGGAGCGGCCCACGTAGGCAGGGTCGCGACGGCTGAGCGTAAACTCGGCCAGACCCAGCGGGTTGGAGCGGAAGGAGCTCGTCTCGCCCGAGGGAATGAGCTCGTCGGTCGTAGTGACCGGGTCCATGATCTTGGAGCACACCTTGAGCAGGATGTCGTCGCCGAGAGGCTCCATCGCGGGCCACGGCTTGATGTTGGGGCCCTCGACCAGCTCGTCGGCCGGCTCAGCCTTGCCAAAGCCCCAGTACACGCGCTTCTTGTACGGCGCGTCGTCAAAGGTGTACTCGCAGGCCTCGTCCCAAATCTCCTCGGGCAGGTCGGTCGCCGGCGTCAGGACGCCGCCGTTGGCAGCCGTCGCCGCAATGGAGCGGGCGTCCATCAGGGCCACGGCGCTCAGCTGACCGTTGCCCGGCTTGGAACCCTCGCGATTGGGGAAGTTGCGCGTGGTGTGGCGGATCGAAAGGCCGTTGTTGGCAGGCGTGTCGCCGGCGCCGAAGCACGGGCCGCAGAATGCCGTGCGCACAATCGCGCCGGCCTCCATAAGGTCGTAGATGTAGCCGCGGCGTGTAAGCTCGAGTGCCACGGGCTGGCTCGTGGGATAGACCGACAGCGAGAACTCGCCGCAGCCGGTGTTAGCGCCCTTGAGCACGCGAGCAGCCTGGACCACGGAGTCGTAGTTGCCGCCCGAGCAGCCGGCGATAACGCCCTGCTGCACGTGCAGCTTGCCGTCGACGATCTTGTCGAGCAGGCTAAAGTGCGTCTTGCCCTCGCCGATCTTGGCGGCCTCGAGCTCCACCTCATGCAGGATGTCCTCGAGGTTCTCGTTGAGCTCGTCGATCTCAAAGCCGTTAGAAGGATGGAACGGCAACGCGATCATGGGCTTGATGCTCGACAGATCGACCTCGACGCAGCCGTCGTAGTAGGCGACATCGGCGGGCTTGAGCTCGCGGTAGTCGTCGCCGCGGCCGTGCATGGCCAAAAACGCGTGTGTGTCCTCGTCGGTGGCCCAGATGGAGGAAAGGCAGGTGGTCTCGGTGGTCATGACGTCGACGCCGTTGCGATAGTCAGTCGTCATGCTCGCGATGCCGGGGCCCACGAACTCCATGACCTTGTTCTTGACGTAGCCCTTGGCAAAGACGGCGCGGATGATGGCGAGCGCCACATCGTGCGGGCCGACGCCGGGGCGCGGAGCGCCCGTGAGGTAGATGGCGACGACGCCGGGATAGGCGACATCGTAGGTGTCGCGCAGCAGCTGCTTTGCCAGCTCGCCGCCGCCCTCGCCCACGGCCATGGTGCCCAGGGCGCCGTAGCGGGTGTGCGAGTCGGAGCCCAAGATCATCTTGCCGCAGCCGGCGAAGTTCTCACGCATAAAGGAGTGGATGACCGCAATATGGGGCGGAACGAAGATGCCGCCGTACTTCTTAGCAGCGGAAAGGCCAAAGACGTGGTCGTCCTCGTTGATGGTGCCGCCCACGGCGCACAGCGAGTTATGGCAGTTGGTGAGCACGTAGGGCAGCGGGAACTGCTCCATGCCCGAGGCACGCGCCGTTTGGATGATGCCGACAAAGGTGATGTCGTGGCTCGCCATGGCGTCGAAGCGGATCTTGAGCGCCTCGGGATCTCCGGACGTATTGTGTGCCTGGAGGATCGAATACGCGATGGTGCCACGCTTGGCATCCTCGGGCGTCTGCGTAATACCGCGCTCGGCAGCCTCGGCCGCAGGCACAACCTCGCTGCCGCCGCGCAGGTAGATGCCGTCCTCGTACAGCTTGACCATACTGTCTCCCACTCTGCCCGAAAGGCTCGGGCGCATAGCATACATTCATTCAATATCGTGCCATAGAACAGTTGCGAGTGGGTTGCGAATCTGCACGTTCACTTTATCTCGGTAAAGTAAAGGACGAGCCCCTTGCATCACTCTCCTAACAAGGAGTGTCCCAAAGTGCCGGCACAAAAGGAACGTCCCCAAGTGCCAAATGCCGCAAGAATGTCCCCTTTGACTAGTCATTTAAGAACGTCCCCAATGACTACCCTGCCGTATCCGGAGCAAGGCAACGCCGCAGGTAGAGGACGGACAGCGAGCGACGTCCAGAGCGAACAAGTTGGCATGAAAAAGGCAAGGCATAGACCTTCTGGTCATGCCTTGCCT
>CATZMG010000003.1 GCA_958421655.1 uncultured Collinsella sp.
TTCGCAGGGTCGCGCGAGGCAAAGGTTTCCCCGCCCTGCGCTCCGGCGTTGAGTCGTCGCATGCTCGTTACAGAAAAGCTGATAATAAGTTTGTGTGCCGCCCCTTTGGGGCGGCACTTTTTGTGTGGGGTCCCTGTCTCCACAATTTCCGTCAAGCTTTTGGTTAGATTTTGGTCAGTTGGCGTAAGGGTGGAAGGCCAAAAGATTGCTGGCGAAAAAAGCTCAGAGAAAGTGCTGGTAGGGGAGTTGTTGAGCTTTTCGACAGCTTTTGAGCAAAAGAAACTTTGTGGCTATTGCCGGCGATTGCGTTGTCGCGGTCATGGCGGTGCGGAATGCTGGTCGTAAGCGTCGAATGCTCCGACTTTGGAGGCCAACATGGACCTGTTTCTTGAGACTCCGCAGCAACAAGCTGAGCGCATGCTGCGTCAGCAGCAACGACTCATGGAGATGCAAATGCAAGGGGCGGCAGTCCAGCCCTTTGCGCAAAATGTCGTGCCCGCTGCTGTACCTGCAGCTGTGCCCGGGTGCGAATCGGCACCAGAGGCCTATTCCGTACAGCAAGATTCATATGCGCAGGAGCTCGCGTTCGACAAGCGTCGTGCGCGTCGTCGCCGCGTGGGCCAGCGCCTGCGCACATTGGCGATGATCGTGCTCATTCCGCTAGGACTTGCGGCGATTTTCTTGGTCTCGTATGCGCTCACCTGCATCCTCAACGGTGCCTCGCCCAATGAGGTGCTCCAGCATCTAGCGGCCCTGGGCCAGCGCCTAGGCGATGTCGCAACAACCATCCGCGCCGGCTGGGAGAGTTAGCGTTTGTCACATTAGGACTTCCAGGGTGTACGAATTATCGCCACGAGCAGAATTCTTGCATCCTGTGGGTCCTGTCGTGCGACTGAATAGTATTATTGAAGATAAATAATAATATGATTTGTTATGTATAAGCAGGATTTAGAACAGACTCTTTTGGGCATTGACGAAGAGGCAGAGCTGGAAATAGGTCCAAGAGACGACAGGCCGAGCGTTGTATTGGTGGGAGGAAGCGCCTTCATGCTTAACGATGTGACGAATCGTTCGGTTACACATGACATCGATGTGTTTGAGGCAGACAGGTGCCTCCGCGAGATCATAGCTCGATACCCCGAGGTGAATGGTATGGCGGTGGCATATTGTAATCAGATGCCATTCAATTACGAAGATCGTTTGATCCCCTTGGATATTGGGGCGCGTTTTATCAGGTACTTTACGCCATCCTTGGAGGACCTGGCGGTAATGAAGCTCTATGCCTACCGCCCGAACGACATCGTTGATCTTCATAGTCAGGCATTCGTCGACCGACTTGATTGGGGGTTGCTCGAACGGCTTATATTCGACGAGGGAGAGGCGCTGGCGTCGTCGCCTTCGGAGCGGAGTTATCAAGAGATGGTCTGTGCATACAGGCAATACAAAAAGGAGGTGCTCGGTTGAATCTGACCTTTGAGGGATTCTTAAAAGGCTATTGCCGAGAGCTATCCGGACAGCAGTCGCTGAGTTTTAGAAAATTGGTTGAGTGGGCGACGACGGATGCGCCGCGCGTGGCGGAGCCCCTGTTTTTGCTCGCTTTGGCACAGGGTAAAGCCGAATACGTTCTGGGCTTATCCGAGGGTTCGTGGATGGAAGAGGGTTACCGAGGCGTTTTGTCCTTGTACGCCCAAACGGGTAGCCTGGCATCTCTGTGCGCCGAGGACAAACTTCCTAATCGTTATGCCAACGTTTGGCGTGCGTATAGAGCGGTGAAGGAAAAGCCAGTGGCGGACAGAAGGATCAACGCCCTGATGCGAAAAAGAACGTTGGGAGCGCTAGAGGAATCGGGCGTAACGCGCTACGGTCTCTGCCGCGATTTGAATCTGAATAAGGGAAACGTGTACGCATATTTAGCCGGTGATGACTCAAAGGTGAGCAGGGAGACGGCGCGCCGCATTATGGAATATGCGGAGGAGAGGGGCGCCCAAGAAGGGGCCGGGCGCCCGGTGCGTATGGCGGGGTAAGATTGATCGCGGTTTTGATTGGTGCTCGATTGGGTTTGTTGGGCGGAGTTTATGTCTGCTATTGATATTGTGCTTGTTGTGATCGCCTTGGTGACGGTGGGGGTTGCTGTGGCTTGCGCCCTCCAGCTCAAGAGCCTGCGTGCCGAGTTGCGGGGGCGTGGCGACAGTAGCGCGGAAACGCTGGCAGCACTCGAGCAGGCCAACAACGCGCTCGATGCCCTGAACGTCGCGCTGGCCGAAACTCGCCGCACGGCCAATGCCATCGCGCAGCAGCAGACGACCGATGCGGCCGTGGAGCAGCAACGTTACCTGACCATCGCACGCGAGTTTTCGCAAGCTGGTGACCGGATGGATGACCTGCGCCGCGAGACGGCCCAACAGCTCGGCGCCAACCGCGAGGGCATCGAGCATCGCCTGGACAAGGTGCGCGAGACGGTCGATGCCCAGCTGGGCGCCATCCGCAAGGACAACAACGTGCAACTCGATCAGATGCGCGCGACGGTGGACGAGAAACTCTCCCGCACGCTCAACGACCGCCTGTCTGCATCGTTTAAGCAGGTGAGCGACCAGCTCGAGGCCGTGTACAAGGGTCTGGGCGACATGCAGTCCATCGCCACCGGCGTGGGCGACCTTAAGCGCGTGCTGGGCAACGTGAAGGCGCGTGGCATTTTGGGCGAGGTACAGCTGGGTGCAATTCTGGCGGACATCCTTACACCCGACCAGTATCTGGAAAACGTCGCCACCAAGCCCGGCGCCTCGGAGCGCGTTGAGTTTGCCGTCAAGCTGCCGGTGGACGAGGGCGACCCCGTGCTGCTGCCGATTGACTCCAAGTTTCCGGGCGACGCGTACGAGCACTTGCTCGACGCGCAGGAGTCGGGCGATGCGGAGACCGTGGCGGCTGCGCGCAAGACGCTCGACACCATGGTCAAGCGCGAGGCCAAGGACATCTGCGAAAAGTACCTGAGTGTGCCGGCAACGACCAACTTTGGCATCATGTTCGTGCCGTTTGAGGGACTGTACGCCGAGGTCGTCAGCCGCCCCGGGCTTATCGAGACCCTGGGCCGCGACTATCACGTCAACGTTGCCGGTCCCAGCACCATGGCGGCCATCCTCAACAGCCTGCAGATGAGTTACCAAACGTTTAAGCTGCAAAAACGCACCGACGACGTGCTGCGCGTGCTCTCCGCCGTCAAGGCCGAGCTGCCGCGCTATCAAAAGGCGCTGCGCCGCGCCCAGCAGCAGATCGAGACCGCGGGCAAAACGGTCGAGGGTATCATCACCACGCGCACCAACGTTATGGAGCGCAAGCTCAGGGACATCGACGCGCTGGAAGACGCCGACCAAGCCGATGAGATCTTGGGACTCACGCCTGCGGGCCTTCCCACAGACCAAGAAGACGAGGGCTAATTGCAACAAGACGGCGGGGCGCCGGCGTAAACGCGGGTGCCCCGCTGCTTTTCGCATCGCGCTTGCCTGAAGTGCGCTTCAATGTGCAACAATGGCGTTTCGCCCTATCAGATGCGAAAGGAAGCCCATGTCTCAGAGAAGCACCAGCCCGCTCAGCCGCTCCACCGTGCGCCGCACGCTGCAGCGGTTTTGGGGTGTCACGCGCACGCAGCCGCTGATCGTCTTTCTCTCGGTGTTCTCGTCGGCGGGCTACATCTTTTTGCTGACGTTTGCCAACACCTACGTGATGGCCCTCATTGTCGACCGCGTTCAAGCCGGTCCCGTGGCGGGTGACCAGGTGTTTGAGGTCTTCGGCCCCTATATCCTGGCGCTTGTACTCGTTAACCTGGTGGGTCAGATCCTCTCCAAGTTACAGGACTACACCGTCTACAAGCTCGAGATTGCAGGCAACTATCACCTGGCGCGTCTATGCTTCGACACGCTCTCCAACCAATCCATGACATTCCATACCAGCCGCTTTGGCGGATCGCTCGTGAGCCAGACGAGTCGTTTTATGAGCGGCTACACGGGGCTGGTGGACGTGACGGTGTATTCGCTCATCCCCACCATCACCTCGGTCATCTGCACCGTGGCCGCACTCGCCCCGGTGGTGCCGACGTTTACCGTGATCCTGGTGTGCATCATGGTCGTCTACATCGCGTTTGTCTGGCTTATGTACAAGCGCATCATGCCGCTTTCGGCCGCGACGTCCGCCGCGCAGAACAAGCTCTCGGGCGTACTCTCCGACGCGGTCACGAACATCTTGGCCGTCAAGACTTGCGGGCGCGAGGACTTTGAACGCGATCTGTTCGACGCCGCCGATCGTGCCGCGCGCGATGCCGAGACGGTCTCGATGCACGCCATGATGCAGCGCAACTTTACGACCTCGGGTCTTATCGTCATCACCATGGCCGTGGTGAGTGTGTTCGTGGCGGGCGGCAACGCGTGGTTTGGCATCTCGGCCGGCTCGCTCGTCATGATCTTTACCTACACCTATAACCTCACCATGCGCCTGAACTACGTAAGCTCCATGATGCAGCGCATCAACCGCGCTTTGGGCGATGCGGCCGAGATGACGCGCGTGCTGGACGAGCCATGTTTGGTGGCAGACGACCCGGACGCCCCTGAGCTCAAAGTGACCGAGGGCGCGATTGATTTTGAGCACCTGAGCTTTGCGTATCGTGATGCAGCGGCGGGCGAGAGCGTGTTCGATGATCTGACACTTCATGTGGCGGCGGGCCAGCGCGTGGGCCTGGTGGGCAAATCGGGCTCGGGCAAGACGACGCTCACCAAACTGCTGCTGCGCCTAGACGATGTTCAGGGCGGCCGCGTGCTCGTGGACGGTCAGGACGTCTCGCGCTGCACGCAGCAGAGCCTGCGCCGCCAGGTTGCCTACGTGCCGCAGGAGGCGCTGCTGTTCCACCGCTCCATTCGCGAAAACATTGCCTACGGTCGTCCCGACGCCACTGATGAGCAGATTCGCGAGGCCGCGCGCCTGGCCAACGCTCTGGAGTTTATCGACCGCCTGCCCCGTGGCTTTGACACCATGGTGGGCGAGCGCGGCGTCAAGCTCTCGGGTGGCCAGCGTCAGCGCGTGGCTATCGCTCGCGCCATCCTAACCGACGCGCCGATTCTGGTGCTCGACGAGGCGACCTCTGCCCTCGACAGCGAGTCCGAGGCGTTGGTGCAGGAGGCGCTCGAGAACCTGATGCGCGGCCGCACCTCCATTGTGGTGGCACATCGCCTGTCCACCGTGGCGGCGCTCGACCGCATCGTGGTGCTGGCCGATGGCGAGATCGTCGAGGACGGCACGCATGCGCAGCTCGTCGAGGCGGGTGGTGAGTACGCGAGCCTGTGGAGCCGTCAGACCGGCGCATTCTTGGAGGCGTAAGCGTCTCGGACGTGGGACAATTGTGCCCATTAGTTTATTGTGCCGTTGAGCCAAGGAGTCGTTATGCCACGCGAGACCAATGCCACCAAGCGCGAGCGCGCCATCGAGGTGTGTGAGCGCCTCGACCGTCGCTATGGCCCGGTCGAGTGCTTTTTGGACCACGAGAATCCCTTCCGCCTGCTGATCGCGGTGCTGCTTTCGGCGCAAACGACCGATGCACAGGTCAACAAAGTGACGCCGCGGCTGTTTGCCCAGTGGCCCACACCCGAGGCCATGGCTGGGGCGAGCGTGGCTGACGTGGCAGACACTATCAAGTCACTCGGCTTCTACAAGAGCAAAGCCAAGCATGCCGTCGAGGCCGCGCAGATGATCGTCGCCGACTATGGCGGCGAGGTGCCGGCCGACATGAAGGAACTCGTGAAGCTGCCGGGCGTGGGACGCAAGACGGCAAACATCGTGCTCAACGTGGGGTATGGCATCGTGGAGGGTATTGCGGTGGACACACACGTCAACCGCATTGCGCACCGCCTGATGCTGAGTCCTAAGACGCATGCCAAGGAGCCGCTCAAGACCGAGCAGGATCTGCTCAAGATTTTGCCGCACGAGTATTGGGAGTCGGTCAACCATCAGTGGATCACCTTCGGTCGCGAGATCTGCGACGCCCGCAAGCCTAAGTGTGACGAGTGTCCGCTGGCAGATTTGTGCCCCAGCGTGCGCGTAGCGGGGTAGGGCGGAACGCATCTTCGTCTGGCGTTTTTTGCGGGGCTGGGTTTGCCCTTGAGCCGGAGTCCTCTCCATGCGCTACCATGACAGACAATGTATTTGACGTACGACCCGCCGAGCTTGCCCCGGCGGGCTTTTGGCGTTGCGATGCCGGAGGAACAGCATGCTCATTCACCGTATAGCCGCGCAGCTCTACACTGCCGAGGCGCTGCAGACCGTCGAGGCTGGGCTCGATTCTGGCGAGGACGTGACGCTGGCCGTGTCTCAGTCGGGTCGAACGCTTATGGCCGCCGCCCAGTTTGCGCGCCGCCCGCGCCCTACGGTCTACATCGTGAGTGGCGAGGATGCGGCCGATCGCGCCGCGCGTAGCCTTGCCGCCTATGTGGGCCTGGCGCACGTGTGCCGCTTTCCCGAGCGCAAGGACTATCCTTGGCGCGAGCAGGCGCCTGACGACGCCGTGGTAGCCCAGCGCTGCGAGGCGCTCGGGCGCATCGTGCGCGGCGACAACTGCATCATGGTCGCCTCGGCCCGCGCACTGCTGCGCTGCGTGCCGCCGGTCGAGAGCCACTACTGGGAGTCCACTACTTTTGCGGTGGGCGAGGAGATTCCCTTTGACGAGGTGCCGCAGCGTCTGGTGGGCATGGGCTACACCAATGCCGGCGCCGCCGACGCGCCCGGCCTGTTCCGTGTGCACGGCGACACCGTCGAGGTGTTTCCCGCGCAGGAAAAGGCGCCCGTGCGCATTGAATTTTTCGGCGACGAGATCGACCGCATCCGCCGCATGGTGAGCTCTACGGGGCAGACCATCGGCAACGAGGACAGTATCGAGATCTTCTCCTGCCGTGAGCTGGCGCTTACCGACGATGCCGTTCACAACATGCATGTGGCGCTCTATCGCGCCAGCCAGGACGACAGCAAGTTGGCGGCGCTGCTCGAGATGGTGGATGCGCGCATCGTCACGCCTGAGCTCGACCGCTTTTTGCCAGTGATGTACGGCCAGACCGTGAGCCCGTTGTCGCACGTGAGCGGCAAGGCGCTCGTGGTGCTGTCCGAGCCGCGCTCGCTGTTCGACGATTGCCTGCGCGCCTACGAGGATATCGAGGCGCGTGCCGGCGAGGCGGGGGTCGACCGTCTGGATGGCCTGTACGTGCGTGCCCAGCAACTCGACTTTGGTTCCCAGCAACGCCTGAACTATGTGAGCCTCATCCGTGCCGGCGGTGCGGTGACGGCCGAGCTCAAGATTGAGCAGCCTGCCATCGCAGGCTCGGACAACCGTTTTATGACGCGCATCCAGGAGGTCGTGGGCAAGCGCTATGCCTGCGTGTTTGCCATCCCCGACCGCGGTGCGCGCGAGTCGATGGAGCTCACCTTTGGCGACGAGGGCATTATCTTTGAGGAATCGCTGACCGCGGCGCCCGAAAATGCCGGTGCCATCGGCGACCGCGTGCGCGTGGCGGCGGCGGATTCCGCCGACCGTGCCGCACGCCAGGAGGCCTATGCTTCCATTCGCGAGCGTAAGGCCGACGCGCTCAACGCCCGCTCGCTCGAGGCGGGCGCCGCGCAGGCTGCCGCCGGCGCCGCCGTGCCCACCATCTCGCGCGGGCGCGTGACCTTTGTGGACGCTGCCCTGCCACAGGGCGTGGTGGTGCCCGATGCCAACCTGGCCGTGTTCTCGATTGCCGACCTCAACGCCCGCATGGATGCCAACCGCGCGCGCAGCCGCCGCAAGGTTGACATTACGCAGATCACCTTCCCGTTTAAGCCGGGCGACTACGTGGTGCACGCTACCCACGGTATCGCGCTCTTTAGCGAGATCGTGCGTCAGGAAGTGGGCGGCAAGGAACGCGACTACTTTTTGCTGGAATACGCCGATGGCGACAAGCTCTACGTGCCGCTGGAGCAGGTTGACCGCATTACGCGCTACGTTGGTCCCGACGGCGATAAGCCGCGCTTGACCAGGCTCAACACCGCCGACTGGACGCGTGCCACCAACAAGGCGCGCAAGAATGCCAAAAAGCTGGCGTTTGACCTGGTCGACCTCTATACGCGCCGCTCGTCGATTACCGGTATCGCCTGTCCGCCCGATACGCCCGAGCAGATCGAGATGGAGGAGAGCTTCCCCTACGACGAGACGCGCGACCAGCTGGAGGCCATCGCCGATATTAAGGCCGACATGGAAGCGCCCAAGCCCATGGACCGCCTGCTGTGCGGCGACGTGGGTTTCGGCAAGACCGAGGTCGCCCTGCGCGCGGCGTTTAAGTGCGTGGACTCCGGCCGCCAGGTCATGGTGCTCTGCCCCACGACCATTCTGGCCCAGCAGCACTACGAGACATTCTTTGAGCGCTTTGCCCCGTTTGGCCTGGAGGTCGAGGTGCTCAGCCGCTTCCGCACCCCGGCGCAGCAAAAGCGCGCGCTCAAGGCGTTTGCCGAGGGCACGATTGATGTGCTCATCGGCACGCACCGTCTGCTTTCGGCCGATGTGAACCCCAAGAACCTGGGCATGGTGATCATCGACGAAGAGCAGCGCTTTGGTGTGCAGCACAAGGAACAGCTCAAAAACCTGCGCGAGCAAATCGACGTGCTCACGCTCTCGGCAACGCCTATTCCGCGAACCATGCAGATGGCCACAAGCGGCGTGCGCGACATGAGCCTGATCACCACGCCGCCGACCGGGCGTCGTCCCGTGATCGTGCACGTGGGGGAGTACGACCCCGACGTGGTGAGTGCAGCGATTCGCCTGGAGGTGGGCCGCGGCGGTCAGGTGTATTACGTGTCCAACCGCGTCAAGACCATCGACGATGCCGTGGCGCGCGTGCACGAGGCTGCGCCCGAGGCGCGCGTGGGCGTGGCACACGGCAAGATGAGCCCGCGCGAGGTCGAGGACGTGATGATCGAGTTCGCGACCAAGAAGATCGACGTGCTTATCGCCACGACCATCGTGGAGAGCGGCATCGACAACGCAACGGCCAACACGCTCATCATCGAGGACTCGCAGCGTCTGGGTCTGGCACAGCTCTACCAGCTTAAGGGCCGCGTGGGCCGCTCTGCCACGCAGGCATACGCGTACTTTATGTTCCCCGGCGAGCTGCCGCTCACCGAGGAGGCCACGGCGCGCCTGACCGCGCTTTCCGAGTTCCAGGATCTGGGCAGCGGCATGCGCATCGCCATGCGCGACCTGGAGATCCGCGGTGCCGGTTCGCTCATGGGCGCCGAGCAGCACGGCAACCTGTCGAGTGTGGGCTTTGACCTGTTTACGCAGATGCTGGGACAGGCCGTGGCCGAGGCACGCGGCGACGACGATGCCGGCGTGGAGGCGGCGAGCGTGGGCATCAACCTGCCGGCCGACTATTTCTTGTCCGAGGAGTACCTGCCGGCGGTGGACCAGCGCGTGCTCGTGTACCGCAAGCTCGCGGCGGCCGAGGACCTGGAGAGCATCGACGAGGTGCAGGAGGAGACCGAGGCCGCGCATGGCGAGCTGCCGTTGGCGGGACTCAACCTGTTCAACCGCGCGCGCATTCGTATTCGCGGCGAGCGCCTGGGGCTCGAGAGCGTCACGCTCAGCGGCGGACGCATCACGTTTTTGGGCGTCGAAGCGCCCAAGAAGGTGGCCTTTGAGCTTAAGACTCGCTACGGTGCGGTGAACTTCCCCAAGAGCCGCAAGCTATCGGTGCCCTACAAGGCGGGCGCCGGCGCGGGCAGCGGCCTGGGCCGCGGCCTCGACGCCAACGACGGCACCGGCCCCGTGGCGGCCGCGCTCATGCTGCTGCAGCAGCTGGGCGCGAGCGACGACGACTAACGGGTCGACGCTGCAAACGCCCCATTTGGGCAATCTGGTTCCATCGAAAGGAAAGCATGTTCGGATACATCTATAAGAAAGATGTCGCCATTATCGCGGTTGTCCTGTGCCTTTGTCTGGGCGTGGGCAGCTTCTTTGATTATCAAATCTCGAGTGCGCTGTTCAACATCGGCAGCATGTACGGTCGCTTTGTCGAGGCGGCCGGTGAGCTGCCGTTCGAGCTGACGGCGAGCATCGCGGGCGTTATGCTCGTGCGCTCGGCCCGCCCCGATTCCAAGGCGAGCAAGTGGCTCGCCGCGCTGGGCGTTTTGATCAACGTGGGTCTGGTCGGCTACGAGATTATCGGATCGCTGCGCGTCGGCGGCAAGCTTATTGCGTTTCAGCTGATTCTGACGTTTGCGTTGGTCATCGCAGCCAACTTCATCGCCTACCGCCTCACGCGCACGACCGAGCCGAACGAGCTTACGCGCTGGGCGTTGATGGTGCTTGCCGTGTGGGTCGCTCAGGCTATCGTCCTCAACGTGATTGTTAAGCCGTTATGGTCGCGCCCGCGCATGCGCGTGATCGAGGTGACGCCGGGGCTCAATTTTCAGCCGTGGTGGGTGATCGGCAATCCTGACAAGTGGACCTATATCGCCGCCGGCGTGATCAAGGACGGGTTCAAGTCGTTTGCGAGCGGACACACGGCGCATGCGGCGATCGGCCTTATGCTCGCCGGGCTTCCCGCGGCAGCCTTTAAGGAAAAACCTTCGCGTCGCCGCGTGATCTTTTGGGCGGCGGTTGTTGTTGCGGCGTTCGTCGCCTTTGGGCGCATCGTGATTGGAGCACACTTTTTGAGCGACGTGAGCTGCGGTTTTGCCCTGGTACTGGCACTTGAGTGCCTTGCCGCGCGCATCGCCTATCCCAACGGCGTACAATAGCCCCGTTTGAATCATCTGGCCGATACCCGGTAAGAGAGGATTGCCATGCTCGCGTTTAACAACGATTATTCCCACGGCGCACATCCGGCAGTACTGCAGGCGCTCGTCGACACCAATATGGAGCCGCAGCCCGGCTACGGTACCGATGCGCACACCGAGCGTGCCAAGCAGCTTATCCGCGAGGCCTGTCAGGCTCCCGATGCCGACGTGTTTTTTCTGGTGGGCGGCACGCAGGCCAACGCGACGGTGATCGACATGCTGCTCGCGCCGTACGAGGGCGTCGTTGCTGCCGAGACCGGCCACGTCGCCTGCCACGAGGCGGGCGCCATCGAGTTTGGCGGTCACAAGGTGCTCACCATTCCCGGATACGAGGGCAAGATGCACGCCGAGGACCTCGAGAACTATATCCAGGTGTTCTACGAAAACGAGAGCTACGAGCACACGGTGTTTCCGGGTGCCGTGTACGTGAGTCTATCGACCGAGTACGGCACGCTGTACTCCAAGGCCGAGCTCGCGGCGATTCACGCAGTGTGCCAGAAGCGCGAGATTCCGCTGTTTGTGGATGGCGCCCGCCTGGCCTATGCGCTGGCGGCCGATGAGTGCGACATTACCCTGCCCGAGCTGGCGCAGCTATGCGACGTGTTCTACATCGGCGGCACCAAGTGCGGCGCTCTGTGCGGCGAGGCCGTGGTGTTTTGCGGCATGCACGCCCCGGCGCATCCCATTCCGCGTATTAAGCAGCACGGCGCGCTGTTGGCCAAGGGCCGCCTCACGGGCGTGCAGTTTGAGGCGCTCTTTACCGACGGCCTGTATTTTGAGATTGGTCGCCAGGCGATCGAAACCGCGCAGGCGCTTCGTCGCGTGCTGCACGAGCACGGCTACCGGTTCTTCTTGGAGACGCCCACAAACCAGCAGTTTGTGATTCTGCCCAACGAGGACATGGCCCGCATTCGCGAGCATGCCTCGGTCGAGTACTGGGAAAAGTACGATGAGACCCACACGGTGGTGCGCTTTTGCACCAGCTGGGCCACGACGCAGGAGGACATCGACGCGTTGGCGGCTGTCCTGTAGCCTGATGTAATGACGAGGGGCCGCCTTGCGCTTGGTTTGGCGCAGGGCGGCCTTTGCTTTTGAGAGAGAAGGGTTGTATGACCGAGATGTCCGAGCCGACGATTCGCCTGGCGACGCCCGATGATGCGCCGGCGTTGCTTGCCATCTATGAGCCGTATGTGCGCCAGACGGCGATTACCTGCGAATACGAGGTGCCGAGCGTTGAGGAGTTCGCCGGGCGCATCGAGCGCACGCTCAAGCGCTATCCGTATCTGGTGATGGAGCTGGACGGGTGTCCGGTAGGTTATGCCTATGTGAGTCCGCTTAACAGCCGCGAGGCCTATGACTGGTCGGTCGAGACGTCGATCTACCTGGCGCGCGACGTGCGCCACGGCGGGCTGGGCCGCAAGCTGCACGATGCGCTCAAGCAGTGCCTGATCGCGATGGGCATCACCAACATGTGCGCGC
The DNA here is from genome assembly GCA_958421655.1 of uncultured Collinsella sp. Classification (GTDB taxonomy): domain Bacteria; phylum Actinomycetota; class Coriobacteriia; order Coriobacteriales; family Coriobacteriaceae; genus Collinsella. Next base: position 12,319 of record CATZMG010000003.1, read on the forward strand.
TCATTGCCGTGCCGCACGACAAGGACGATGAGTACCTGACGCACAACAGCCAGGATTTCCATGCCCATATGGGATATCGCCTGGTGGGCGCCTTCGATCGCTGCGCCCAAAAGTTCGGTCGCTGGTACGATATGTGTTGGATGGAGTTGGTCCTAGCCGAGCGCGTTCCCAACCAACCCAAACCAACCTGGTTCCCCGACCTCTCCAAACCTACCATTTAGGGACAGGTTAGCCGATGGGCTCGGTGTATTTGGCGCGGTCGGTTCGTTGGATGCGCTTGGAGACATGGAGTGGGCGGCCGTCGGTGTCGTAGACGTAGTCGGTGATCAGAATCAGCGCCTGCCCGCGCTCGACGTTGAGCAAAAACGCCTCGTTTTGCGAGGCATAGCACACCTCAAAGGTCTTATGCCCCTGTGCCGGTGCGCGATGGAACTCCTGTCGCAGCGTGGCGTAGAGCGAACCGTTGATATCGCGATCGATGAGCGTCTCGAAGCTTGGCGGCAGGTGGGTGGTCTCCAGGCACAGTGGCGCATCGTCCAGATAACGCAGACGGACAAGTTTGACGAGCTTGCTGCCCACGGCGGCATCAAAGAACTTAGCTATGCTGCCGCCCGCCTTGGTAAAGCCCGAGTCCACGGTGCGCGTGGTGGGCTTCATGCCCTGGCCTTCGACCTGCTTGGTATAGCTCGAAAACACCAGGTTGTTCTCGTGGAGCGCGGGCGTGTCGGCCACAAAGGCACCACGTCCGCGCTCGGTGCGAACCAGGCCCTCATCAACGAGCACCTTAAGGGCATGGCGCACGGTGCTGCGCGACAGCCCCGATTCGTCCATGAGTTCCATCTCGGACGGCAGCTTGTCTCCGCGCGCGTAGGTGCCGCCGGCGATGCGGTCGCGCAGCATGCCCGCCAAGCGCTCGTATTGGCTCAGTTTCTTTTTAGATGAGACGCTCATATTGCTAACCTATATCTAACTTGTATGCCTAATTAAGCAAGCATGTATTCAACACAAGAACAAAACTGCTGGTAACGAACAATCGAAAACCTTACCAGCAAAATTTCTAAGACAAATATAGCATACAACTAGTCGACATAACCAAAACATGTATGTAACTTGTATGCCATCGAGAGCATCAAACGAGAAGAAAGGCTGATGCACGATGACTACCCAGGAACAGGTTAAGGATGTCGTCTCCCAGGTTTTGGCTGACAAGGCAGACAAGGGCGGCATCAAGCGCGTCGTGTGGATTGGCGCTGGCGGATCCAACGGCGGCAACTATCCTGCCCAGTACTTTATGGAGCACGAGGCCACGCAGGTCGTGAGCTCCAGCTACACCAGCAACGAGTTCGTGCACGCCACCCCGGCCTACGTCAACGAGAACACCCTGGCCGTCGTCGTGTCCATGCGCGGCACCAAGGAGACCATCGTCGCCGCCCAGGTCGCCAAGGACCACGGCGCCAGCACCATCGCCATCTATGTTGACGAGTCCGGCCTCACCGAGGTCTGCGACTACAAGATCCAGTACGACAGCTTGGCCGTCGACGAGTCCTGCATGGGCCGCACCAACTCCGCCGTCGTGACCATGATCGCCATGGAGCTCACGCAGCAGACCGAGGGCTATGCCGAGTACGAGACCGCTATGGCCGCCTTCGACTTGGTCGACCCCATCTATCGCAAGGCCGTCGAGTACACCCGTCCGCTCGCTGCCAAGTGGGCCGAGCAGAACGCCGACAAGCCCTGCATCAACGTCATGGCCCAGGGCCCGCTCTTTGGTGCCGCCTACGTCTTTAGCATCTGCAACGTGCAGGAGATGCTGCAGATCGACTCCTGCACCATCAACACCTGTGACTTCTTCCATGGCCCCTTCGAGATCCTGGACAAGCGCACCTCGCTGTTCCAGCTCATCAGCGTCGGCCGCAGCCGCTGCAACGACGAGCGCGGCATCCGCTTCGTCAACCAGTACGGTGGCGAGCGCGTCTATCAGCTCGACGCCAAGGAGCTCGGCCTCAACGACATCAAGGACAGCGTGAGCGAGTACTTCAACCACCTGATCTTTGCCCCGATCCTCAACAACGTGTATATGCGCGCGCTCTCTGCCGTCACCCACAAGGACTACATGACGCGCCGCTACATGTGGAAGCTTGACTACTAAGAGTTACGCGGTTTTACCAAACCGCGTAACGGGCCGACGCTGCGCGGGCCGCATTTGGACAATCTGACGTTCAACTTCAAGGGCGCGACCAGAAGGTCAGCGCCCTTTCGTTTCACGTCACCTTGTCTCAAATGCGACCCGCTCGCTGATTTATGCTCAACCAGCGGCGCTTTAGTCGTTGGGGACGTACTTAAACGACTAGGCATTCAGGAACGTCCCCAACGACAGTTCATTTAAGAACATCCCCAATGAGTATGCTGGGAAGCAGATTTTTCCGTTCGGCGATTTGTGTCTTGAAAAATGTATATAACGACTATAACGTAGTGTGAAACATATTGGAAACAATACCGAGGAGGCTGCGTTGAAGAAAAGCAATCTGGGCTATGTGCTGGTGCTGGTCGCCGCGCTTATGTGGGGCAGCATCGGAATCTTTGTAAACGGCATCTCGGCCATGGGCGTTTCGTCCCAGAGCATGGCTGCCTTTCGCTTGTTGGTCGGAGCGCTTATCTTGGCGCCGGTCCTGATGTTTATGGGCTGCCGTCCGGGTGAGGGGTCTACTGTGGCTCAGGGTCCGCTGGTCCTGTTCAAGGCAAGCCCTAAAGAGCTCGTCCCCTGTGCGCTTGTCGGTATCGTCGGTCTGGCCGCCGCCAACACCTGCTATTACGAGTGCATGGGCGAGGTGGGCATGTCAACGGCCTCGGTGCTGCTCTACACCTCGCCGGTGTTTGGCGTCATACTCGGCCGAGTGCTTTATCGCGAGGACGTGACCTCCAACAAACTCGTCGCCATCGTCTTTAACATTGTGGGTTGTGTGCTCGCGGTGACGAGCGGTGACCTGTCTGGTTTCCATTTCTCGGCTTGGGGCGTCGCGTCGGGTGTGATCGCCGGACTTTGTGGTGCGCTGCTGGCGGTGTTTAGCCGTATGGCTACCAAGACACTCCATCCACTGGCCGTAACGTTTTGGGGTTTTGTCTTTGGCGGATGCTTTATGGCGGTGCTTTCGGCTCCGTGGTCCGATGTAGCCGCGGCAATGTCCCCGCAGCTCATTCTGCTGTTCGCAGGCTTTGGCTTTATTCCGACGGCTCTTGCGTACATCTTCTATATGCAGGGCCTTTCGATGGATCTTGAGACATCGAAGGTGCCGGTCGTGGCTTCGTTCGAAACCGTGGCGACCGTTTTGGTCGGTATTGGCATCTACGCCGAGCCCGCCGGCGCGATCAAAGTCCTGGGCATTGTGCTGGTGCTCGCGTCCATCCTGATCATGAACACCGACTTCTCCAAGCTGCGCAACAGCGTCATTGCCAAACGTATTGTCGAGAGCATGACCTTTAAGCCCAACGCGTGGTGGACCGAAAAATCTCAGGATATGGATCTGTTCCGCGAGCGCACGGGCATCGCGCTGGAGCCCACCGTGCAGGAAAGCCCCTGGTACTTCGTGCGATAGGGGATTGCGCGCAGGGTCTGACCTGGGGTTATCCAGCCAGCGCCGGCCTACCCGGCCCAACGTTTCAAGTACGTTAAACCCGTCAACGGTCGATTTTCACCCGCGAACGGTCTTTATACTAATTAGCAATATAAGCAACGTATAAGACGTTATAATGACCATAACGAAAAGGAGGAGGCAAGATGAATCAGATCATTCTCGCATCTCATGGCGGCCTGGCCGCAGGCGCCAAAGACACGCTCGAGATGGTTCTCGGCGACGTGTCGAACGTCCACGTCGTGTCGCTTGCTCGTGACGACAAGGAGCCCATCACCAATAAGGTGGACGCCATGATCGCCACGTTCAACGCGGACGACACCGTCTATGTGCTGACCGATATGCTCGGCAGCTCGGTCAACAACAACATGGTCGAGCTTTCCAAGAACGGCACGAAGTTCACGGTTGTCAGCGGTTTCAACATTCCGCTGGCGCTCACGCTCGCTATGAGCCCCGTCCCCGTCAAGGGCGCCGAGCTCGCGGCCCTCATCAACGAGGCCCGCACCGGTCTGACCAACCCCAACGCACCGGTCGAGGCCGCCGCGGCTCCCGCCAAGAAGGCCAAGGCGTCCCGTCACAGCTCCGGTCCCGCCAAGATCGTCCTCGCACGTCTTGACTACCGTCTGCTGCACGGCCAGGTCGTCTTTACCTGGACCACCAAGGTTCAGGCCGAGCGCATCATCGTCGTTGACAACGCTGCCGCCAACGATGACATCAAGAAGGGCGCTCTTAAGCTGGCTAAGCCCCAGGGCGTGCGCCTGAACGTCTTCACCGTCGAGCGTGCCCTCGCCAAGATGGACAAGCTCAACACCCTCGGCGAGCGCGTCATGTTCGTCTTTGGCAACACTGCCGAGATGCTGCAGTTCTGCCAGGGCTACAAGCTCGACGCCATCAACCTGGGCGCCACCGCCAACCACGACGGTGCCGATCAGGTCGGCGGCAAGGACAGCTCCGTCTTCCTCGACGCCACCCAGAAGGCCGACGTCAACCAGCTGCTCGACATGGGCATCAAGCTCTATGTCCAGCAGACCCCTACGTATCAGAGCGTCGACATCGACGCCAAGCTGTAATCAACCAGGCTTTTGCCTGACTGAAAGGAGAAGGGTATGAATACGTTCATCAGTGCGGTGCTCGTCGGCCTCGTCGGCGTGTTCTGCATGTGGGACTCCCGCCTGCTCGGTCGTCTTAACTTCGAGCAGCCCCTCGTTGGCGCTACGCTCGTCGGTCTGCTGCTGGGCGATGTGCCCACCGGCCTTGCCGTCGGTGCCGCCGTCGAGCTCGTGTCCATGGGCCTGGTGCAGGTCGGCGCCGCCGTTCCGCCCGATATGGTCCTGGGCGGCATCGTGGCCGCTGCCTTTGCGTGCCTGACCGATGCTTCCGCCGAGACCGCCATGACGATCGCCATCCCGGTCGCCGTCCTGGGTCAGCTCCTCGGCATCGTGTTCCGTTCCATCATCGCCGCCCTCACCCATGTGGCAGATAGCGCGATCGATAACGGAAAGTTCAAGACCGCCTACCGTATGCACATCTGCGCCGGCTCCGGTCTGTACGCCGTCATGTACTTCCTGCCGATCTTCCTCGCCGTCTTTGTTGGCACCGACCTGGTCCAGGCCATCGTCAACATGGTTCCCGAGTGGCTGTCCACTGGTCTTAACGTTTCGACCAAGATCATGACCGCCTACGGCTTGGCCCTGCTGCTCACCATGATGATCAAGAAGGGTATGACTCCGTTCCTGTTCATCGGTTTCCTGCTCGCCGCTTACCTCAACCTGTCCGTCATCGCGGTCGCTCTGATCGGTGTGTGCCTGGCTGTCGTCTTCATGGGCTTCAAGTTCAACGGTTCCCATGCAGCCGCCGGTGTCGATTCCGACTACGATCCGCTCGAAGACGACGAAGACTAAGGAGGAACACACTATGGCAACCGCAACCAAGGACGTGTCCCTGAACAAGAAGGTCAGCCAGTTCTTCTGGCGCTCCTGGGCCATCCAGGCCTCTTGGAACTACGAGCGTCAGATGAACATGGGCTTCCTCTACGGCATGGTTCCCACGCTCGATCGCCTCTATCCGGATGAGTCCGACCCCAAGCAGCTCGCTGCTAAGAAAGAGGCTTACCACCGTCACATGGCGTTCTACAACTGCACCCCGCAGACGAGCGCTTTCATCCTGGGCCTCTCCGCCTCCATGGAGGAGGAGTACGCCAAGGATCCCGAGAACTTCGATCCCGATTCGATTAACGCGGTCAAGACCTCCCTCATGGGTCCGCTTTCCGGCATCGGTGACTCCTTCTTCCAGGGCACCATCCGCGTTATCGCCTTTGGCCTGGGCGTTCAGCTGGCTCAGCAGGGCTCCATCATGGGCCCGATCCTGGCCATGCTCATCTCCATCGTCCCCTCTGTGCTGATCACTTGGTTCGCAGCCAAGATGGGCTATCAGGGCGGCCACGAGTACCTGAGCAAGCTTCAGGGCGGCGACCTCATGGAGAAGCTCATGTATGTCTGCGGCATCGTGGGTCTTATGTCCGTGGGTGGCATGATTGCTACGCTGATCGGCGCCACCACCCCGCTGCAGTTCGCTGAGGGCACCGTCGTTATCCAGGACATCCTGGACGGCATGATGCCCCAGATGATCTCCCTTGGCCTCACCGGCCTTATGTACTGGCTCATCAAGAAGAACGTCAACACCGGTTGGCTTCTCGTGATCGCCATTGTGGGCGGCATCGCCCTCTCCGCGGCCGGCATCCTGGCCTAGTCGCGACCAAGCGTCTAACCGCTTTCCCCCGGGGGCCTGCCTGGCATCCCATACCCCAGGCAGGCTTCCATCCCTATACGTGACAAAGGGCAGTCTCTTTGTCACATCCTCAACGGGCCGGCGACTCGGTCCAAACCACGGTAACCCTGCGAGCGCCCGGCAATGTGGCGCCGCAAAAATCGAAAGGAATGTGTCAGATGTACGAGATCGACCTTAACCTCCCTAAGCAGATCGTCGCTGACGTCCTGTCCAACCACGAGATCCACAGCGTCGCTTTCGTCGGCTGCGGTGCTTCCATGTCCGACCTGTACCCCGCCAAGTACTTCCTGGCCAACAACACGGACAAGCTGAACGTTCAGATCTTCACCGCTAACGAGTTCAACTACGACACGCCCTCCTGGGTCAACGAGCACACCTTCGTGATCACCTGCTCCCTCGGTGGCTCCACGCCTGAGACCGTCGAGGCCAACAAGACCGCCAAGAAGCACAACTGCCCGGTCGTCTCCCTCACCAACAAGGCTGGCTCCGCTCTGACCGTCGACGCTGACTACGTCATCGTTCACGGCTTCCACGCCAACTTCGCTGCCAAGTGCGAGAAGCCCGGCTACGCCATCGCTCTTGCTGTCGAGATCCTTCAGCAGACCGAGGGCTATGACCACTACGAGGACATGATCACCGGCCTCACCAACGTCTTCGAGCTCTGCGAGAACGCCGCTCAGCACTGCAAGAAGCTCGCCAAGAAGTTCGCCGAGGACTTCAAGGACGACAAGATGATCTACTTCATGGCTTCCGGTGCCTCCGAGAAGATGGCTTATTCTCACGCCGCCTTCCTGTTCACCGAGATGCAGTGGATCGACGCCGCCGCCTACAACACCGGCGAGTACTTCCACGGCCCGTTCGAGGTTTCCACCGAGGGTAAGCCCTACGTCTTCTTCATGTCCGATGGCGCTACCCGTCCGATGGACGCCCGCGCCCTCACCTTCCTTGAGCGCATGGGCGCCAAGGTCGCTCTGATCGACTCCAAGGACTACGGCCTGGCTGACGCCGTGCCCGCGAGCGTCGTCACCTACTTCAACCCGCTGCTGCACCTCGCCGTTATGCGCGAGTACGGCAACCAGATCGCCGAGGCCCGTCAGCACCCGCTGACCATGCGTCGCTACATGTGGAAGCTTTCCTACTAATCACAAGTAAGTAGACCTTACGGGTTGATTGAGAGGGGATGGGGTTTGCGCCCCGTCCCCTTTTTTGCTCTGGGGAGGGCGTGTCTGTTGCGTCGCAAATCCCAGATAAAACCTACCAAAATAAACCTGTCCCTTTTTGGCAGGTGGGAGGAGATGCGTATGATCAAGGCAGTGCTGTTTGACATGGACGGCGTGCTGGTCGATACAGAGTGGTTCTACAACCGTCGTCGCGTGGCGTTTATGGAAGAGAAGGGGTTCCATTTTGACGAGATTCCCGATCTTTCGGGGTCTAACGAGCCTGCCATTTGGAAGTCGCTGGTGCCCGACGATGTTGAGCTGCGCGAGCGTCTGCGCGTGGAGTACAAGCAGGTCTATAGCCCGGATCACCCCGTTCCGTATGCCGAGCTGCTCAACGAGCAGACGGAGCCGGTGATGCGCGAGCTGCACGAGCACGGCGTGAAGTGTGCCATTGCGAGCTCGTCCTATCGTGAGTTGATTGACGAGCTGGTGGAGATCGCTGGCATTGCCGACGTGCTGGATTACACCATCAGCGGCCACGAGTGCAGTGCGTTTAAGCCCGACCCCGAGATCTACCTGCGCGCCATGGAAGCGCTGGGGGTGGAGCCTGCCGAGTGCCTGGTTATCGAGGATTCGCCTTTAGGCATCGAGGCCGGCAAGCGCTCCGGCGCTCGAGTCCTGGCGCTGCGTCCGCACGAGGGCGTCAACCTGGACCAGTCCGCCGCCGACGTCGTCATCGACAACCTGTCCGACATTTTGGCCGCTCTGTAACGTCAATCCACCGCGAGAAGCACGAGTTCAAACGTTTTTGCGGTGGACTGGCTCAATTTGGTTTCGATTTTGATCCGTTTGGCTTCGATTCGGACTAAGTGAGTAGACTTTTTGGCGCAGGCCGAGCACAATGCATATCTTCCTTTGTAAAACCGCAGGTCACAGAGGTGTCTGTTTTGGGTGTGCTTGGCAGATCGTAAAAAGTCTACTCACTTGTAATTTGGGCCTTTGGTCGTGGGGGTTGCTGGTCCCGTTTTGGTTGTCGAGGGAGGGTGAATTGAAGCGCCCCCGCACGCTCCATGCTACAATCGCGGGCATGCCCCACAACCACATCTGCCTTCGAAGGGAGCCTACGTGGCGAACGCCATCGATCAGCTCACGGACCGAGTGCTCGTGCTCGGCCGTCTCACCATCGTCCGCCGCGCTATTACCGCCGTGGCGGTCACCATTTCCGCCGTTCTCCAGACATTTCTGATCCAGGCGTTCATTCAGCCCGCCGACCTGCTTCCGAGCGGTCTTACCGGCGTCGCGGTCCTGCTCGATCGCGTTACCTCGCTCGGCGGTGTTCACATCGATATCTCGCTCGGTATGCTCGCGCTCAACATCCCCGTGGCGCTCCTATGCTGGAGCGGCATTAGCAAGCGCTTCGTCATCTTCTCGATGATGCAGGTCGTGCTCTCGTCGCTGTTCCTCAACGTCTTTCACTTCGCGCCGTTTTTAGGCGACAAGATCATGCTCATCATTTTTGGCGGCGTGGTCTCGGGTCTGGGCGCTGCCATCGCGCTTAAGTCCGGCGCATCCACTGGCGGTACCGACTTTATCGCGCTGTGGGTTTCCAACCACACGGGCAAGACCATCTGGGGCGTCATCTTTGGTTTCAACTGCTTTATCCTGGCGATCTTTGGCTTTATGTTTGGCTGGGACAAGGCGGCGTACTCCATCGTGTTCCAGTTTATTTCGACCAAGACCATCGACAGCTTCTATCGTCGCTACGACCGCGTGACGCTGCAGATCACGACGCGCAAGGCGGACGAGGTCATGACCGCCTATGTTGACCATTTTCAGCATGGCATTAGCTGCGCCGAGGTCATTGGCGGATACAGCCGCGAGAAGATGTATCTGCTGCACGCCGTTGTTTCGACCTACGAGAGTCAGGACATTATCAAGCTGGTGTGCGACATTGATCCCGGCGCTGTGATCAATGTGTTCCACACGCTCAACTTTGTGGGCGGCTGGTGGGGCGGTCATGTCGACGAGCCCATGCCCACGGCCGTTCCCGATCCCGACAAGCCCGCACGCATGGCCAGCAGACAGGCGCGCCTCAGCGAGCAGGACAGCCTGCAGCAGGACGACGGCAAGTAGGGTTTTGGCATTTTGCCGGCCTGGCGCAATCCTGTTCGCTTGAGCCTCCCGAAAGCCTCGCTGCTTTCGGGAGGCTCTCGTTTGCCCAGATAAAACCTACCAAAATGAAGCTGTCGCTTTTTGGTAGGGAGGGTGTATCGTTTTATCAATATGAGGTAACATGAAACTAGACGTTATATACGTATTAGTTATTTCAATATTTCGATAAGAGTGATTAGATATGCCTACGCCCAAAAATGCACCGCTTTACCAGCAGATTTACGACGAAATCAAGGATGCGATCGAGAAAGGTGTTTATGCACCCAAGGAGCGTATTCCGTCCGAGCTTGAGCTAGCCGAGCAGTACGAGGTGAGCCGCATCACGGTGCGCCGCGCCGTCGAGGAGCTGTGCTCCGATGGCTACCTGGTTAAGCAGCAGGGCCGCGGCACCTTTGTTTCCACGCCGCACATCAATCGCCAGTTCCACGCCTCGACGCTGCAGACGTTTACCGCGCTGTGTGCCAACAACGGCATGAAGGCCGGTGCACATGTGGTCGATCGCCAGATTGTGCCGGCGCGTCAAAACGAGATGGAGTTCTTTGGCCTGCAGAAGGATGCGCTGCTGCTGCATATCAAGCGCGTGCGTACGGCCGACGGCGAGCCAATCTTTGAGGAGAACATCTTTGTGCCGTTTGACGCCTACCGTGAGCTTTTGACGGCCGATCTTGAGGACAAGTCGATTTTTGCCGAGGTCGAGCGTGTTGGCGGAACGCCGATTGTCTCGGTTGGCTACCGTACGGTCGAGGCCGTTCGAGCTAACGCCGAGCAGGCGGCCGAGCTGGGCATTGCTCCGCACGATCCGCTGCTCAACCTGCGTGCCGGCTTTACCGGTCCCGATGACGAGCCGGTTTTGATGGGTAAGCAGTACTACGTGGGATCGCGCTACGTTATGGTCATGTAAGTTACGCGGTTTTACCAAACCGCGTAACGGCTCGACGCTGCGCCTTTGGTTCCGCCGTTCTAACGAACGGCGGACCGGTCGACGCTGCAAACGCCCCTAAGCGGCAATCTGCCTTTCAACTTCGGCGGCATGACCAGAAGGTCAATGCCGCCTTGTTTCAAGGCACCTTGCTCGCTCTGGCGGGCTTTCGCTGACATTGCCAGAACATCGACGTTGCCGGGCCGGCACTTGGGGACGTTCCTTTTCTGTCGGCACCTGGGGACACTCCTTAGTCATTGGGGACGCTCTTAAACGACTAGTCTGGGCGGCGGCCGTGTGCTGCTGTCCGCGTGGCGGCGTATAATCGGCGGCAGATGACTTGGACGTTAGGAAACCATGACCGATAGCATGCAGCAGATGGCGCTCGACACGCTCGGCGCCTATTTTGGCTACACCTCGTTTCGCCCGGGACAGGACCGCATGGTCGATGCGATCCTTGCCGGTCGCGATGCGCTGGGTGTTATGCCCACGGGTGCCGGCAAGTCCATTTGCTACCAGGTGCCCGCGCTCATGCTGCCCGGCATCACCTTTGTGGTGAGTCCGCTGCTGTCGCTTATGGAGGACCAGACCCGTGCGTTGCTCGCGGCGGGTGCGCGACCCAGCTATCTCAACTCCAGCCTTACTCCGGCCCAGCAAAACACCGTGCTCAAGCGGGCGCGCGAGGGCCGCTACCAGCTTATGTACGTGGCGCCCGAGCGCTTGCTCGAGCCGCGTTTTTTGGCCTTTGCGCAGGAGGCTGCGGGTTCCGCCGGCATTGGCGTGCCGCTCGTGGCCATTGACGAGGCCCACTGCGTAAGCCAATGGGGTCAGGATTTCCGCCCCGCCTATCTGCAGATTCGTGAGTTCATCGATTCCCTGCCGCAGCGCCCCATCGTGGCGGCGTTTACCGCCACGGCGACCGAACGCGTGCGTGCGGATATTCAGCAGATGCTCGGCCTGCAAAACCCTGCGACGGTGGTGACGGGCTTCGATCGCAAGAATCTCTACTTTGGTTGCGAGGAGATGGGCGACAAGGCCAAGACTGCCTGGGTGCGCGACTATGTGATCGCGCATTCGAGCGAGAGCGGTATCGTGTATTGCTCGACCCGCAAGACGGTCGATGCGCTGGCGGGCGAGCTTGCCGAGGCGCTGGGCCCCAGCGGCATTCGCGTTGGCCGCTACCATGCCGGCATGGGCAACGACGCCCGTCGCCAAAGCCAGCGCGCCTTTATCGACGACGATATCCAGGTGATGGCTGCCACCAACGCCTTTGGCATGGGCATCGACAAGCCCAACGTGCGCTACGTGATCCACAACAACGTGCCCGAGAGCATCGAAGCCTACTACCAGGAGGCGGGCCGCGCCGGCCGCGATGGCGACCCGGCCAGCTGCTACTTGCTGTGGAACGGCAACGATTTTCGCATGCGCCGCTTTCTGATCGACCGCGGCGATGCTGCCGATGAGGCGCTCGACGACGAGCAGCGCGCGTGGGCGCTCCAGAATCGATATCGTCTGCTCAGCCAGATGGAGGGCTACTGCAATACCACCGGCTGCCTGCGCGAATACATGCTGCGCTACTTTGGCGACGAGGCCGCGGCCGAGCATGCCGCGGCCAGTACGGGCGGCACCGCCACGGACGACGTCGAGAGCTGCGGCAACTGCAGCAACTGCCTCACGCAGTTCGAGGTCGAGGACGTCACCGATATGGCCCGCGCCGCCGTGCGCTACGTGGCCACGCGTCCCATGCGCTTTGGCAAGTCGCTCATCGCCGATGTGCTCCACGGCGGCAACACCGAGCGCATTCGCCAGATGCATCTGGACGAGGACCGCGGCTACGGTGAGCTGTCGAGCGAATCGGTCGGGCGCATCAAGGACATCATCGGCCAGCTGTGCGGCCGCGGTTATCTGGCCACCTCGCAGGGGCAGTACCCGGTCGTGGGGCTGGGTCCGCGTGCCGTCGAGGTCGAGGATGAGGCGTTCGCCTTTACCGTTAAGCGTCGTGCGTCCAAGCGCAAGGCCTCGGCCCGCGCCCGCCGCGCCGTCGATCTGCTGCGCGAGGAGGCCGAGCTGGATCAGCGCCCGCGTGTTGGCGACGATGCCGAGCTGTTCGAGCGCCTGCGTGCCCTCCGCAAGGAGATCTCGACGGAGCTGGAGATGGCGCCGTACATGGTCTTTTCCGACAAGGCCCTGCGCGGCCTGTGCCGCCTACGCCCACAGACGCGCGACGAGCTTATCCAGGTCAACGGCATCGGCGAGAAAAAGGCCGACGCCTTTGGCGAGCAGTTTATGGCGGCGATTGAAGAGTTTGAGTCCGAGCATGCACGGAATGGAGCATAACGATGGCATCCGATGATAAAACCGAGCGCACTGAGGTGTCCGCTGTGCCGCTGTACCAGCAGGTTATGGACGACCTAAAGGGCGAGATCGCGCGTGGCGTGTACGCATCCGGCTCGCGCATTCCTTCCGAGATGGAGCTCGCGAAGTACTACGGCGTGGGACGCATCACCGTGCGCCGCGCCATCGAGGAGCTGTCGCGCGCGGGGTATCTCAACCGCCAGCAGGGGAGGGGCACGTTCGTGTGCGCGCCCAAGCTCAAGCGCAAGATTGTCCAGAAGGGTGATGTTCAGAGCTTTTCCGAGGGTTGCGCTGCCAACGACATGGTGCCGGGTGCGCGCCTGGTATCGCGCACGGTGGTTGCGGCGACGCGCGAGGACGCGGCGTTCTTTGGCGTAGAGCCCGGCTGCGAGCTTATCGTGGTCGAGCGCGTGCGCACGGCCGACGGCATCCCCGTCATGCTCGAGAACAACGCCTTTGTGCTGGCTGACCATCCCTATCTGCAGACACTTGCCGATAAGGACCTCACCGATAACTCGATCTTTGCGCTCGTTGCCGAGCATTCGGGCCGCGCGCCGCTCAAGTCCGACCCTTGCACCGTGGAGATTGCGCTTGCCGATGCTCAGGCGGCCCCGCTGTTGGAGGTGCCGGTCGGCGAGCCGCTCTTCTATATGGAGGCGTACTTTACCGATGCGGACGAGCGGCCCTTGCTGCTCGGACGCCAAAAGATCGTGGGCTCGCGCTACGTGTTCGACATCTAGCGTCCATAGATAGAACAACATAGAATAAGTTTGGTGAAATGACTTCACGAGCGTCGTCGTGCGTGCTATAAATAGGACAACATAGAACGACCGCAGGTACGAGCTGTCGTCGTTCAAAACCGCCACACAAGGAGGAGCATCACCGTGAACGCACGCGATCTGGTTCAGGAAATTATCGAGCGCAAGGGCAAGATTGAGAACGTCTTTTGGATCGCCTGCGGCGGTTCGATGATCGACCTGATGCCGGCCAACGAGCTGCTCAAGCGCGAGGCCACCACGTTTGCCTCGACGGTCTACACGGCGCGCGAGTTTTGCCTGATGGCTCCCAAGAGTCTTGGCGAGAAATCACTCGTCATCGCCTGCAGCCACAGCGGCAATACGCAGGAGGTCGTCGACGGTTGCGAGATGGCGCTGGCAGCCGGCGCCGAGGTCGTGGCCATGACCGACTGCGAGGGCTCCAAGATTGATAACGGCAAGTGGACCACCTGGGTCTATCCGTGGGGCGAAGGCGTGCCGCAGGCCGAGGTTCCGCAAGGCATCGGCGTCCTGATGGCTGCCGAGCTGCTCGACCAGCAGGAGGGTTACGAGGCACTCGCCGACATGTACGCCGGCCTTAAGCAGATGGATGCGCTGTTGCCCGCTGCCCGTGAGAAGGTCAACGCCGAGCTGGGCGATCGCTTTGCCGAGCTCTGCCAGCAGCATAAGTTCTTCTATATCCTGGGTTCCGGCCCCAACTTTAGCCAGACCTACGCCATGGCGATTTGCTCGCTTATGGAGATGCAGTGGCAGCACTGCTGCTACATCCACTCCGGCGAGTATTTCCACGGTCCCTTCGAGGCTACCGAGCCCGGCGTGTTCTACTTTGTGCAGCTCGGATCGGGCGAGTGCCGCCCCATGGAGGAGCGCGCGCTGGCGTTCCTCAACACGCACACCGATACGGTTATGGTGCTCGATGCACTCGAGTACGGCGTGGGCGAGGTGCCCGCCAGCGTGCGTTCGTACCTGGAGCCGATATTCTTCTACAACATGAGCTGCGAGCTGCGCGCCGCCCGCGGAAAGGTGTTCGACCACAGCCCTGAGATTCGTCGCTACATGGGCATCGAGCAGTACTAGGTAACGGGAAAAGCATTCACCTTCGATTCGCAAGCGAACAGCGTGCGTAAAAAGCGGGCCGCGCCGGTGGGTTTCCGGCGCGGCCCGCTTAGTATCGCGCATAGATTCGCAAGGTTGCGGCAGCCAGCGGCTTACTTGGCGTCGTAGGCCTCGGTATCCCACCAGTCGAGCTGGGCGATGTTGTCGCGGATGTGCTGGCAGCTCTTGTGGAAGCCCTCGAGCTCGTGCTCGGAAAGGTCGAGTGTGTAGACCTCCTCGACGCCCTCGGCACCGATCACGCACGGCAGGGAGGTAAAGATACCCTCCTCGCCATACTGGCCGGTCATAAGCGTAGAGGCCGAAAGCACGGCGTGCTCGTTGTGCAGCACGGCGGCGCAGACGCGCGCGGCGGAGTTGGCAACGGCGTACTCGGTGCACTGCTTGCCCTGGTAGGTCACATAGCCGCCCTTGCGTGCAAGCTCCTCGACCTCCATGTGGTCGAAGGCGTACTTGTCGGGGTTCTCGGCCTGAAGCTCGTTGAGGTTTTTGCCAGCGATGGTTGCGGCCTTAAAGGCAGCAAGCTGGCTAAAGCCGTGCTCGCCGATCATGTAGGCGTCGATGGACTTGGGGCTCACGCCGACCTTCTTGGAGATCTCGGTGCGCAAGCGGGCGGAGTCCAGACCGCAGCCCGAGCCGATGATCTTCTTGGGATCGTAGCCGGTCAGGTGCCACAGCTCGGTGCACACGACGTCGCAGGGGTTGGAGATGCTCACGAAGATGCCGTCAAAGCCGGCGTCGACGATGCGCTTGGCAAAGGAGCGGGCGGCGTCGGTGGTAAAGAACAGCTCGCCGTCGCGGTTGCCGGCGGCCAGCGCGACCTTGCCGGCAGCGTTGACGATGACGTCGCAGCAGGCAAGCTCCTCGTAGTGGTCGTAGCAGTTGACGATCTTGGTGTTGTACGGGACAAACGAAAGGGAGTCGCGCAGGTCCTGGACCTCGGACGTCACTTTGGCCTCGTTGATATCGCACAGGTACAGCTCATCGGCAATGCCCTGCATGAGCAGGCTGTTGGCGACATGTGCTCCTACGTGGCCCTGGCCGACCACACCGATCTTACGCGTCTGGTACATATACGTATCCTTTCGGCCGAGTTTTTCGCGTCGAACCATTGTAGCGTCCTGCTGCCACTTTGCTAGGCTAAAGCGCCGTAGATTTTTGGACATGCCTTAATCTCTACTTTTGGAGTGATTTGGGCCGCTGACGGCATCGCTGGGCGATGTGCTCGCGCGGATGGGGCCGGTCGTTGTACCATAGCTGCAACTGACTCGTAAGGAGCATCCATGCCCATTCGCATCCCCGACGCCCTCCCTGCCGCCGCGCAGCTCGAGAGCGAGAACATCTTTGTCATGACCGAGTACCGCGCGCTGCACCAGGACATCCGTCCACTGCGCGTGCTCATTCTCAACCTCATGCCCACCAAGATTGCCACCGAGACGCAGATCATGCGCAAGCTCTCCAACACGCCGCTGCAGGTGGAGGTGGACCTGCTGCGCACCAAGACGCACGAGGCCACGCACGTGAGCGCCGGCCACTTGGAGACGTTCTACCGCACGTTCGACGACATCCGCGACATCCACTACGACGGCCTGATCATCACGGGCGCGCCGGTGGAGCAGATGCCGTTCGAAGAGGTCGACTACTGGCCCGAGCTCTGCCAGATCATGGATTGGTCCACCACGCACGTGCACTCTACGCTGCACATTTGTTGGGGCGCGCAGGCTGGCCTGTACCATCATTACGGTATCCAGAAGTACGACCTGCCGGCAAAGGCGAGCGGTGTGTTCGAGCATTATCTGGTGAAGCCGCAAAGCCCGCTGGTCCGCGGCTTCGACGACCGTTTCTATGCCGTGCATTCGCGCAACACCGATGTGCGCCGCGAGGACGTGGAGGCCGAGCCGCAGCTTGAGGTCGTGGCCGTGTCCGACGAGGTGGGCTTGTACATCGTCAAGTCGACCGACAGCCGCCGCTTCTTTGTCTTTGGCCATCCCGAGTACGATACCGACACGTTGCGCTTGGAGTACGAGCGCGACGTGAAGCGCGGGCTCAACCCCCAGGTGCCGGCGCATTACTTCCCAGGTGACGACCCCTCCGCCGAGCCGCGCAACGTCTGGCGCAGCCAGGCTCAGCTGCTCTACACCAACTGGCTCAACTACTACGTCTACCAGACCACGCCCTACGACCTGGCCCGCGCCGGCGAGGAGCACTAGGCCGCCGGGAGGTGCACCAGCCGTTAGGCGCTGATGATGTGGGGTAGCGGCAGGTCGTGGGCGTCGGTGGGAACGTGGTCGACACGCTGCTCGTCAAAGGCGATGCCGATAATTTGGCATGCGGGCGAGAGCATAGGCAGGTAGCGATCGTAACAACCGCCGCCGTAGCCCAGGCGCGCGCCGGTTTGGTCGAAGGCCACGAGCGGTACGACGATCATGTCGAGAGCTTTGGCAGGCACGATGGGGAAGCGGTCGCTGTCGATGTCCGTGGCCGCGAAGGCCCGCGTGGGGTGGGCGATAAACGGAGCCGCGGACGCATCGTCGGCGGCAACTGCCCGCATGCACATGCGCTGGCCACAAGCTGCGGCATCAATTGCCGAGAGCATGCACGGATAGGCTACGCGCCGGCCGCGCACGGCGGCCGCAGCGGCAAACGCGGCAGGGTCTGCCTCGGAACCCATCGCGGCGTAGACGGCAACGGTGCGCGGCGCCGCGGCATCCGAGCGGCCCAGCAGCTCAACCAGCCGCGCACAGATATCAGCAGACTTCGCCGCCTGCAAGTCCAAATCAAGAGCATCGCGCCGAGCAATCACCGCCCGCCGCAACTCAGCCTTGTCCATCCCGGCCCTCTCTCCCAAACCTACCAAAAAGGGACAGGTTTATTTTGGCAGGCTTTATCTGGGCAAACGCGATAAAGACGGCAAAACCACCACGAAGGTGCTGTCTCCTTTGTGGTGGTTTTGATTGCCGTGCCTTAGCCCAGCAGGTCGACTACGTTGAAGCCGGCGTTGCTCTTGGCGATGACGTCGCGTCCGCCAAAGACGCAGGTGGGCGACTCGGCTGCGATGCGCGTCACGTCGGCGCCGAGCGAGCGAAGCTCACCGGGCGTGGCGGCGAGCATCTGGGCGCGGCGCTCCTCGCGTGCGTGCGGATCGAGCCCGGCCAGGTAGGTCGTGTTGCGGCGCTTGGTGAGCGCGTACGGCTTCACCGGCGCGTCCATGCCGCTCACGCAGCTCACGATAAAGCCCTCAAAGGCGGCCTCGTCGGGCTCAAAGCTGCCGAGCCATTCGCCTGCGCGCGCCACGCGCTCAATCGAGGGGTCGATTGCCGGGTCGCGGTAGGTGTAGAACGCCGTCTGACGCTCACCGGCCGCGCGGAATCCGCAGCCGTACGCACCGCCCTTAACGCGGATCTCGTTCCACAGATAGTCGTAGGAGAGCGCGTTGGCGGCAACCGCCCAGGCGCCCGTCACGTCAATGCCCAGGCGACGCGGGTCGCACGCGCTTGCCGCAAAGCAGATGTCGCTGGGGATGACAAAGGCCTCGTGGCGGTCGCACGGCGACGGCACCACGAGCGCGTTGCGGCCGGCATCGGCGCCGCCGCCAGCGCCCAGTCCCAGGTCGCCCGCGGCGGCCCAGTATGCGTTAAAGTCCTCATCGCTGCCGGTAAAGCTTGCCAGGCAGCCGTCGGCCACAAAGATGCGCTCCGCCAGCTCGGCAAGCTTGGCACGCAGGTCGTCCAGTCGCTCGTCAAAGTGCTCGAGCAGATCGCGCAGGAACAGGTAGAAATCCACGCCCGAAAGCTGTTCGCGCACCACGGCCGAAGGCGAGCTGTAGCTCATCGCGCGGCCGAGCGCCGCCGAGTGGCCGTTGTTGATAAAGCCCTGCTCAAGCCCAATGCGAATCTGCGTGAGCACATCGCGCACGCGGTCGGCGTCGGCATCGAGCAAAAGCGTGCTCGACCACACCTCGCGCGGCAGGCTCGCCAGCGCATCGATCTTTTCGGACAGGGCGCCGGCGCTCACCAGCAGGTAGGGGCGCACGCCGTCCACGTCGGGCTGCGTCATGACCTCGGTCGTAAAGCCCAAAAAGCCCAGCTTGCCGGCGAGCAAGTTGTCGAGTTCCTCGGCCGAGTGCTCGCTCGTGGGCAGCTGTTTGAGCAGGCGGCAGAGCAGCGTCACATAGGGCAGGTCTTCAAACGCGACGCAGCTCAGGTCGAAATACTGCATGGCGTAGGCCAGGCGGTTGGTGGGGATGCCGTGGCGCAGGCAGGGGATGGGCGTGGTCGTGTCTACGACCAGCGGCGGCTCGGGGCGCGCCTCGCCAATGTCGGACACGCGCAGGCGCGGCAGCGTGGCCTTGGCCTCGGGCGTGTCTTCGGCCTCCTGCGCGGCACGCAGCGCGGCCGTGCGCTCGACCACGTCGGCCAGCTCGGCATCGGTCATGGCATCGCGCTTGGCTGCCAGCTCGGCGGCCTCGGCACCCTCCGAACCCTCGGTGGCGTCCACCGGCACCAGCTCGACCAGTGCCATGTGATCGTTCTGCAGCACCAGCTCGCGCAGCAGATCCTCAAAATAGCTGCCGTCCAGCTCGCTACGCAGCTCCTCGTACACTGGGCCGTACTTGAGCGCCAGCGTCGCGGCGTCGTCATCGTAGAGCCACGTGCTCAGCGCGTCGCACGCAATGGCCACGCCGTCGGCGATACCGTAGTCGCGCTGGCGCAGGTCGTATTCGTTGCTGCTGATGATGGCTTCCAGGCGCTCGCGCGGAACGCCATGCTCGCATAGGTCGCGGCAGGCGTCCTGGAACACGCGGCGCAGCTCGCGCGCCACGCCGGGCTGCGCGTTTTGCAGCATGATGAGCTCGTAGGGCTGCAGGCTCTCGGCCGCCGTGTAGCTCACCACGTTGCCGCCCAGGCCGGCGGACAGAATGGCCTTCTTAACCGGCGCTTCGTTGGAGCCCAGCAGTGCTTCAAACAGGATATCCGCCGCGATCGTGCGTTTGCGGTCGAGCGCGTTGCCCAGCACCAGGCCCAGGCCCACCAGGGCGTTCTCGGGTGTGGTGGCCATCTCGACGCGCTTGTACTCGCAGGTCACGGGCGCCTGCACGCCCAGCGGATTGGGCGCCATCGTGGACGGGTCCTCGCCGGCGGCGACGGCAGCGTCCATGCGGCGGCTCGCGGCGCTCGGCTGCGACAGATAGCGCTCGTCCAAAAAGGCCAGGGCGCGGTCCACGTCCAGGTCGCCGTAGAGCGTTATATAAGAGTTGGAAGGATTGTAGTGGCGCGCGTGCGTGTCCAGGAACTGCTCGTAGGTGAGCGCGGGAATCGCGCGCGGGTCGCCACCGCTCTCGTGTGCATAGGCGGTGTCGGGGTAGAGCGCGGCGTTGACGGCGTCGTCCAGCACACTCATGGGGTCGGACAGCGCACCCTTCATCTCGTTGAACACCACGCCGTTATAGCGCAGCGTGCCCTCGCGCAGGCTCGCGGAGCCGCCGTCGCCCTCGCCCTCGACGCTCTCCGGCAGGTCCAGCTCGTAGTGCCAGCCCTCCTGCTCAAAAATGGTGGGCTTGGTATAGATGGCCGGGTTGAACACCGCGTCCAGGTACACGTCCATCAGGTTGTACAGATCCTGCTCGTTGGTGGTGGCAACGGGGTAGATGGTCTTGTCGGGGTAGGTCATGGCGTTGAGAAACGTCTGCATGGAGCTCTTGATCAGATCGACAAACGGCTCCTTGACGGGGAACTTAGCCGATCCGCACAGCACCGAGTGCTCAAGAATATGGAACACGCCGGTGGAATCGGCCGGCGGCGTCTTAAAGCCAATGGCAAAGGCCTTGTTTTCGTCGTCGCATGCCAGGTACAGCAGGCGAGCGCCCGAGGCAGTGTGTCGCAGCACGTAAGCGTCCGAGTCGAGCTCGGGCACGGTCTCGCGGCGCTCGACGGCAAAGCCGTGGCAGGTAGTGCCGGGCACCAGCAGTGTAGCGGCTGCGGCGCGCGGGTCGGTTGAGGTGGTGGGCATATGCAGTCTCCTTTGACGCCCCAGCGGGAGCGAATCGAGTCGAATCCTCGAGAGTATACCCATATGGGGCCGCGACCCTGCGGCGAACTGGAGACGATGCAGCCGGATTGGGCATAGGTCCCGCGTGCCCGCCGCACGAGCGTGGAAAATTGGACACTCGCCAAACGAGAGCGGATATTCGGACGGACGAGCGAGGATTTCCGGATACCTATCGAACGAGAGTGGATATTTGGACGGAATTTGCCGCAAAAGCCCCAAAAACCGTCCAAATATCCACTCTCGATATCCGACCGTCCGAAAATCCTCGCTCGTCCATCACTTGCGTATCTCTCGTCTCTCATTCGTCTCTAATATGAAAGATGACAGGAAGATGAGAGAAAAATATGAGAGATAACTGAGCAGCAAAGAGACAGGCAATCATGGTATTGTCTCAATACCGATTGTTCTACCAGCAAAAATATGTATAGATGAAGCAAATGGTAGACATTCCATCTCTATCTATCTCTTATCTCTAAGCCGAGAGATAGAGAGATAAATGAGAGATAATTACGAGAGATAACTGAGAGACGAGGGAAATCTATCCGCGGCATTCTCTGCAGGACCGAGCGAAAGGACGTGCAGATGAACGAAAACGAGCTGACCGGTCTGCTTGAGTCTTTAAGGCGTATGGGCTCGGATGATCTTAACGCCGAAGCGAAGGAGAGCGCCACGACGCTTTCCCGCGACGTGTGGGAAACGGTGAGCGCATTCGCGAACACTGCCGGCGGAACCATCGTGCTCGGAGTGAGTGAGCGCGCAGGTTTTGTCCCGGTTGAGAACTTCGAGACCGAGAAAGTGCTCAACCAATTCGTGGCGGGCATGGGCGATGCCGGCGGTCGCGGAAAGCTGGCCAATCCGCCCAAATACACCATTGAGCGCGTGGAGCTCCAGGGCACCGTGGTTCTGGTCATCACGATTGAGGAGCTCGACCCGTCGAGCAAGCCTTGTTATGTCATAGAGCGGGGCGCCCAGGGCGGCAGCTACAAGCGCATCGATGACAAAGATGTGCCGCTTTCATCGACCGAGGTGCTCGCATTGGCGTCATACGGTCGAGCGACTCCGAGCGATCGCGACGCGGTGGCGGGTGCGGGCGCGGACAATCTCGACGAGACGCTGGTCGACCGTACGATAGATCGGGCTTTCTCGTTGACGCCCCGGGCAATGCGCGGCGCGCCGGACAAACAAACGAAGCTGGAGCGCCTAAATATCCTTGATTCCCAGGGCAATGTCACCAAGGCTGGACTCCTAGTTGTGGGCACCTACCCTCAGCAGTTCTATCCCAAGCTCTTCATTGACGTGGCTGTCCATGCGGGAACTCAGAAGGGCATGGCGGGGTCGCTGAGATTCATGGACCGCACAATCTGTGAGGGAACGTTGGGCGAGATGATCTCGGATGCCGTCGCAGCCGTCGCCAAGAATTTGCGGCGAACCTCGACCGTCCAAGGTGTCTCGCGTGTCGACTCGCTTGAGATTCCCGAGGAGGTTCTGCGCGAGGCAATCGCCAACGCCGTAATCCATCGAGAATACGGGGATCGGTTCTGTGGACAATCGATTGCCGTCGACGTCTTTGACGATCGTGTCGAGGTGACGAATCCTGGCGGCCTTTACGGGGGAAAGACTCGCGAGAACTTGTTTGACGGCAGCTCCCGATGCCGTAACGCGACGCTCGTGAAACTCATGTCGATTGTCCCGCTGCCGGATGGCGCAGGTTCGCCGGCTGAGGGCAATGGCTCGGGCATCCCGATGATGATCGATGCCATGCGCGCGCATGGTCTGGCCGAGCCCCTGTTCTGCCCGGGGTTCGATCGGTTCAAGGTCGTACTTTACCGTTCAAAGATCGAGCCGGTCGATCATGGCGGGGGCTTAATTGTGGCGGCACTCAAACACTACGGCGAGCTGGGGACGCGTGAGCTGGCAGAACGCACGGGGCTTACAATTTCCCAGGTTAGGTCGCGCGTCAACGCGCTCATTGCTCAAGGCGAGCTTGAGCCCACGGCGCCGGCGACGAGCCGCAACCGCAAGTATCGACTGTCAGAGCGCGTGGAATAAATGCGTTAGTGGACGAGGCGACCCAATAATCGACCCTCAATTGGCGTCCACTAAGGTAAAGCGGTTGTTGCTCAGTCGACGGTGATGCTAAAGACTCGGCTTACGCCGGCATGGCCCCGAACCCGTCCATCAAGAACAGCCTAAGAACCAGCTTGATGACATTTCCCGGTTTGACTTCTGCCGCGTCAAAGACGTGGCGCTCGGCGAGCTCGCTGCAGTATGCATAGATGTCGCGGATAAGGTCCGCGCCCGAGAGCGTAAACATGTAGCCTGCGTCCGAAAGCGTATTGGGCGCGGCGGGCAATTTGGTCATGCGACAAAAGGTCAACAGGTCGGGCGCTATAGCGTCCTGGTAGCCAAGATGGCTGCCGTCTTCTTGTGCGACGAGTTCCAGCTGGCGTACTCGATTCAGCGCCGCTGCCAGCACAAAGCTCGGCGTAGGCGCATTGACGTCCTGGGTGGTCGCCACAAGCCTGCCCGCTGCCTGCGTGATAAGCCAGGCGACCTCGCGCTGGCAGCGCACGGCCTTGCGCGTAACCGGCTTGATGGACGAAGAAGAAACGCTCCCCTTAGGCGGATTCGAAGCAGCCATAAGGCCCTCCCATGAACGATCCGGCCCAACAAGCCCGGATGAAACACGTGCTACATCAGTATACAGGGGAGTGGGGTAGCGGGGTACAAGCGCGCCAACGGCAAACCGAGAGCATCAACGACGTGCCGATCGCGGAATGAGATCTCGTAATAATTGACTCTCGGCCATATTATTGAGGGGCATGACTCGCGTTCGTATGGTTGTAGGTGCTGGCGATGAACGACATTGACCTTGCTGTTCCGTTGATGGATGGACCAAGCTATGACCGTGCCTGCAGTCTCGTGCCTTCCGAATACGTTGAGGCATGGGAGTGGTTTCTGGGTGAGGAACAGCGCGGCGGCGTTTGGACCAGCCTTCCGCACCACACCAAGGAAGATAGCCCTCAGTATCAGTATCGTTTGAGAATTGGCTCGGACTTCTTTCCCGTAACGCGGGATTCAGGGATCTTCTGGCCGGGCCAGGATCGGGTGAAGCAAGATCCCAATAAGATCTTTGCGCTTTCGGTCCATAACTCTAAAAAGAGCTTCTACACCGATGTGCCTCCGCTCTATTTGGACGATGGTACGTGGGTCATTAAGTACTCGGTTCAAGCGCCGGGTACCGTTGGTTTTCGAGACCAGAATTACAACCGTAAAATGCTCAACTGCATGGAATGTGGCGTTCCAGTCGGAGTCATATTTGCAACCGAGGTGGGCTACAAGGTGCTCGGCCTTGCGTTTGTTGAGCGGTTCGAGCCCGAAAACGGATGGTTTGTTCTGCACGGTCCTGTTCATAAAGGCGGACCGGACCCTCGTTTTGCACCCGACATGAGTTATCTGAAGCACATGCCCGTCGATATTGAGTTTACCGGACAGGGTACGACCGACGACGAAAAGGTCCGCTATGCGTTAAGGCGCGAGCGATTGGGGCAGCAATGGTTCCGCAAACAGCTCGTTGCCGCCTATGATGGCCGTTGCGCGGTGTCGGACTGCGGCGTCAGCGAAGCTCTGGAGGCTGCACATATCGAGAATTACTCGGGACCCAAATCGCAGGTTGCCAGCAACGGCATTCTGCTTCGGCGCGATCTTCATTCCCTATTTGATGCTCACCTGATTTCGTTTGAGCCTGTTTGCGGCGAATATCGGCTGTGCGGATCGTACCTGCTGGATAAGACCGACTACGCTTCCTTTGCGGGTGCGACGCTAAGGCAGCCGAATGAGCGTCAGTGGCGACCCGATACGGTGTTTCTTGAGGCCCATCGCATTGAGTTCGATCGCTCGGAAAAGAAGCGTGAAAAGGCGGGGCTTCTGCCGTATTAGCGTATTTGGCTTTGGCATTCTTTGACGATCGTGTTGTTTGATCGGATCGCGTGGCGATGCAATCTCGCGCCCGCCCGCCGGTGCATGCTCTTCCTGATTTGTATAGCGAGAAGGGGCATGTATGAGCTGGCGAGGCGATATTGCGATGGGGAAGTACGGAAAACTGCCGTGTGCCCTTATCGACAACAATATGTTTCCGGGCGTAGAAGTTGATTGCGGGTCGTTTGTCGTCGCCTGCCCTTGCTGCGGCTCGCAAATACCGTGTCTCGACATTCGGTTCATCGATGCACGTGACAGGTTCAGCGACGAAGTGAGGAAACGTACGGGCGTTCATATGCCGGTGTATCCGGAGAAATGCCCTGTTTGTGGCCTCGATATCGTGTACGACGCCGGCGACGAGGGATAGGTGATGCGGAGGAGTTGGCTGTGAGTGTCTTTTGCCTCTACAAATAAATCCCCTCACCGAGTTGCTTGTGGAACTCGGCGTGATGGTCGCGTGCCCAGGTAAAGAGCGCCTGGTCAAAGTCGGTGCGCGTGGTCGGGACGCCAAAGACGCCGGCAACTTCGACGCGCACAAACTCCAGTGCCGGCAGCTTGTTGATAGCAGTGAGGGCAAACGGGGACGAGGGCTCCTCGAACAGATAGCGGCTGCCTTGCAGCGCGTCGCAACTGGTGCACGTGTTGCCGAGCGACGGGGCTTTGGAGGCTCGCGCGCCTACGGGCTTGTAGCCGCAGCGCTTATGAAGGTAGTCGCGGATCTCACCCGGCACGCAGCCAAGAGCGGGCACGATGGCGAGTGCGTTGGCGTTGGCCGTGTCGATGGCAATGTGCCCGGCTTCGTTGGGCGCGTGCGCGATGGTGATGCTCTCGTCGTTATCGGTTCGATAGGGAATGCCGAAGGCCGCGACCGAGGTCTCTTTGTGACACTTCCAGCACTCGCGCTTGCCCAGTACTAGATATATATACGGCACTGAGGGGTCGGATCGGTCAACACCGGGCAGCCACTCGGCAAAGGGCTCGGGGTTGACGCCGCTGGGTACATACCAGATCTTCTTGGTCCGGTCCCATTTGGCGCCCAGCGCCTTGGCTTCTTCTTTGTGCGAAAAGGGGACATCGAGCTCGGTGCGCATGGCGGCTCCTTGGTGCTGCAGGTGCAAGTGGCTCAAGGATACCGCAGGGCGCAGACATCGCGGCGTTTTACTGAGAAGTTGCGGTGCGGACTGATTGGTTATACCGATGGATAGATCGGCAAGTAGATGGTCGGCTTTTGGCCAGTTGGGCGGTTGGAGCTGCCAGCGGATTTGGCGACATAAAACAAAACAGCCCAGAGGGCATAGCCTCTGAGCTGCGAACATTTGGTGGGCGTTAGAAGATTTGAACTTCTGACCTCTTCCGTGTCAGGGAAGCGCTCTCCCCCTGAGCTAAACGCCCGATCAAGGGTGCGCAAGCGCGCAAGGGATAATATAACGGAGCCTGAACTCGGTGGCAAGAACATTTTTAAAAATCGCTTACATTGTGGAATTCGGGGGCTTCGTCATATCCATTTTAAAAGAGCCTGCTGCCGCGATTTGGCTGTCGCATAATGCAAGGCCATTGCGGTATCGAGCTATGGAAAGACACCTGCGGAATTGTCCTACCGATAAGCGGACAAGCCTCCAGCTGGTGACTTCGCCGTGGTAAGGTAAGCCGAATTGTTTCCAGGCTGTTTCGGGGGTGTGGAATGAGCAAAGAGTGTGTCGAGCAGGTCGAAGGCGCAGGGGCTTCGGTGCCGATGACCGATATATCGAACATTGATGTGCCCGAGGGCACCGACGAGTTCAGCCGTAGCACCCGCCGCGCCTGGCGCGAGCGCCTGAACAGCGCTTCGACGCGCAAGATGATCACGGGCGTCTTGGCTACGCTGGTGGGCGGTTCGTTTTGGGGCTTCTCGGGCACCAGCGCGAGCTTTCTGTTCGATACCTACCACGTCGATACCTTGTGGCTTATGAGCGTGCGTCAGATTCTCGCCGGTCTACTCTTTATGGCCGTGGTTGTTACGCGCGACCGCGAGCGCCTGATTAAGCTCTGGACCACACCCGCCGATCGCAAGCAGCTGCTGCTCTTCACCGCCTTTGGCCTGCTGTTCAACCAGTTTTGCTATCTTTCGGCCGTGCGCCTGACTAATGCCGGAACCGCGACGGTACTCCAGTGCCTGCAGCTCGTTATCATCATGGGCTACGCCTGCGTGACCGATCGCCGCATGCCGCGTACTCGCGAAGTTATCGGCATTGGCCTGGCTCTGGGTGGAACCTTTTTAATCGCCACCGGCGGCGACCCCACCAGCCTGAATATCTCGCCGCTTGGCCTGGCAGCAGGTCTTATGTGTGCGGTCAGCGCCGCGTGTATGGCGGTGATTCCCGCCAAGATCCTGCCCGAATACGGCAGCCCTATCGTCACGGGCTCGGCAATGCTCACGGCGGGCGTGGTCTCGTGTGTCTTCGTGCAGCCCTGGGCGCATATGCCGGCGCTCGACGCTGCCGGCATCGAGGCGCTCGCGGTGTTCGTGGTTATCGGCTCGTTTTTTGCTTACATGCTTTATATGCAGGGCGTTAAGGACATCGGCTCGGTGCGTGCGAGTCTCATCGGAACCGTGGAGCCCGTCTCGGCGACCATCACCAGCGCCGTTATGCTGGGCACGGTGTTTTTGCCGACCGACCTTATCGGCTTTGCCATGATCATCGTGATGATGTTCCTCACGGTGTAGCTGGCGCCGCTGCCAAGACGGAAAAGGTGTTGTGCCGCATTTTCGCCAATTGATGTCCGTGTCTGGAGTTTAGCTGTCGATGCTCAAAATGCTATAATCTAGTAACGTTATGGACTTTTTCATTGCGACTCAATTGCGAGGATTTCTTTATGGCTGGTAATCACTTTAAGGGCAGCGATAGCGGCCGTCCTGCAGTTCCGCCGCGTCCGAACGGGGCTGGTAAGGCCGGCACGCCGGGCGGCGCTGGACAGGGCGGTTCCGGTAAGCGCGTGTCCCCGGGCGAGACAGCGATGTTTACCGCTCTGTACGAGCAGTCTCAAAAGGCAAAAAAGACCGGCCGTGCAAGAGGGAATGTCTTTGCGGGCGGTGCAACCTCCACGTCGCAGCCGAGCGGGGCTCCTTCGGTACCCGCGAACAACGCAGGTGCTGCCAACGCCGCGAATGCCGCCGGCAACGTTAATGCCGACAAGGCCGCCAACAATACTCCCTCTGCCGGTGGCGCGGGGCTTACGGGTAACCTTGGCACGATTTACACCGGCGCCTCCGAGACTGGCACGTTCGCCCGCCTGGATGATGGCGGTGCCGAGTTTGCGGGCTCGGGTTCCAAGGAAGATTATTACGATTTTGGCTTGAACTACGGTGGCGACGCTTCGCCGAGTTCGACCTCTGACGGTCTGGTCCGTCATCGCCATCGCAAGGGCGAGCGCAAAAAGCGTCACACCGGCGCCATTATTGCCGTTGTAGTCGCGGTGCTTCTCGTTGCGCTTGGCGCAAGCGGCTTTATGCTGCTTAACTCGGCAAAGACCGTAAAGAGCGAAGCGAAGGAGGCTGTCGAGATCGTCGGTGGCCTTAAGGACAAGGTCACGTCGGGCGATTTTTCGACGCTGCCTGACGACGCGAAGAAGATCGATGAGCTCTGCGACAGCATGAAGGCGGAGACCTCGAGCCCGCTGTGGACGGCGGCATCGTTTATCCCGGTGTATGGCAGTGACATCAACGCAGCCCGCACCATGATCGACGCCCTGTCCGATGTCTCGAGCAACGCGCTGGTTCCCATGGCCGACAACCTTTCGCAGGCCACGCCCGGCAAGCTGTTCCAGGACGGCATGATTAACGTGTCCGCGCTGCAGGCGGTCGCCGATTCGCTTTCCAGCAGCTCGAAGGTGTTCAAGAGCGCCAACGAGAAGGTCCAGGGCATTGGCGATACTCATATTTCCCAGGTGACCGAGCTGGTCGATAAGGCCAAGGACGGCTTTGCCACCCTCAACGGTGCGGTTGACGCGGCGGAGAAGGTCGCCCCCGTCCTTCCCCAGATGCTCGGCGCCAACGGCCAGACGCGCAACTACCTTATGTACGCCATGAACAACGTCGAGATTCGTGCTTGCGGCGGCTTTGGCGGTTCGCAGGGCCTGATTTCGGTCACTGACGGCCAGATGTCGATTGGCGAGTTTGTTCCCCGCATTGGACTCAGCGAGGATGAGGCAGTCGAGAGCGTCGACGAAGAGGATGAGGCGCTGTTCGGCAACCACAGTAACCTGTACAACTCGGGCAATACCTATTCGCCTGATTGGCCCCGCAACTCGCAGCGTGTCGCCGCGCTGTGGAAGTCCCAGTATGGACAGGACGCTGATGGCGTCATCGGTATCGACCCGGTGTTCCTGCAGTATCTGCTGGGCCTGGTCGGTAACGTGTCACTGCCCGACGGAACGGTTGTCGACGGCACCAACGCCGCAAAGGTCCTCATGCACGATGTGTACTGGAACTATCCGGTCGAGGAGTCTGACGGCATCTTTGCATCCGTCGCCAGCGCTGCCTTCGACAAGATCCTTGGCGGTATCGGCGATGTCGATGTTACGAAGCTTGTCAGCGCCGTTGAGCGCGGTGCCGAAGAGGGCCGCCTGATCGCGTGGATGAGAAACGATGATGAGCAGAGTGCCATCAAAGAGACGGGCATTGACGCTTCGCTGCCCGATCCGGATGACCCGAGTGCCGATCCTGTTGCCGGCGTTTACTTTAACAACCTGAGCTTCTCCAAGCTCGACTGGTATCTGAACGCCGACACGCAGATCGGCCAGGGCATCAAGAACGGCGACGGCACGTGCTCGTATCGCATCACCGTTACTCTGACGAACATCATGACGCAGGAGGAGGCAGGCAAGCTGCCCGACTACGTTGCGGCGAGCGCACCCGATGCCGCGCGTGACGACGAACGCCTGAATGTCTCGTTGTTTGCCCCGACGGGCGGCAACATCAGTGACCTTACGGTTGAGGGCACACAGTTTGGTCTTGGCGCCGCTACGTGGCATGGAATCCCCTTCTATTCGGGCACCGTTGACCTGCATGCTGGCGAGACGACGACGATCACGTATACGCTGACCACGTCGGCCGAGGCGGGGGACAAGCCGCTTACGCTGCGTCAGACTCCTACATGCCAGGCGGCTCGCGACAGCGCGTCGGCGTAGGGTTTTTCTGGTAGCGCAGATAATCGAGTACCATTTTGGGGCGGACAGGCAATCTGTTCGCCCCTATTTTGTAAGGAGAGCGCATGAAGTACTTTGGCACCGACGGCTTTCGCGGTGAGGCCAACGTTGGGCTGACGGTAGAGCACGCTTATAAGATTGGCCGTTTTGTGGGCTGGTATTACGGCGCCAACCGCGAGCGCAAGGCACGCGTGATCGTGGGCAAGGACACGCGTCGCTCGAGTTATATGTTTGAGGCGGCGCTGGTGAGCGGCCTGGTCGCGAGCGGTGCGGACGCCTATATGCTGCATGTGATCCCGACGCCGGGCGTAGCGCATCAGACTGTGGAAGGCTGCTTCGATTGCGGCATCATGATCAGCGCGAGCCACAACCCGTTTTGCGATAACGGCATTAAGCTCGTCAACAGCGACGGCTTTAAGATGGACGAGGACGTACTGGAGCTCATCGAGGACTATATCGATGGCAAGAGCGAGGTGCCGCTGGCAACGGGCAACCACATCGGCGCCACGGTGGACTACATGCAGGGTCGCAACCGCTACATTGCTTCGCTCATCGCCAGCGCGAACTTTTCGCTGCAGGGCGTCAAGATCGGTATCGACTGCGCCAACGGCTCGGCATCCTCGGTGGCCAAGCCGGTGTTCGACGCACTGGGCGCCGATGTGCGCGTGATCAATGCCGCGCCCGACGGCTTTAACATCAATGTCGACTGCGGCTCTACGCATATTGAGCGTCTGCAGCGCCACGTGGTGGAGCAGGGCCTGGATGTGGGTTTTGCCTACGATGGCGATGCCGACCGCTGCCTGGCCGTGGACGAGCGCGGCCGCGTGGTCGACGGTGACCAGATCCTGTACGTGTGCGGTGTGTACCTGAACAAGCACGGGCGTCTCTCGGGCGGTACCGTGGTGCCGACGATCGCCAGCAACTTTGGCCTGATCAAGTCGTTGGAGCTTGCCGGACTGAGCGCCGTGACCAGCGGCGTGGGCGACCGTCACGTGTATGCCAAGATGCGCGAGGGCGGCTACAGCCTGGGCGGCGAGCAGACGGGCCATACGATCTTTGGCGATATCGAGCGCACGGGCGACGGCATTATGACCTCGCTGCGCGTGATGGAAGTGATTCGTGCCGAGCGCGAGACGCTCTCGCAGCTCACGGCTCCGTGCAAGCTGCTGCCACAGGCGCAGGTGGCCGTGCACGTGGCGGACAAGGACGCCGCGCTCGAGAATATGGGCGTGCAGAACGCCATCGCCGAGGCCGAGGCTGCGCTGGCAGGCGAGGGCCGCGTGCTCGTGCGCAAGAGCGGAACCGAGTCGGTTATCCGCGTGCTGGCCGAGGCGCCCGACCAAGCATCCGCCGATGCCGCCATGAAGCGCATCGCCAACGCGCTGGAAGCTCTGTAAGGTAGTCATTGGGGACGTTCTTAAACAACTAGGTGGAAAGGGGGCGCTGCGGATTGGTTCCGCGGCGTCCCCTTTGCGTTGGCGTGTCGGTTATGCCTTACAGCTCGTACAGCGTGGTAAACTTGTCCTGCAGGTAGCTGCAGTAGTAGCGGGCGTCAAAGTCCATGCCGCACGCGCCCTTGATGAGCTCCGGTGCGTCCTTGGCACGGCCCCACTGCCAAATGTGCTCGCCCAGCCAGGCACGGACGGGCGCCAAATCGCCGCTCGCACAGGCACCGGTAAGGTCGACGCCGTCGCGGCACATGGCCGGCACAAACATAGCGTCGTAGGCGCTACCCAGCGCATACGTGGGGAAGTAGCCAAACGAGCCACCGCTCCAGTGCGTATCCTGCAGGCAGCCGTGCGTGTCGTCGGGAACGGGAATGCCCAGGTACTCATCCATAAAGCGATTCCAAAGCGCGGGGATGTCCTTGGCCGTGGCCTCGCCGGCAAACAGCATGCGCTCGATCTCGTAGCGCACCATAACGTGCAGCGGATAAGTGAGCTCGTCCGCCTCGGTGCGGATCAGCGACGGCCGTGCGATGTTCACGGCATGGTAGAGCGTATCCTCGTCCACACTGCCATAGACCTCGGGCGCGTGACGGCGCAGCACCTCGAGCAGCGGGCCCATAAAGGCGCGGCTGCGACCCACGGTGTTCTCGAAAAAGCGGCTCTGGCTCTCGTGGATGCCCATGGAAGTGCCGCCCTCCAGGCGGGTGCGCGCATAGGCAGGATTGACGCCCAGCTCGTACATGGCGTGTCCCGCCTCGTGGATGATGCTGTAGACGTTGGAGATGCAGTCGTCCTCGTAGATGTGCGTCGCGATGCGCGCGTCGCCCACGGCAAAGCCCTCGCTAAACGGGTGCTCGGTAAAGGCAAGCGTGGTGTCGTTCAGGTCCAGGCCGACGAGCTTCATAAGGTCGAAGCTCATGGCGCGCTGGGCGGCCTCGGGCACGCGGGCGTGCAAAAAGTCGGCAGCGGGCTGCTGGCCGCGCTCGCCGATGGCGTGCACGAGCGGCACGACCGTCGCCTTGACCTCATCGCAAAACGCATCGAAGCTCTTGGCGGAAAGGCCGCGCTCGTACTGGTCGAGCCAAACATCGTATGGGTCGCGCTTGGGGTCCATGAGCTCGGCCTGATGCTTAAGTTGGGCGACGATTCTATCCACATAGGGCTCAAAGCTCGCCCAGTCATTGGCCGTCTTGGCCTTGTGCCACACGGCGTCGGCCTCGCAGGTGAGCCTGGTCCAGGCCTCGGCCTCCTCGGTGGGAATGACGCTCGCTTCGCGCTGGTCGCGGCCGAGTACGCGGATCTCGTCGAGCAGCTGCGGGTCGTCGATCTTGCCGCCGGCGACGGTTTCGCGTGCCAGCGAGCGCACAAGTTCGACAGACTTTTCGCTGGTCAGGAGCTTATGATGCTCGCCGGCAAGGGTGCCCATGGCGTCGGCGCGCGCTGCGGCGCCGTTGGCGGGGGCAATGGTCGCGCCGTCAAACTCGGCAATCTTGAGCAGGTACTCGCGGGTCCACAGCTTGCCCTCGAGCTTGCGGAATTTTTTGACGGCCTTATCGACCTTCATGCTTTTGGGCGTCTTGCCCGCTGCGGGCTCGGCCTTCTTATCGTGCTTCTTTCCCATACCATATCCTTGATCTCGCGAACCGAGCGCCACGGATGGGCGCACGGCCAGTTTACACAGCTACCTGCCTTGTACCCAGCACGAACAAAACGGAACGCGGCGATATGCCCAAACAATGTGGTATCCTGTAGCCCAATGCGTTGACGGAGAGGGTTTTGCCCGCCGCGTCGCCGGCAAGAGAGGGAAGGTCATGGGCTGTAAGCCTTCCTGCGGTGGCAAGGGCCAAGCGTTCACTCCCGAGCAGCGACCTCAACGGGCACGCGGCCGGCGGCGGCGATGTCCCCAGTAGGGAAGCCGTGAGCCTCGCGACAAGGGGCAAAGAGTGGGCGCGGCGGGCCAGACATCCGCCGGGTCAAACAAGGTGGTACCGCGGAATTCAACCGTCCTTGGGCAATGCACATGCCCGAGGACGGTTTTTTGTTACCGAACCGGGCCGCGTTTTCGCAACGTCAGACGGCGGCAGCCGCCTCGGCAAGCGGGGAGCGCGAGAGACGAAAGGGAAGACATGAGTCTGATTGATGATCTGGTCAAACTCGAGGAAGAGGCCAAGGAGCTCGTCGCAGGCGCCGACGACGCCGCAAAGCTCGAGGCCGCGCGCGTTGAGCTGCTCGGCCGCAAGGGCCGCATCACCGGCCTGATGCGCATGATGGGCAAGCTCGCCCCCGAGGATCGTCCCGTGATGGGCAAGCGCGCCAACGAGATGCGCCAGCTGATCGAGGGCATGCTCGACGAGCGCACCACCGAGATGAAGGCCGCCGCCCTCAAGCACGCACTCGAGCACGAGGCCGTCGACATCACGCTACCGGGTATCCGTCCGCAGATCGGCCACCAGCACCTGATCAAGCAGATCATCGAGGAGGCCGAGGACATCTTCTGCGGCATCGGCTACACCGTCGAGTCTGGCCCCATGGTCGACACCTCCTATTACAACTTCACCGCGCTCAACGCCCCCATGGATCACCCGAGCCGCTCGGCCCGCGATACCTTCTATGTGGTCGACAACAACCCCGGCAGCGTCGCGCACCCCGAGGCTCACGCCCACGGCGAGTCCGACGTGCTGCTGCGCACCCAGACCTCGGGCGTGCAGATCCACACCATGGAGTCGCAGAAGCCGCCCATCTACATGATCTGCCCGGGCACCGTCTACCGTCCCGACACGGCCGACGCCTGCCACCTGCCGCAGTTCAACCAGATCGAGGGCCTGGTCGTCGACGAGGGCATCACCTTTGGCGATCTTAAGGGTACGCTCGACTACTTTGTTAAGTGCATGTTTGGCGAGGACCGCAAGACGCGTTACCGCCCGCACTTCTTCCCCTTCACCGAGCCGAGCTGCGAGGTAGACGTGAGCTGCCACGTGTGCGGCGGCAAGGGCTGCAACTTCTGCAAGCACAGCGGCTGGATCGAGATTCTGGGCTGCGGCATGGTCGACCCCAACGTCCTGATTAACTGCGGCATCGACCCCGAGAAGTACACCGGCTTCGCCTTTGGTATTGGCGCCGAGCGCGTCGCGGCCCTGCGCTACGACCTGCCCGACCTGCGCACGCTCATGACAGGCGATATGCGCTTCCTGAACCAATTTTAGGCTGCGGCTTGCCCAAGCACGGCACCTCGGCGCTCATTCGTCGCTTGCGTACCAAAGTACGCGGCGCTCCTCTTTCGGGCCGATCTGCCGCACTTGGACAACCCTCGCTTTGTAAGGAATGTTCACAAAGTTGAAGTTTCCACCTGCATCTCTTCGCAGGCTTTCAGTATGAAAGGAGAGCTAGATGCGTGTTTCTTACGACTGGCTCAAGACCATGATCGATATTCCGGAGGATCCCAAGACCCTTTCGGACGAATATATCCGTACCGGCACCGAGGTCGAGGCGATCGACACCGTGGGCGAGTCCTTCGACCACGTGGTGACCGCCAAGGTGCTCACCAAGACCCCGCACCCCGATAGCGACCACATGTATGTGTGCTCGGTCGACGTGGGTGACAAGAACCTCGACGCCGACGGCAACCCCGCTCCGCTGCAGATCGTCTGCGGCGCGCAGAACTTCGAGGCCGGCGACCACATCGTCACGGCCATGATTGGCGCCGTGCTTCCCGGCGACGTCAAGATCAAGAAGAGCAAGCTTCGCGGCGTCGTGTCCATGGGCATGAACTGCTCCGCGCGCGAGCTCGGCTTGGGCGGCGACCACTCCGGCATCATGATCCTGCCCGAGGATACGCCCTGCGGCATGCCGTTTGCCGAGTACGTGGGCTCGAGTGATACCGTGCTCGACTGCGAGATTACGCCCAACCGCCCCGACTGCCTGTCCATGATCGGCATGGCCCGCGAGACCGGCGCCATCTTCGACCGCGATTTCCACGTTGAGCTGCCCGCCATTAAGGCCGAGGCCGGCCGCGCGACCGACGACGAGCTTTCCGTCGAGATCGCTGACGAGGGCCTGTGCGACCGCTACGTTGCCCGCATCGTGCGCAACGTCAAGGTCGGCCCGTCGCCCGACTGGATGGTCAAGCGCCTTAACGCCTTGGGCGTGCGCCCGCACAACAACATCGTCGACATCACCAACTATGTGATGATGCTCACCGGTCAGCCGCTGCACGCCTTTGACCTGGACACCTTTGCCGAGCGCGATGGCCACCGTCGTGTGGTGGTTCGCGCCGCCCAGCAGGACGAGAAGTTCACGACGCTCGACGGCGAGGAGCGCGTGCTCGACGCCGGTATGGGCCTCATCACCGACGGCGAGCGTCCCGTGGCGCTGGCCGGCGTAATGGGCGGCATGGATTCCGAGATCGAGGACGACACCGTCGACGTGATGGTCGAGAGCGCCTGCTTCAACGCCGGTCGCACCTCGCACACCAGCCGCGATCTGTCGCTGATCTCCGACGCCTCCATTCGCTTTGAGCGCCAGGTCGACGAGACCGGCTGCGTGGATGTCGCCAACGTTACCTGCGCGCTGATCGAGGAGATCGCCGGCGGCGAGGTTGCTCCCGGCTATGTGGACGTGTTCCCCGCGCCCAAGACCATCGACAGCATTAAGCTGCGCCTGGCCCGCGTGCGTGCCATCTGCGGTGCCGACATCGAGCCCGACTTTATCGAGCGTTCGCTCACCCGCCTGGGCTGCACCGTCGAGCGCGACGGCGAGGACTTCATGGTCACCCCGCCGAGCTTCCGTCCCGACCTGCCGCGTGAGATCGACCTGATCGAGGAGGTCCTGCGCCTATGGGGCATGGGCCGCGTTACGGCGACCATCCCGGCTGCCAAGAACCACATCGGCGGCCTGACCCGCGAGCAGAAGCTCACCCGTAAGGTCGGCGAGATCCTGCGCGCCTGCGGCCTCAACGAGACCACGACCTTTGGCTTTGCCGCCCCGGGCGACCTGGAGAAGATTGGTATGTCCACCGAGGGCCGCGGCTGCCCCGTGGTTCTCATGAACCCGCTGGTGGCCGAGCAGACCGAGATGCGCCGCTCGCTGCTGCCGGGTCTGCTGCAGTCTGTGGCCTACAACGAGGCCCACGGCACGCCCAACGTGCACCTGTACGAGGTCGGCAGCCTGTTCCATGGCCGCGAGAACGCCAGCCTGCCCAAGGAGACCAAGTCCGTGGCGGGCGTGCTCTCGGGCCAGTGGAGCGAGCAGTCCTGGAACATGAAGTACCGTAAGCTGCGCTTCTTCTTTGGCAAGGGCATTGTCGAGGAGCTGCTTGCTCAGCTGCGCATCGAGAAGGTTCGCTTCCGTCCCGTCGAGGGCGAGGGCTATGCCTTCTTGCAGCCGGGTCGCGCCGCCGAGGTTCTGTCCGGCGGTACCGTGCTGGGCTGGGTTGGCGAGATTCACCCCGAGGCGCGCGAGGCTATGGGCATTGACGAGGTTGTCGTTGCCTTTGAGCTCGACCTGGACAAG
The DNA here is from genome assembly GCA_958421655.1 of uncultured Collinsella sp. Lineage (GTDB taxonomy): Bacteria > Actinomycetota > Coriobacteriia > Coriobacteriales > Coriobacteriaceae > Collinsella. The sequence goes on from CATZMG010000003.1 coordinate 49,396, forward strand.
CTGATCAAGGGCGCCCGCAACCAGGAGAACTACCGTGAGTTCTCGCAGTACCCGGCCGTTGAGCACGACCTTGCTATCGTGGTCGACAACACTGTGACCTGCGAGGATCTTGAGCGCCGTATTACCAGCGCCGGAGGCAAGCTGCTCGAGGGCGTGCGTCTGTTCGACGTCTACCGCGATCCCATCCGCATCGGAGCGGGCAAGAAGTCCATGGCCTTTGCGCTTACGTATCGCTCCGACGACCACACGCTTACCAGCGAAGAGGTCGAAAAGGCGCACCAGAAGATCGTTACCAAGGTGTGCAAGGGCGTAAACGGCGAGGTCCGCGGCTAGGTCCTGCGCCGGATATAGGCCAGCGTCGGCTGCCGTCGAGTCTTACGTGACTGCTGTTTTCGGTATAAGGCACCGTTGAGCCTGCATATATGACACGCGCATTACATAACGGCGTGCTGCTTTGTCGGCAGTGCGCCGTTTTGCTATGATAGCCCGCGGCGTGTTACGAATCTGACATTACGTAACACTGGAAAGGTGATTCAAGCGGCGTTGCAATTCCGTGCGCCGATAACCGGGAGGCGTACATGCACATTCCAGATAATTATCTGTCCCCGCAGACCGATGCCGTCATGGCGGTGGCAATGGTGCCCGTCTGGGTTCACTGTATCAAGAAGGTGCGCGCCACGCTCGATCGCGAGCACATGGCTTTCCTGGGCATCTGCGCCGCATTTTCCTTCTTGCTTATGATGTTCAACGTGCCGCTGCCCGGCGGCACCACTGGCCACGCCGTTGGTGGCGCACTCATCGCGCTGCTGCTGGGCCCCGAGGCCGCGGCTATCGCGGTTTCGGTCGCGCTGGCGCTGCAAGCGCTGCTGTTTGGCGACGGCGGCATCCTGTCCTTTGGCGCTAACTGCTTTAACATGGCCTTCGTGTTGCCGTTTGCCGCAGCCATCGTGTTCCGCGCGCTTAACAGCCGTTTGCACGACAAGAGCTGGGGCACCTCGGTTTCGGCCATCGTAAGCGGCTGGGTCGGCCTGTGCCTGGCGGCCCTGTGCGCAGCAATCGAGTTTGGTATTCAGCCGATGCTTTTCACGAATGCTTCGGGCGCTCCGCTGTACTGCCCCTTCCCGCTGTCCATTGCCATTCCGGCCATGATGATCCCGCATATGTTGGTAGCCGGCGTGGTCGAGGGCGTGGCGACTGCCGCGATCTACGGCTTTATCAAGAAGACGGCGCCGAGCGTTATCGTCGGCCCCGAAGCCGCCGATGGACAGCTTGCTGCCGAGGGCGCTGCTGCAAAGAAGACCTCGCTGGTCCCCACGCTCATCTTGGTTGCCGTGCTTGTCGTGGCCACGCCGCTGGGCCTGCTGGCCACGGGTGACGCCTGGGGTGAGTGGGACGCCGAGGGCGCCGCGACCGCCGTTCAGGAGGCTGGCGACGACAGCCTGCAGGCTTCGGTCGGTCTCGACACCCCGACCTTTGCCGACGCTCTGCCTACGGGTGATTACCTGCAGGCCTATTCCGAGGAGCAGGGTCTCGGCTTTGCCGGTCAGGCTGCCATGTATATCCTGTCCGGCGTGATTGGCGTGGCGGTGCTCACCATCGCATTCCGTCTGATCTCGCTGACGGTCAAGGAAAGCGGAGCCCATGGCGATGGTCGAGCTGCCTAGCTGGCTTGCGGCCGAGGAGCGATACGAGCCCGCGGGGGTTCGGCATCGAGTGATGCAAAAGAATGTCCTGCACCTGGCGAGCCTGCTTGAGCGGGTTCGCCTGGGTGGAGGCGCGCACGAGGGCGGGTCGATGGTCGACCGCGCCCTTTCTTGCGTTTCGGCTCCGGTGCGCCTGGTGGGGATGTTCGTTTGCGTCCTGTGCGTGTGTCTGACGCAGAGCCCGCTGTACCTCATGCTGATGGCGGCTATCGCACTGGTGCTCGTTGCCGTGCGCCCCGTACGCGGACTGCGGGCAACCTTTGTGCCGGCGCTTGGCGCTGCGGGGCTCGCGGTGGTTCTGGCGCTGCCCGCCTTGCTGCTGGACGCTTCTGCCGCGGGCGCCATGCTCAAGATTGCGCTCAAGACCTTCATTAATGTGTCGCTAGTGCTGGGCGTTTCGTGGACCCTCACGTGGAGCCGCATGTCGGCGTCGCTCAAGATGCTGCATCTACCCGACGAAGTTATCTTTACGTTTGATATGGCGCTCAAGCACATCGAGGTGCTGGGTCGCACGGCGCACAATCTGTGCGAATCGGTCATGCTGCGCAGCGTGGGTCGTGCGCCTGCGGGTTTTTCGCGCACCGACTCGCTGGCGGGTATCATGGGCATGACGTTTATCAAGGCGATGGAATGCAGCCGCGCGATGGACGAGGCTATGCTTTGCCGCGGCTTTGCCGGTGCGTATCCGGCGCCCGCGCGTGTCGGGTTTGGCTGGCGCGATGCGGTCTATGCGGCCGGCGTGGCGCTGCTGGCAGTGTTGTGCGCCGTGCTGTAGACGCTGCTGGTTTCGACTGGGGATGCAAATAGGGAAGGGCGACGTTTTGACGATCGATATGAATAGTGCGGCGGGCACGAACGGCGCGCGCGCCGAGGCCATGCCGCTCATCGAGCTGCGCGACGTGGTGTTCTCCTATGCGGGGCATACGGTTGTCGATGGTGTGTCGCTGCAGGTCGATCGTGGTGAACTCGTTGCCCTGCTCGGTCCCAACGGCTGCGGCAAGACGACGATCATGCGCCTTATCAACGGCCTTGAGCTCGCGGACGCAGGGGCATACCTGTTCGACGGGCATGTGATCGATGCGGCGTTTCTAAAGGATTCCGCGGCTGCTCAGCGTTTTCATCAGCGCGTGGGCTTTGTGTTCCAGAATGCCGATGCCCAGCTCTTTTGCGCTACGGTGGGCGAGGAAGTTGCTTTTGGTCCCGCGCAGATGGGGCTGCCGGCAGACGAGCTCGAGCGCCGCGTGCGCGATGCCATGGAACTGTTCCAGGTTACCGATCTGGTCGATGCCTCGCCTTATCAGCTTTCGGGCGGGCAAAAGAAGCGTGTTGCGCTGGCTGCCGTCGTGTCGATGAACCCCGATATCCTGGTGCTCGACGAGCCTACCAATGGACTTGACGAGGACTCTTGCGACATCGTGGTCAACTTCCTGCTGGCCTATGTTGCTGCCGGTAAGACGGTCTTGATGAGTACACATCATCAGGATTTGGTGCGACGCCTGGGTGCCCGCGCCATCTATATCGATCGATACCACCATGTGGTCGAGGCACCTTCGCCGTCGTATGGAACCGAAAGCGGTGCTACGGACTAGTTGCTGCGTAGAGCGTGCGTAGCCGCCCGCGCGGCTTTGCCGTGATGGTATAGTTATCCAGGTTTTTATGGGGGTGGCTATGCCAAGCTGGAACATTCATATCGCTCAGACGGAGCGTTTGCTGGAGCGCACCGGTGCGCTTGCCAATAGCGTGCGCGACCGCAATGCCTTTTTGTTTGGCTGCGTGGTTCCGGATATCTTCGTGGGCTATATGGTCCCTGGCATCGCCGATCCCATCCCGTACCGCATTACGCACTTTGCCAAGCCTGAGCCCATCCCTAAGCCTCGTGAGCATGAGTTCTGGGATACCTATGTGGCACCGTTGCTTAATAGTTCGCCCACCGGTGCGCCGGCCGCAGCGACCTCGATTATCGAGGAACGCGAGCGACTGAACCGCGTGCACTATCCCCAGCGTTACAAGGATGCCGAGCCGGTTGCCGGTCCCGGCACCTGTGAGTTCTCGCTTGCGTCCGAAGATGTGGCGCAGTCGCTGCTCGATTTAACACTGGGCGTCTGGTCGCATCTGGTGGCCGATACCGTATGGAATACGCGCGTGAATCAGTACCTGGAGGCGCACGGCGGCAAGCCATGTGAGGAGTTCCGCATTAAAAAGCAAGGCGACTTTGACTGGTTTGGCAAGACGCTCGGCATTGTTTCCATCCCGCGTGCGACCGATCGCCTGTATACCGCCGCGACGCGTTTTGGGCAGTATCCCATCCATAAAGAATATGTGCTCAAGACCATCGGCGTTATGCACGAGATTGTACGCGAAAACCCCGGCGAGCCCGATCATCCGCCGTATCGCCTGCTAACTGAGGAGTTCTTCGACTCAACGTTTACCGAGGTCATCGAGCTGACCGAGGCAGGCTTTGCGGCTCACGTTGCTGCTTCTGACGTTCCGGCAGTCCCCCTGATCGCTAGCTGCTAGCCGGCCGGCTTTACGGAGAACAGTTCATCCCAATTGACCAACGGCTCCCGTCGCAGGCGTCTTCGGTGGTGCGCTCGGCATCGGAGAGGCTTGCGACTGAACGCAAATCGATGAGGCGGCATATGAAGAAGGTCTTAAAAAAGCCCGGAAGGCAATGCCTTCCGGGCCCTTTGCAATGCAAATCTGCTTGCAAGTGCGATTTAGCGCACCTGAGCGACGTAAGCGACGTTGGTCGAGGAGACCTTGTCCTCGAGCTGGACGCTCATGCGGGGATCGCCGGCGGTAGCGACGGTCAGGTCGCCGGCCTCGACGTAGCCGAGCTCCTTGGCGGTCTCGATCGCCTTGACGATCGTGCCGTTGACGGTGCCCTGGGTAATCTCGGCCTGGTGCGGGATAACGCCCCAGTACATGATCATCTGCTGGACGGCCCACTCGTGGCGGGAGAATGCGCAGATCGGCATGTTGGGACGGAAGTGCGAGATCAGGCGAGCGGTACGACCGGTGGTCGTCGGCACGGTGATGCACTTGGCGCCAACGGTGGTAGCCATGTTCACAGCGGACATACCCACAACGTTGTTGACGACGCGGGTGCCGTGAGCGTCAGCCGGAACCTCGAGCGGAGCGTGGGCCGGGAGGTACTTCTCGGTCTCGAGAGCGATGCTGGCCTGCATCTTAACGGCCTCGACCGGGTACTTACCGGCAGCGGACTCGCCGGACAGCATAACGGCGTCGGTGCCGTCGTAAATGGCGTTAGCAACGTCGGCAACCTCGGCGCGCGTCGGGCGCGGGTTCTGCTGCATGGAGTCGAGCATCTGCGTAGCGGTGATAACGGGCTTGTAGGCCGCGTTGCACTTGGCGATGATCTCCTTCTGGATGTGGGGAACGAGCTCGGGCTTGATCTCGATGCCCAGGTCGCCACGGGCGACCATGATGCCGTCGGAAGCCTCGAGGATCTCGTCGAAGTTCTCGACGCCCAGGGCGCACTCGATCTTCGGGAAGATCGTCACGTGCTCGCCGCCGTTCTCGCGGCAAAGCTCGCGGATGCCGCGGACGGACTCGCCGTCACGGATGAAGGAAGTGGCGATGTAGTCGATGTTCTCGGTCAGGCCAAAGAGGATGTCCTGACGATCGCGCTCGGTGAAGGCGGGCAGCGAGATGTTGACGTTGGGCATGTTGACGCCCTTGCGCTCGCCGATCAGGCCGTC
>CATZMG010000004.1 GCA_958421655.1 uncultured Collinsella sp.
CGAGCGGGGGCTCCTATCTTTTTAGTGCCCTCGGATTGGGTCATAGTGTCTGTCGTTGCCAAAACATCGGCGTGGTCATTGGGGACGTTCTTAAATGACTGCGGCAGATAGGGACGTTCCTTTTCTGCTGGCAGTTTGGGACACTCCTTACGGGACACCCCCTCCACAGCGCCTATGCCAGCTTGTCGATTTGCCCAATCTCCCAGAGCGGAATGTTGACGAGCGTGCCCTCGTCTCTATATGCCGCTAACGATGTTCTCACGCAGCGCTCGAGCTTGAACTTCTCGCAGGCAATCCTCAGGCTCTTTGCTTTGAGGTTCTCTGCCGCCTTGACCTCGAGCGGAAGCACGGTCCCCGCATGGTCGATGGCAAAGTCAGTCTCTGCATTGCCGGAGGAGGATGACCAATACGCGGGAGTTTTGCCTTGGAGCAAAAGCTCCTGTGCGACGTATTGCTCGGTCAGCGAGCCTTTGAACTCCGTAAAAACAGCGGGCCCGTTCAGAACAATGGCTGGCGAGAGGCCGGAGAGTGCTCCGAGGATGCCGGTGTCGATGCAGAACAGCTTGAAGCCCGAGAGATCCTCGTAGCTTGTGAGCGGTGCTCTTAGGGCGGAAACACGTGGTACCTTATGAACGATTCCATAGTCCATGAGCCACTGGAGGCTTTCCTCAAAATCGCGTGCGCGCGCCCCGGGACGGAGCGCACCGTAGACGAACTTCTTGTTTTCCTTTGCGAGCTGGCCGGGAAGGGATTTCCAAACCAGCCTCATGCGCTCGACGATGCGGGCTGGCGCATGCTTGCCAAAATCGGATTCGTAGGCTTCGATGATTTGCTGCTGAAGCCTGCGGGCCTCGATGAAATCGTGGGAGGCGGCGAAAGCGGAGACAACTTCTGGCATGCCACCGACAACGAGGTATTCCTTGAGCAGGCGCTCGAGCTTTTCGGAAACGTTTGCCAGCAGGTCCATGTCTGCGGCAAGGATGGCATCTGCGAGCGGATCGCCATCGACGGCGCGAACGAACTCGACAAACCCCATGGGGCGCATGGTAAGCTGGTCAATCTTGCCGACGGGGAACGACTCGTTTTCGCGTCGGAGCGCGAGCCCCATATAGGAGCCGGCTGCCACGATATGGTATTCCGGCGCCAGCTCGTTGAAGTATTTGAGCGAGGTGATGCCACGCGGTGCCTCTTGGATTTCGTCGAAGATGATGAGTGTGTCTGTCGGCGTTATGGTCTGGCCGCGCAGGAGCTCTATCTGGGAGATGATGCGTTTGGGGTCAAGGCTTCCGTCGAACAGCGAGCGTGCGTCCGGTTCGAGCATAAAGTCAAAACGGATGACGTTTTGATACTGCTGGCCTGCGAATTCGTTGAGAAGCCAGGTTTTTCCTGTCTGGCGGGCCCCCTTAAGCAGGAGGGGCTTGCGGTTTGCCCTAGATTTCCAAGCGATGAGTTCGTCCATTAGCTGTCGCTGCATACTGCCTCCTAACGATCATGGTTAGTATAAGACCGTGTTGGTCTTTCCATCGAAAAATGTGGGAATGAACCACGTTTTTCCATCGAATAATGTGGGAGGCAACCACGTTTTTCCATCGAATAATGTGGGAGGCAACCACGTTTTTCCATCGAATAATGTGGGGGTTTAGGTCGGCACCTGGGGACGTTCTTTTTCTGCCGGCAGTTTGGGACACTCCTTGTTTTGGTGCAAATTAGCTACCCTTGCATCAGAAAACGGCGCCCGCCGGCGATGTTGCCGGCGGGCGCCGTTGTCGTGTAGGTGGCTATGTCGTGGGGGCTGCCGTTGAGCGTCCGGGTCTGTGCTCTACAGCGAGTCGATAAAGCGCTGCTGGGCGGCGCGGCCGGCTTCGTCCCACTTAAAGACGCCGGCGTTGTCGAGCACGTGGCCAAACACCACGCCGACCTCCTCGTGCAGGATATCGATGGCGTTGTCTGCCGTAAGCTCGTCGGCGCGGCGGGCAAAAACGTCTTCGGCCCATGCGGCGTGGCTGCGGCATAGATCATCGCCCTCGAGCGCGCTAGCAAGGTCGTAGCTGGCATCGACCTTGGCCGCCAGCAGGTGCTCGCGGACAGCGCCGAGCTCGGGAACCAGGCGCGGCGGAAGAATGGCCAGGCCCATGACCTCGATCAGGCCGATGTTCTCCTTCTTGATGTGGTGGTACTCAGCATGCGGGTGGAATACGCCCAGCGGATGCTCGTCGGTCGTGATGTTGCAGCGAAGCGCCAGGTAGGCCTCGTAGATTTCGCCGCCGGCATTGCCGCGGGAGTCGACGCGGCGGATGACGGGCGTCACGGTGTTGTGCGCCACGCCGTCGGCTGTGTGCGCGATGACGCCCACCGACTCATCGGTCCACTCGCGCCAGGCGAGGATAATCTTCTCGGCGGCGTCGAGCAGCTGGGCGCGGTCGTGCGAGCGCAGCCGCAGCACCGAAAGCGGCCACTGCAACACGGTACCGCTGACCTGGTCAAAGCCGGGCACGCTAAACTGCGTGACCTCGGCGGCGTGCATCATGGGGAACTCGTGCGCGCCGCCCTGGAAGTGGTCGTGCGACAGAATCGAGCCGCCCACGATGGGCAGGTCGGCGTTGGAGCCAATAAAGTAGTGCGGGAACAGGTCGACAAAGTCGAGCAGGCAGGTCAGCCCCTTGCGGTCGACGTGCATCGGACGATGCTCGGAGCTCATGGCAATGCAGTGCTCGTTAAAGTACGCGTACGGGCTGTATTGGAAGCCCCAGCGCTCGCCGTCGAGCTTAATGGGGATAACGCGCAGATTCTGGCGGGCGGGATGGGCGCCGCCGTCGGCTGCAGCGGAGCGTCCAGGGTAGCCCTCGTTTTCGATGCAGAGCTGGCAGGCGGGATACTTCTCGCCCGTGTTTTTGGTGGCACCGGCCGCGGCAATATCGCGCGGGTCCTTTTCGGGCTTTGACAGGTTGATGGTGATCTCCAGGTCACCCCAGTTGGTGGAAGTGCTCCATTTGATGTTGCGCGCGATGGCGGCGCGGCGCACGTAACCGGCGTCACAGCACAGGCCGTAGAACCAGTCGGTCGCGGCGCGGGGCTCGTTGACGCCCATGCGGCCGTTGAATTCCTCGTTTACAACCGAAGGCCTCGGCATGAGCGCGCCCATGATGCGCATGGCGATGCGGTCGCGGCCCGATGCCGTGTCCTCGGCGGCGCCGTTGGCAATGGCGGCCTCGGCAAGCGCGGCGAGCGTGCCCTCCAGGTCAAAGTTGGGCAGGGTATCGGGGTGCAAGAGCGAGAGTTTCTCGACCTGGAGCGCCCAGGCCATGTCGAGCGCCGGGCCCGTAGCACCGATGCACTCGAGAATGGTGTTATACGCCCAGATGCGATCGTCCTGGCCGATCATCGATCGGTGGATGGCGTACTCGATCAGGTTCTGCGCGGCTTCGCGCACGTCAGTCATTACAGCCATGCCGCGTAAGCCCCCTTGTCAGAAATTGCGTAGTGGCGGGCAGAGCCCTCGCCCAGCCAGCCGTTCATCTTGGCGATGAAGGTGTCGACCAGGTCGAGCGGCACGAAGGCCTGGATGGTGCCACCAAAGCCGCCACCGTGGATACGAACGGCGCCGCGGCCGTCGAGCACGTGCTCGGCCAGCGCCAGGGCATACATCGAAGGCTGCTCGGAGCCCAGCTTGGCAACGACATTCTGCAGGTACATGGCAGAGCTGGCGCCGGACTCGCGCGTCAGGACCAGGAACTGATCGATGTCGCCGGCGTTCAGGGCTGCCCAGCGCTTATCGACCAGGCCGTTCTCGTACCAGTAGTGAACGGCGCGCAGGCAGGCGCGGTCGCCCAGCTTGGCGCGCAGCTCGGGGAGCTTGGCGTCAAAGTCGGCAACATCGACCTCGCACAGGCGTGCCTTGCCAAACTCGGCGGCGACGTCTTGCATCTCGCGCGGAACGGCAGCGTAATCGTCGGTGGCGGCCACGTGGTCGGCACCAACCTTAACGAGCACGAGCGCATAGCCGTGATCCTCAAAGTTGAGTTCGAGCTTCTGGGTTTTAGGCTGAGCCTGGTCCTCAAAGTCCATGTAGGCAAGGCCGCCCAGGCACACAGCGGCCTGGTCCATCAGACCGCAGGGCTTGCCATAGTAGTTGTTCTCGGTGCGCTGGCTCATCTGGGCGAGCGCGACGGGCTCGATGGCGGGTGCGCCCCAGAGCGTCTCCATGGCGCGACCGTATGCCGCCTCGACAGCAGCAGAGCTCGAAAGGCCGCCGCCCGAGGGGACAGAGCAGGTGAAGGCGAAGTCGAAGCCCTGGGGCTCAACGCCCAGAGCAGCGATTTCGTGGGCCATGCCGCGGACGAGGCTCGCGGACGTGCCCTTCTCGGACTCTTGAATACCCAGCGTGTCGAGCGTGATCTCAAACGTGGGATAGCCCTCGTCGGCGACGCGAATCTTGTTGGTGTCGGTCGCTACGGCAATGCCGTCAACGGCGACATCGAGCGAGCCGGCGATGACGTGGCCGCCCTCGTGGTCGGTGTGGTTGCCACTGATCTCGGAACGGCCGGGCGCGTGCACATAGAGCACCTGGCGGTCGCCGATGGGGCCAAACTCCTCCTCAAACAGTTTGGTGAGCGTGGCGAATGTCTTTTCGTCGGGGGTGGTCATAGGAGTCCTTTCCTTGGTGCGCACGGGCGAGTTTTGCGTCGTTATGAGTACGTTAACAACTTGAAGCGGCGTGAACCAAGTGTTCACGATACCGCACGTTACGGGCTATGTTAACGTACTCATAACACAACTCTTGTCACTTTTTGAGAATCTGGTAATCGGTAGAAATTCAGCCGTGAACGGTATTGTCGTATGGACTTATAAAGCAGAAGAGATGCGGATTGAAAAAGTAGAGTACGTTAACATGCGTCCGACGATAGCGGGCCTCGGCGCGGGCTAAACTCCTGCCCGGGCCGGCATTCACGCTATTCAGATCTCGCAAGGGTGAAGGTGATCCTGTGGCAAGGCGCCCGTCCAACGATACAGGTACGCGTCCGGTCTCCATGGCCGACGTCGCTCGCGCTGCTGGCGTTTCGCAGCAGACGGTTTCGCGCGTCGCCAACGGCTTGCCCAACGTTAACGAGCAGACGCGCCAGCGCGTGCAGTCCGCTATGCGAGAGCTCGGCTTTCGTCCGAGTTATGCCGGTCGCTCGCTGCGCGACGGTCGATACCATTCGGTTGGCCTATGCGTCAACGATGTCACCAAGTTTGGCAACCTCTCAATGATCGACGGCATCGCCAGCGCTGCTCGCGAGCATAATTGTGCCATCACGCTGGTCGAGATGTCCAAGACCGAGGAGTTTTCGCTTGCCGAGGCCACGCGTCGTATGGCCGCATTGCCGGTGGACGGCATCATCATCGGCATGAGCCGCATGGCGCCCGATTTTGAGACGTTTGATCCACTGCCGGGCATTGGCACGGTTATCGTCACCATGTACGCGCACCCGCGGGTGACCACGGTCGACTCCGATCATTACGGCTGCTCGCTCTTGCTTATGGATCACCTGTTTGAGCTAGGGCACGAGCAGATTCGCTATATTGGCGGCCCGTCGTTCTCAGTCGACGAACAATTTCGTCGCGCCGGTTGGCAGGATGTACTCGAGCGTAAACACATCGAGCCGGCAGAGCCGCTCGAGGGCGACTGGTCTGCCAACAGCGGCTACGAGGCCGGCAGGCACCTGGCCGAGCACGATCACACCATGACGGCGATTTACGCGGCAAACGACCAGATGGCAAACGGCGCAATTGCGGCGCTGCGCGATAGCGGCCTGCGTGTGCCCGAGGACGTGAGCGTGGTGGGCGTCGACGATTCGCTCGATGATTTTGTGGCACACAACGAGCTCACGACCGTGCGATTCGATCTGCATCAGCGCGGACGCGAGGTGTTTGAGCATGCGGTTCCCGAGGCGGGTACGGCGGGCAAAACCGTTGCCATTCGTATTCCCGGCCAACTCATCATTCGACATAGTACGGCGATACCGCATGCATAGTTTGTGCAGGTAAACGGCGATTTATCGCATTTCAATAACAATCGGTAAGGATGTCGGTAGATAGCTGTTGGGATGTAGCCGAGTGCTATGATAGACGGGCTCTTTTGTCTATCTAGGAGGCTTTGCCTGATGGAGATCACCAAGGATATCCGCTACGTTGGCGTCGACGATCACGACATTGACCTGTTCGAGGGCCAGTACGATGTGTCCGAGAACGGTATGGCATACAACAGCTACGTTATCTTGGGCGAAAAGATCGCTGTCGCCGATTCAGTCGACGGCGGCTTTGTTGATGAGTGGCTCGGTAACATCGAAGCCGTGCTCGATGGCCGTACGCCCGACTACCTGGTCGTCCATCACATGGAGCCCGATCACTCCGCCGGTATCGCCGCTTTTATGGAGCGCTACCCCCAGGCCCAGATCGTGGCAAGCATGGGCGCTTTCCGCATGATGGTCAACTACTTTGGCACCGACTTCCCCGAGCGCAAGATGGTCGTCAAAGAGGGCGACGTGCTCGACCTGGGTGGCCACAGCCTAACGTTTGTCGGCGCCCCCAACGTGCACTGGCCCGAGGTGATCTTCTCCTACGAGTCCACCGACAAGGTGCTCTTTAGTGCCGACGGCTTTGGCAAGTTCGGCGCCAACGACATCGAGGACCCGGAAGGCTGGGCTTGCGAAGCGCGCCGCTACTACTTTGGCATCGTCGGTAAGTTCGGCAAGTTTGTGCAGACCGTGCTCAAGAAGGCCGCCGACCTGGATATCCAGATTATCTGTCCGCTCCACGGCCCCGTACTGACCGAGAACCTGGGCTATTACCTCGACACCTATAACACCTGGTCGAGCTACCAGCCCGAGGACGAGGGCATCACGATCGCCTATGCGAGTGTGTATGGGCATCTGAAAGCTGCCGTCGAGGAGCTCGCATCTGCGCTCGAGGCTCGCGGCCAGAAGGTCTCCGTCTTTGACCTGGCTCGCGACGACATGGCCGAGGCCGTTGAGGATGCGTTCCGCTACGACCGTCTGGTGCTCGCCTCCATTACCTATCAGGGCGAGATCTTCCCGTGCATGAGCACCTTTATCCACACGCTCGCCGAGCATGCCTACCAGAACCGCACCGTAGCGCTTGTCGAGTCCGGTTCCTGGGCGCCCGCAGCTGCCAAGGTTATGACCAAGGAGCTCGAGGGCATGAAGGACATCACCCTGACGCAGAACAAGGTGACTGTGCTGGGCTCGCTCAACGACGCCTCGCGCGCTCAGATCGAGGTCCTCGCCGACGAGCTGTCCAAGTAGCGACACGTTCACTTTTGACGCTCAACCATCACAACCACCACAAAGGGGACAGGCACCTTTGTGGTGGTTTTTGTTTAAGCGCCGGCGATGATGAGGGCTGGACGTGCGCTGTCGGTGGCCTCGGCGATTGAGGTGGCGACGGAATGATCGGGGTCACGGTCCATCACGATGGCGTCGACATCGCTCAGCTCGGCAAAACGGTACATGCCACGTCCGTTGACCTTACTGGCGTCCATGAGGGCGACGCTTTGATGGGCCGCGGCGATCATGGCCGTTTTGGTCTCGGCCATCTGGGGAAAGTCGGTCGTAAAGCCGCAGCTGGAGACAAAGGCGCCGGGGCACATGACGGCCAGATCGGCATGGACCATTTGAAGCGCCTGCATGGTGAGCGGTCCGTACAAATAACGATGGCCTTTGCGCAGCGCCCCGCCCAGCATGACGACATCGACCGAGGGCATGCTCTCGTCGATGTAATCGGCAATGGTAATGTCTGCCGTGATGACGGTGATACCGTCGCGCTGATCGAGGAGCCGGACGAACTCGAGCGCCGTGGTGCCCGAGTCGACGAGCAGCGTGTCGCCGTCATTGACGAGCTTGATGGCGCTTTGCGCGATGGCCTGCTTGGCAGCGACATTGACATTGATGCGGCGATCCTGCGTGGAGACGGTCAGGCGTTTGTGGAGCGGTCCTTACGGCCACACCCATACGCACTATCCCATCTACGGTAGGGCTGTGGGCGAGGCTGTTGCCAGCGGCAAGGCCGACTTTGGCGTGGCCCTGTGCGGCGCCAGCATTGGTATCACCAACTCGTGAACAAGGTTCTCGGCGCCCGTTGCGCCTTGGTCCGCGACATGACGAGCGCCCTGTACGCCCGTCGCGAGCTCAACGCCAACGTCATCGGCTTCGGCGGGAAGATCACCGGCGAGTTCCTGATGACCGACATCATGCTCGCGTTCCTTGAGGCCGAGTATGAGTCCACGCCCGAGTGCGATGCCCTGATTGCCAAGATCGATGCCTGCAATAAGGCCGACGCTGAGGCTCAAGCTGACCAGCGCTTCTTTGACGAGTTCATCGAGAAGTGGGATCGCGGCGAGTATCACGATTAGATTGCAGTGCATTTCGGCGGCCGTGTTGAACAATCGTCGAAAGTACGTGTGACGCGATTTGCCAAAAAGGCTGATTAACTTGATGGGGGCATCGATGAAATCGGTGCCCCCATCATCTCAGTGTGATGAACTCCAAGAACTCTTCGAGGGATTGCGCCTTTGCCATTTTTGATGCTTTGATTTCGTCGCAGAGGGATTTGACGAGCGCATTGTATATTTCCATGAATCGCTGCCGATCCTCCCTACACACCGCAATCAAGATAACGATTTTTGCCTGTCCCTCACCCCACGAGATGCCGTTTGGGCTGACGAAGATCGAAGCGACCGTCTTGTTGGAGTTCATCTCGATGGAATGGGGAACGGCGAACTGGTTAAAAAGCAAGTGGAAGACAGGCTTTCGCGCTGCAAGACGGAGTCACAAAAATCGCCTTGCACATAACCGATTTGCCGCATCTGCTCGGAGAGGAACTCGATAACGTCCTTTCGGTTAACAAGTTCAGGATGACTGTCAGAAAGGAAGAAGAGCTGCTCATCAAAAAATGGTTTGAGCAATCTCTCTGTTTTTCTTGCGTGATAATTGCTATGCCACTGACCAAGAGCGCTTTCGATTTTCAGGAAATCAGATGAAGTGCAGAAGGGCGAGATGGAGACGATGCGCGGGTCGCGGCTGTCGACTCGCTTAGTGGTGATGATGAGATCGGCATCGCGCCCCTCTATTGCGTTGTCTGTCGCGCTGCCGGAATCGAGAATGACTGCGACGTCGAAAAACCTTCTCTCGAGTTGCTCTCGAAGCTGATTGGACAGCCCTTTGTAGTCGCTGCAATCAAGCCTGATTTTCGCTTTGTCCTCGGTGAGGAGACTTTCGATGAGCATGCCGACATGAAGGCAGATGAAGCCTAGCTCTCCGTTCGATATCTGAATCTGGAACTCGTCTTCAAGTTTCCTAGATATCAGGACGGACAGTTCGTAGATGAAGGGACAGCCCATCTTGATGTTTTCAAGTGCTTCCGCCTGTTCATACTGGAATCCATGGCATCTGTCTATTAAGGCATTCACATGCATGGCAAAAGTGAAGAGGGCCTGAGATGATTCTGGGTGAAGGAGAAACGATTCGAAAACGTCATTCACAATGTTTTGCACATGGCTCACAAATTCATTGGGGCTCGACCATTGGGAGACTTTGGTTCCGTTGTTTGTTTGGTCAAGGGCTTCTATTTGGCCAAGGAGCAGGGAGCCAAGATAGGAGATGTCTGGCGGACCTGGAGTAATTTTGTAATGCTCTTTATATAACTCGAAGAACCGTTCGGCTATGGTCGTTTCAATCATCGACTTGCTTACGACGGTGGGGTAGTCGCGGATATACGATCCGCCGCGCATCCGATACACGGCGATTCCGACGTTGGTGAGAACCGTTTGCTCGTAACCGCGCTTGATGCGCATCTCGTACTCGCCGAGTGCTCGTTCGACGGCGATTCTTATTCTGCCTAGATCGAGATCTCCAATCCAGGCTTCAATGCTCTCGAGATTCGAGAATGAAGTGTTGACCTCATCGGCGACTAGGGCCGAGATGAGCTTGCGCTTATTAACTTCGGTTCCTTCTAGGTAAATCTTACCTTGGCGCTTGATTATCGCGAGGTCAAAAGTCTCAATGCGACTTCGGGCTTGACGAAGCTTTCTTTCAACAGTTGAGGAGCTCATAAAGAGGTATTCCGAGAGGTCGTCAACAGTGATTTGACCGCTTCGATTGGTGATCAGTCGAAGCAGAACATGCTCGTCAGTTTGCCTCTCGAATAATGGGCGCTGTTCGAAAGCGTCACTTGGATCAAAATCACGGGAAAGACGATAGCCCTCGTTTGAACTCGTAATAACAGGGGATTCGAAATTGATTCTTTTTATTTCATTCTGAATCGTCCGGAGCGACACGTTAAGCGCATTGGCAAGTTCAATACCGGTTGTTGGCGAGTTTGCCGTTCCGATCAGCCTGACGATATCTCGTTGCCTTTTGCTGAGTTGCTTCATATTCGATCCTTTTTCCAGGGCCCGTAGTAGCAATCATGCTAGATAAGGAATTGTAGGGCAATGTCAGGTATTGCGGGGCTCTGCGCAAAGGGTGCTTGGATAACCGCCCGTGCAATAAGTAGGATAAAGAAAAAAATCGAGGGCTGAAGAAGTTGAGCCCCGGGGCTTCTGGATGCTTTCGGACTGGATTGGCAAACGAAAGGAGGAGATGTGGATAGACAAGAATTGCAGTCGATTTCATTTCAACTGGTTGCGAATGTCGGCGAGGCATCCGCGCATTTCTCAAGCGCAATTAACCATGCGCGAGATGGAGAATTCGACGAAGCCGAATCGGAAATAACCTCGGCAAATGAATGCATCGTCCGTGCACATGAGTCTCAAACGGACTTGCTCCGCGCGGAGGTCTCTGGAGAGGAGATTGAGTTCAGCCTTCTTCTCGTGCACGCTCAGGATCACTTGATGACGACCATTACGTTCGGGCGTCTCGCGGAGGAGTTTGTAAGGCTTTACAGGGAGGTACATCGTGGCTGACGATTTTCTGTGGGGATCAGCTACCGCGGCATATCAGTGCGAAGGTGCTTGGCGAGAAGGCGGAAAAGGTCTGTCCAACTGGGATGTTTTCTGCCACAGCGAGAAGAATGTTGTAAATCCCGTTAACGCTGATGTTTCATGCGATCACTACCATCGGTATGAAGAGGACATACGGTTGATGGCGGAGGGCGGCCAGAACGCTTATCGCTTCTCGATTTCATGGACACGTATCATCCCCGACGGCACGGGCGAAGTATGTGAGGAGGGAGTCGCGTTTTACGACCGCCTGATCGATTGCTGTCTGACGCACGGGCTGACGCCCCTGGCAACGCTATACCACTACGATCTTCCCGCAACGCTATTCGAAAAGGGCGGCTGGGAGTCGAGGGAGACCGTTGATGCGTATGAGCGTTATGCCCAGGTCTGCTTTGATCGGTTTGGGGACCGCATCAAGTTGTGGGCGAGCATCAACGAGCCGAACTACGAGACTCAATGTTGTTATGCGGCGGGGAACTACCCTCCGAATGTTCAGGACTTGGGAAGACGCTGGCATGCGATGTACAATCTCATGCTTGCGAGTGCGCGTGCGATCAGTCGTTTCAGGAATGGCGGATATGAAGGGCAAATCGGAGTCGTGAGCGATTCGTACTCCATCGAGACTCTGGTTGATGACGAAGCATACCGTTTCGCACGGGAGCGTGCAGAACTGTTCTTCGATCGCTGCGTGAATGACACCTGCATATTGGGTGAATTTTGTCCGGACCTGGTTGAGGTGCTCACCCAGGAGGGTTATGACCTCTCCTATATCATGCCGGAGGATGCAGAGGTTTTTGCTGCTGGTACGGTGGATTATCTGGGCGTGAACGCCTATGACCGTTATCTGGTGAAGCCCTATACGCAAGGTGAGACGTGCTTTAAGGCAAGCAATACGGGCAAAAAGGGCGACAAGAAGCAGTCCTTGGTCAAGGGTTGGTTCGAGATCGATCGCGATGATTCCGTTCCGCACAACAGTTGGGATATGGAGATCTATCCCAAGAGCCTGTACAACTTGCTCAAACGTCTCCACGCGTTGTATCCGGCGGTCCCATTCATCATTACCGAGAACGGTCTCGGCTATAAGGACGTTGTAGAGGATGGGCGGATTCACGACGGCTATCGTATCGAGTTTTTGCAGGGCTTCGTCGACTGGATGCTCAGGGCAAAAGAAGAGGGTTGCGATGTCCGCGGCTATTTTGTCTGGTCGACCATGGACGTCTATAGCTGGATCAATGGCTACGACAAGCGATACGGACTGGTTTACGTCGATTACGACGATGATTGCCGCCGTATCTGTAAGGACAGCTATTACTGGTACAAGGAAATGATTGCACGACAGGAGGAGAAATAATGGAAGCCTTCACCTCATGGATTGAGAAGCATGTGGCGCCCGTGGCTGGCAAGCTCGGCGCGAATCGTTACATTCAGTCGATCCAGAACACGTTCCTGACGCTTGTGCCCTTTATGACTATCGGAAGTCTTGCACTCGTCATCGTTAGCCCTCCGATGGATTACACGGCGATGGAGGAGGGAATCGGCAGATCGTTCATGCAAGGATGGCAGTCTCTTGCCGACTTCCTGTTCTATCCCTTCATTACGGTCAACACTATCACGACGGGATGCCTTGCCTTATGGGTGACCATTGGTTTGGCGTTTTTCCTGAGTCGTCATTACAAGATGAACTCCTATTTGCCCGTTGCCACCGCGACCGCCTCTTTCGTAGCCACTGCCTGCATAAATGCCGAGGCCTCCCTGATGGTTGACAATCTGGGCGGAACCGGACTGTTCTGTGGTATCGTGGTGAGCATCGCTTCTGTCGAGTTGTTCCGTTTCCTGTCGGAAAATGAAGTCGGCCGCATTTCCCTCCCCAGCTCCGTTCCCCCTGCGCTGGGCGACTCGATGACCAATCTCGTCCCCGCCACTATCGTGTTCTTTGCCATGGCGCTTGCTGCCACGGCGTCTATTATGGTGACGGGCGCTCCCTTGGCGAACTTGATTGCGACCGTCTTTTCTCCGTTGGTCGGCGCGGTCAATAGCCTGGGCGGTGTGTTGCTGGTCGGTTTCCTCATGCCTTTTATGTTCTGGTTCGGCATTCACGATTCCGTCCTCACGAGTCCGCTCGATCCGTTTCTGTATAACAACCTTTATGCCAACATGGATGCGTTCGCTGCCGGCACCGCGGCAACCGCGCTGCCCTTTGTCGTCACGCCTCCGTTCGTGTGGTATTTCATGACGATTGGCGGCAATGGTGCCACGCTCGCCCTCGCCCTGCTTGCCCTGAGAAGCCGCTCGAAGCAAATCGGCGCGATTGGAAAGCTCGGTATCATTCCGGTCCTGTTCGGCGTGAACGAGCCCATCATTTTCGGACTCCCGGTTATGTATAACCCAATGATGTTCATTCCCTCCATCCTGAATATGATGCTCAACGGAGCGATTACTTGGTTCTGCATGGATTTCGGCTTGGTGAATCGCGCCTTCGCGTATCCCGGGTGGAATGTTCCGTCTCCTATCGGCGCATTCCTTGCGACCATGGATATACGCGCCTTCCTGCTGATCGTTGCCCTCGTGATCTTGAATCTTCTTGTTTACTATCCGTTCTTTAGGGCATACGAGAAGCAGAAGTTGCAGGAAGAAACCGAGCAGGAAGCGGTGGCTTAACGATCTCAGATTGTTAGGCTAGAAACCGGGAGGTAGTAAAAGTGAAGTGGATGTTGTGCTGCTATGCGGGGATGACAACGAGCATTCTCGCTCAGAAGCTTGAGGAGGAGGGCGCGTCTCGTGGGATTGGCCTTAAGGTCGACGCGGTGCCGATCGCCGAAGCCGAGTCCTTGATAAGCGACGAGATTTCGGCGATCATTCTCGGTCCCCACGTCCGATTCATGAAAGACCAGATTGAGAGGGTTGCCGGCTCCATTCCGGTGTACGTCATTCCCCCTCAGGACTTTGGGATGATGAACTCGAAGGGGATTGTCGACGCGGTGCTTGCGCTGATCGGTTAGGTGTTGTGACGCGCACACGTTATTGACGTCCTCAGGGGGCGGGGTCTTGTGCCCCGCCCCCTGGTATTTGGCCGACCTCTCTTCCCTTTCATTTCCTTTTTCTTTTTTGTGGCTCGAATCTGCCGGCAGTGACGCGCCCTGGTAAGCAGGCCAAGCTCGGGCGCCATGGCTTCGCGCGCAAGCAGGAATGGAAACTCGTCGGGGAGGGCGAGGGTACGCTTGCCCTCGAGCTCGAGAGCGCCTCGTTTGATGTCGACCTCGCCTCCGATGTGAGGGCCGAGCTCGTCAAGCCCAACCTTACAGAGATCAACGGCCTTTTCGGCACCAGCTTCACCGCACGACGACGTCGATGCCCTGCGCTCCGCTCTCGCTGAGAACGAGCGTTTCGTCAACATCCCATGGGTCGTCGTCTCCATGGGCGCTGTCGGTTCCGTCGGCTTCCGCAATGGCCGCGCGTTCCGCGCCAAGACTCCTGACATCCCGGCGGTGAACGCCACCGGTTCCGGCGATTCCGCCATCGCGGGCTTCGCCCATGCAATTGCCGCCGGTGCAGACAACGTCACGGTCCTCAAGACCGCTAACACCTGCGGTAAGCTCAACGCCTTGGATCCGATGACCGGCTATTTGGTCATGGACTGTTGGGATGAGGTCTACAACGCCGTCAAGGTCACCGAGCTGTAGCGGCTTTCCACGACATCGGCATCTTCGCCCGAGTGCGAGCGCTTCTGTACCTCTGTGCACCGTGCCTTCGCCCTCGGGCGTTTTTTGACATGCGAGTTGGCGACACATTAAATCCGCGCTGCATGGAATAATCCGCTTAGTTCAACGCCGTTCACGGTCCGCCTCCGTCCTCGGCGCTGCTCCCTGTCAGATTCGGTCGCACAACTGGAAAACTTTACGTTTTATGTAAGTTTTTCCAGTGGTGCGACGGTTTCGTTGAGGCGATGGCCTCCGCAGCACGGGTTACTCGCACGCGATCATGAGCCGGGGGTGTTTCACCCCTTCCGGCAAGGCATTGAGGGCGTCCGCGAGGATGCCCTTCTCGTCTCGATCGATGACGATGTGATTCACTGAATGGAGCGGTGCAAAGCAATAGGTTCCGCGCGCCTCGAGCTTGCTGGCGTCCATGAGGGCGACCGAACGAGCGGCGCATCTGAGGGCGGCCATCTTGATCTCCGCCATTTGGGGATAGTCGGTCATGAAGCCCCGGTTCGAGACGAAGGAGCCGGGGCATATGATCGCGAGATCGGCATGGAGCGCGTCGAGTGCGGCCATCGTGAGGGGGCCGTAGAGGTAGCGGTGACCCTTGCGGAGCTCCCCGCCGAGCATAATGACATCGACCGAGGGTAGGCTCTCGTCGATGAAGTCGGCGATGGTGATGTCGGCAGTGATGACCGTGATGCCGGAGCGCAGGTCGAGCGTGCGCACAAACTCGAGCGCCGTGGTGCCCGAGTCGACGAGCAGCGTGTCGCCGTCATTGACGAGCTTGATGGCGCTTTGCGCGATGGCCTGCTTGGCAGCGACATTGACATTGATGCGGCGATCCTGCGTGGAGACGGTCAGGCGTTTGTGGAGCGAGACGGCACCGCCGTGCGTGCGGCGCAGCTTGCCTGCTTCGGCGAGCGCGTCCAGGTCGGCGCGGGCGGTGACGGAGGACACGCCAAAGGTCTGGGCGATTTCCGCTACCTGCACCGAGGCATTATGCTCGAGCATTTCCATAATGGCGGTACGGCGTTCGTCGGCAAAAGCACGGTTGGTAGCTTGGGTCATGGCTGCTCCATTCTCGGCTAAATATGCAGGAATTGTGTTGACTCTATTTTCGTTCATTTTCTTTTTGAGTAAGAAAACACCTTTCGATTACTTATCTTTTCTATAAAAGAAAGACGCTGAACGCCTAAAATTCAATATCGAACACGCCCGCTCGGCTTCAATTCCTTCCGTTTGCTTTTCAAAAACGACGGTATTGACCTGCATGGGCTCAATATCTCGCACGTGCAAAGCCGCTGAATTTCATACAATGAGCGCAGTAAAACGCAAGGTAAAACGCCTTGTGAACAACTACGCCCGATGTCCAGATGCGGGCGAGGGAGAGGAGCAAACGCTCATGGCACTTGTTACCACCGAAAAGATGCTCAAGGACGCTCAGGCCGGCCACTACGCTGTTGGCGCTTTCAACGTCGAGAACCTCGAGTTTGTTATGGCCGTTCTGGCCGCTGCCGAGGAGACCAAGTCCCCCGTCATCATGCAGACCACCCCGGGCACCATCAAGACCGCTGGTCTGGACTACTTCTACGGCATGGTCAAGGCTGCCGCCGAGCGCGCTTCCGTGCCCGTCGCTCTGCACCTCGATCACGGCGATGGCTATGACCGCTGCATGCAGGCTTTCCGCACGGGCTACACCTCTGTCATGATCGACGGCTCGCACGAGTCCTTCGAGGACAACATCGCCCTGACCAAGTCCGTCGCCGACGCTGGCCGCGCCATGGGCGTGCCCGTCGAGGCCGAGCTCGGCAAGGTTGGCGGCAAGGAGGACGACGGTCCCGCGGTTGAGGGCGAGAGCCCCTACACCGATCCGGCCGAGGCCAAGGAGTTCGTCGAGCGCACCGGCTGCACCTCTCTCGCTATTGGCGTTGGCACCAGCCACGGTGTGTACACGAGCGATCCGCACATCGAGCAGTCCGTGGTCAAGGCCATCCGCGACGCCGTCGACGTGCCGCTGGTTCTGCACGGCACCTCCGGTGTGCCCGATGAGCAGGTTGCCGAGGCTGTGAAGAACGGTATCTGCAAGGTTAACTACGCCACCGAGCTGCGTCAGGCCTACACCAAGGGCTTCATGGCCTACATGGCCGAGAATCCCGCCTGCTTCGATCCCAAGAAGCCGGCCAAGGAGGGCATGCGTGAGATCACCGAGCTGGTTAAGATTCGCATGACCAACCTCAACTCTGTGGGCAAAGCAGAGTAACAGCAAGGGTACTCTGATCCCACCGGACGGTTTGGGCGGGTCCCGTACCTAGTTTCCAAAACGTCCTCGCGCATGAAGGCCCCCGTTGTCTCGCTTCTTCGAAGCGTTGACAACGGGGGCCTTCGCGCTGCGGAATGATTTTGGAAACTAGGTACGGGACCCGCCCAAACCGTCCTGCTCAATCGCCCTTGTGGTGTTGGGGCTGAAAGGGTGGGACGCGTGGGTTATTTGGTTGTTAGGGTTAGTAGGTCGTTGGGGGTTTTGAGGTTGTAGGTGGCGTTTGGGATATCTTGGTGTGATCCCCATGCTGCTCTGGCAAAACTGACCCCTGCTGAAGTTGCGCATTGTTCGTCGTAGACGGTGTCGCCAACGTAGACGACGTTGCCAGGATTCGCGCCCGTACGCCGGAGATATTCGAGCATGGGAGCGGGTGCGGGTTTATGTTCGGTTGTGTCTTCGACAAGGATGATGTGCTCAAAATACTTATCGAAGCCAAGGGGTGCAATTTCGTCTGTGTATTCGTCGCGCGCACGTGAGGAGACGATGCCAAGTTTGCAGCCGTTGTCGGAGAGTGTTGCGATAACTTCGTGCAAGCCGGGAAACACGCTGATGGTGCTTTTAAAGCTGGCGGCAACTTGGCACCAGCGATCCAGCGTTGCCTGTGAGTAGATCCCAAGTTTCTCAAGGGCGTTCTTGCCGGGTATGCCGAGGGCAAATTCAAGCTCGTGTCGGGGGAGCGTTTTGCCGGTTTCTTCTTGGATAATCTGGCCAAGCGATGACAGCACGCTTTCTTCTGTATCTGCCAATGTCCCATCAACGTCAAACACGATATGGTCAAAGTGCTTCATATGGTTGCTCCTCTCTATTGTTTGCCTGCAAGTTTGATGCGGTGACAGAAGAAAGGCTAGCGGGATTTCTGCCTGGTGCTATCGAGATTCTGCCTCGCTGCTCGATAGCTCGAAGGAGTGCATCCCATTTGTTCTTTAAATACCTGGCCAAGATGGCTTGCTGTCGCAAAGCCGCATTGGCGCGCGACTGTCTGGACCGTTCGCGTGGTGTGTGCCAAAAGTTCGCAAGCACGGTTTACGCGGTATGCGCGCAGATATGCCGCCGGGGTCGTTCCTGCGCAAGCTTCGATAATGCGGTAACACTCTCTTTCGCTTACGCCGGCTGCAGATGCCATCTGGGGCACATCTATAGCGGCTGCATAGTTTGCGCGGATATAGTCCAGGATTGCCTTGAACTGTACGTCGCGGTTGGTCATCCAAGAGGCGTTGTCGGAGGAAAAGAGCGGTTCGGCCTTGGCGTAAATCTGAATCCAGAGCTCTGACAAGCTATTCCGAAGCGCCATCTCGTTCTGCGGCCGTTGAAGGTCGTGGTTAAAGGAACTCTTTAGCGAATCGATAAAGGGCATATCGTCGGGGTTGGTGGGCGACCATTTGAGCACATCGACGCCTCGACATTGCAGCAAAGGATTGATATAGCGCTTTTGAAGGCGTCCCGCGGGATCGCCGAGCATCGACGGCTGAAAGATATGCAACATTTGAATGGCTGGTGCCGAATTGGGTGATTGCAGCGTGCTGTGCAAAACGCCGCCGTTGATAAAGCCGGCGGACCCTTCCCCAAAGCGTACGTGCTCATGAGCCGCGCGCGTTCGATAGTCAATCGCTCCCTGCTCCATGTAGAAAAGCTCAACCTCGGAATGCCAGTGCCAGGGGACGGAATTGTCCGGATAGCGAGCGAATTCTGCGCGTTCGGCAATATAGGGCCAGTCTTCGGCGGTCTCGGGAAACGCTTCCTCGCGTCCTCCGCGGTGCAATTCTATGTGATCCATGTTTCGCATGGCATCAGTATAAAGCGCGATGGGCTTAGATTGCTCTTGCCTGTTCGGGGAACGCCTTGTCTAGGGATGCTTGGAGCTTTTCGAAGGATGCTCGTAAGTTGAGGCTCTGATCGGCTGAGCGCTTGGTTTTTGTGGTGTGGGAGTCGAGGAGACCGTTTCTCTGTGTCGGGGGGAAGGAGAAAAGGTTTGCATGTTTTAGGGATGGCTGCTGTGCTGCGTCATTGGAAGAATGCATGCTTATGCGGCCTCCTCGATGTCCACCAATAGATTGCGCTCGGGGTATGCTGCTAGGTCCCGTGCGCTGGCAGTATTATGCCGCGGCTGCTGCAAAGAAGCGCTAAAGAAAGGCTTAACCTGGTTTGGTGTTACGATGAAGCCGCAGGTCAAAGCTATCGAGTAATACTCTTGAAAGGTTTTGAGCTTAAGGGCTTTCTAAGGTTTGTGGCGCGGATGTGGCTCGCCTGTGTGGGGCGTGTGAATGCTCGCTGTTAGCGCTGCGGCTCTGCGGCGCGCACCTGCTCGATGACCTTTTCCATCGTGGTGTCGATGCGGTCTTTTTTGAGCTCGCATTCCCAGATGGTTATGGGCGTCCAGCCCATTTGAGTGAGCGCTGCCACGGCGGCGCGATCGCGTTCGACGTTGCGACGGAACTTTGCCTCCCAAAACTCAACGTTGCGCTTGGGCTGGCTCGGATTGCACTTGGGGCAGCGGTGCCAAAAGCAGCCGTTGACGAAGATGGCGATCTTGCGTCCGGGGAAGGCGATATCGGGCTTGCCGGGTACCTTCCATTCCAAACGATAGCCCGTAAGGCCCGCGGCGCGCAGGCGCTGGCGAACGAGCAGCTCGGGTTTGGTGTTCGCACGCTTGTTGCCCTTCATGGACTTTTTTATAGCGGCGCGACGGCGCACGAGTTCACGCTCGTCGGCGGAAAGGTCCGAGGTGTCGATGCCGTCGAGCAGGCCGGGCTTGGGGCGCTTTTTGCTGCGGCGCTTGGCTTTGCGCTTGGGTTTGGTAACGGGCTCGTCGGCTGTGGTGGACTCGGTGTCGTTGGCGGCGTTAGCCTCAAGCCGATCTTCCTTCAGCTCAATCAGGGCATCGATAAGCCCCTTGTCGGCGGGCATCCATTCCACCGTGGCAAGCGAGGCGCGCGGAATCCAGCGGATATCGAGCTGTCGGTCATGTTTCTGAGGCTCATCGGATTCATCGGCGAGTGAGCAGTAGTAGCACTCCATGGAGAGATGAAAATCGGGGTAGTCATACTCAACGGTATAGAAATCGCGCAGGTTGGTAACTTTTACCTGCAGCTCTTCCATGAGCTCGCGGCGCACGGCGTCTTCGGGTGTCTCGCCGCGCATGAGCTTGCCGCCCGGGAATTCCCAAAGTCCTTGCATGTCGCCGTAGCCGCGCTGCACGGCAAGCAGCTCATCGGATCCTTCTTTGCGAATGATCCCAGCGGCAACATGAACAGTCTTCAACAGGAGTCCTCTCTCAATATCATCACGTGGCAGGCTAGCTACCCCTACCTTACACAACGGTAAGGCAAGCGTAAGCCATATCGATGGTAGCTGACTCGTCTTCTTGCGACTATAGATGCCGTAGACTAATCGCAAGAAAGGACTCGGTATGCAAACCACGCACATGGCGACCCCGGTACTGGAGGTCGCGCATCTCGAAAAGGTATACGGAGCGCTAGGCAACGTGACCCGCGCGCTCAACGACGTCAGCTTTACCGTCAACCGCGGTGAATTTGTTGGCATCATGGGCGCTTCGGGCTCGGGCAAGTCGACGTTGCTCAACTGCGTGTCGACCATTGATAGCGCCACGAGCGGCACGATCCGCATCAACGGCCAGGACGTGACGCGCATGAAGCAGGCTAAGCTTTCGCAGTTCCGCCGCGAAGAGCTCGGCTTTATCTTCCAGGACTCCAACCTGCTCGATACGCTCACGGCACGCGAGAACATCGCCCTGCCGCTCACCATTGCCCGCACAAACTCGGCAGAGATCTCGACCCGCGTGCAGGATGTGGCCGCGCGTCTGTCTATCAGTCAGGTGCTCGACAAGTATCCCTACCAGATGTCCGGCGGTCAGCAGCAGCGCGTTGCCGCGGCCCGCGCGCTCGTCACCGACCCCACCATGATCATGGCCGACGAGCCCACCGGCGCCCTCGATTCCAAGAGTGCCCGCCTGCTGCTCGAGAGCCTGGAGGCCCTCAATCGCCGCCTGCGCGCCACGGTGCTCATGGTCACGCACGACAGCTTTGCCGCCAGCTACACGAGCCGCGTGCTGTTTATCCGCGACGGCAAGATCTTCACCGAGCTGCGCCGCGGCGACACCGACCGTCGCGAGTTCTTCGACCGCATTATGGAGGTCGTTGCCATGATGGGCGGTGAGGGCTCCGATGCTCTGTAAACTCGCTTGGGGCAACGTCCGCCGCGCCGGTCGCGACTACCTTGTCTACCTTTTGACGCTCACCCTGGGCGTCACGGTCTTCTATGCCTTTAACACCATCTCAATGCAGGTCGACATCGCCGGCATCGATGAAGAGGGCTTGGCGCAGGTTATGGGCAGCATGCTCGGCGACCTGACGTACTTTTTGGCCGGTGTCATGGCCTTTTTGATGGTGTATGCCAATAACTTCATCATGAAACGCCGCAAAAAGGAGTTTGGCCTGTACCAGGTGCTCGGCATGGGGCGCGGGCGCGTCGCCACGATCATGGCGCTCGAGACGGTGATTGTCTCGGTGGTGGCCTTTGTCGCCGGCATTGTGCTGGGTGTGGGACTCTCCCAGCTCATGACGTTCTTTACGGCCTCGCTCTTTAAGACACAGATCGCCAATTTCCACTTCTTTTTCTCGATGCATGCGTTCAATCTGACCCTTGCCTGCATGCTCGTAATGTTTGTGCTCACGCTACTGCTGAACCTCCGCGCCGTGCGTCGTACCAAACTCATCGAGCTTATGGGTGCCGAGCGTCGCAACGAGAGCATCAAGACACGCAACCCCTGGATCGCGATTGCCATCTTTGCCGTGGGTGCGGTGCTTGTGGGCGTGGCCTATTACCGTCTGCTACGTGATGGGTTCCCGCTAACCGCGACGGATAGCAAGCTGCAAGAGGCCATGAACCAGTTTGGTATTACGACCGCTATGGTTACCGTGGGCACCTTTGCCCTGTTCTGGGGACTCTCGGGCATGCTCATCAAGCTGCTGCAGAGCCTGCGCAGCGTGTATTGGCGCGGCCTCAATATGTTTACCGTGCGTCAGCTTTCGGCCAAGGTCAATACGGTGTGCTTTTCGATGGGCGTCATCGCGATGATTCTGTTCCTCGCCATCACCTCGGTGACCTGCGGTATGTCGATCGCCAACGTGATGAATGAGAATCTGGAGCGCTATACGCCGGCCGATATGTCGCAGACGTATATCTATTACACGCCCGAAACGCTCGACTACTACAAGGAGTATGTCAATCCGTCTGAGGCCGATCGCATGGTGCTGGCCGATACAACGGTCGATTTGTACGCTGCATGGCACGGCAGGGGCAAGTCGGCGGACAACAACGACGAGACCGGCAAGAAGGTCAGTATCGCCGATGTTGCCGGTGAGCATGTGCAGATCGATTCGTATCTGAGTTACCCGCTTGGCGGCTCGGATCCTTCGGTGACTCCAAGTGAGATGTGCAAGACCATGGGCGAAAAGCTTCCCAGGGCGTTCGGGGGTAGCAATGCCGATACGATGGGCCTGTTTGTGACGCCGGCGAGCCAGTACAACAAACTGCGCCAGATGATGGGCGAGGAGCCGGTGAGCATTGGCCTCGACCAGTACTTGCTTACGTGTGATATGGGCGGTGATCTGAGCGACCTGTACACCAAGTACATGGCCGGCGGCCATATCCTCACCTTGGGCGGGCATGAGCTCAAGCCCGCAACCGATAAGTCGGACAAGGACACGGCGGCCATCGCCAACTCGGCGATGAGCAGTAATCCGGGTACCGTCGTCGTTGCCGACGAGCTGTTGTCCCAACTTAATCTGCAGCCGTATTCCAGTAGCCTGCTCGTTAACTACAAACAGGGGATGGATACGACCGAGGCAGACGAGAGCATTAAATACACGGTGCTCGACAATCTGCTCGTTGACGGCAAGGAGCCGGGGTCGTGGGGAATCTTCATCACACGCTCCGAGATGTACACGCAGGCAGCGCAAATGAACGGCATGATTAGCTATCTGGCTATCTACATTGGCTTTGTTCTGGTCGTTGCGTGCGCGGCGATACTGTCGATCCAGCAGCTCTCCAATGTGGCCGACGGCAGCCGCAACTATCGTGTGCTGGCACAGATCGGCTGTGACGACCGCCAGATTCGCCATTCGGTGATGGCGCAGCAAGCGGTATTCTATTTGTTCCCGCTGGCAGTGGGGCTGGCTCACTCCTTTGTGGCGCTCAAGGTGATCATCGAGCTGGTGAGCACGTTCGGCAACATGAGCATAGGCGGCACCGTGGGCCTCACCTGTGCAATCTTCCTGGCAGCATACGGTGGCTACTTCCTGGTGACCTACCTCATGAGCGCCGGCATGGTGCAAGCTGCCATAGCCACCCGCTACAGCGAGTAACAAGCGGGCAAAATCGTCGCAAAATCAGAGGTGTATGACCGCCGCGAAGGGACCAGGGGCCCTTCGCGGCGGTTTTTGCCAATCTGGTGCGTCTCAGATACAAGTGAGTAGACTTTTTTGAACCTGCCGAGCACATCGCGACAAATGATCGATGAAACCGCAGGTTAGAGCTGTGCCGTTTTAGGGCGTGCTCGGCCTTCTGCAAAAAGCCTACTCACTTGGTTTTTTCTGCTAGAAGACCGCCACGAGGGAAGGCAACTCCCTTACGTCGGTTTGGACGTTTGCCCAGATAAAACCTGCCAAAATAAACCTGTTCCTTTTTGGCAGGTGGTTTCAGCTGAACGGCGGGCGGTGCGGCTTGGGTGTGCGGGCTCACAACCTGGGGAAACCGAACAGATTGGGGGCTTGTATGATCGATTCGAGGGGAAACGTGCGACCCGAGGGCATGTTTAACAGAGTGCGCCTGGCCCCCGAAGCCCGGCGCGCATACGATACGCGAGGGGTAGTCGTTGGGGACGTTCTTAAACGACTAGTCAAACAAGAACATCCCCAACGATTACCCAAAAGGAGCGTCTCCAAGTGCCAGCTCTGGCAACGATGCAGGTCGAAAAACGTCAGCGAAAACCCGCCAGAGCGAGCAAGGTGCCTTGAAGCGAGGCGGCATTGACCTTTTGGTCATGCCGTCGAAGCTGAAAGGCAGATTGCCGTTCTGGCGGGTTTGCAGCGTCGAGCAGTTACGCGGTTTGGTAAAACCGCGTAACTAAATACGCTCCGCGATCTCGTGGATGAGGTAGTCGGTCTTTTCCCAGCCCAGGCACGGATCGGTGATCGACTTGCCGAAGACGCCGCCATCGACCGGCTGGTTGCCGTCCTCAAGGTAAGACTCGATCATAAAGCCCTTGACCAGCTTGGAGATGGACTCGTTGCGGCGGCAGCTGTCGAGCACTTCCTTGCAAATGCGATACTGCTCCAGCGGACGCTTGCCCGAATTGTCGTGGTTGCAGTCGATGATCGCTGCGGGATTGGCATAGCCGGCGTGCTCGGTGTAGCGTTCGGCCAGGCGCTCCAGGTGCTCGTAGTGGTAATTGGGGTAGGTGCGCCCATCGAGACCGATGTAGCCACGCATAACGGCGTGCGCGAGCGGATTGCCGTCGCACTCGACCTCCCAGTTGCGGAAGATGAAGCTCTGGTGCGCCTGCGCGGCGTAAATGGAGTTGAGCATAACAGTGGTAGAGCCAGCAGTGGGATTCTTCATGCCGACGGGTACCGAAATGCCGCTCGACACCAGGCGATGCTCCTGGTTCTCGACCGAGCGTGCGCCCACGGCAACATAGCTCAGCAAGTCGACGAGGTACTGGTAGTTGGAGGGATAGAGCATCTCGTCGGCGGTGAAGAAGCCCGTTTCCTCAATAACGCGCAGGTGCATATGGCGGATTGCCTTGACGCCCTCGAGCAGGTCATCGGGAGCCTCGGGATTGGGGTTGTGCAGAAGACCCTTGTAACCGGTGCCCTTGGTGCGCGGCTTATTGGTGTAGACGCGCGGAATGATGATGAGCTTGTCCTTGACCTCCTCGGCGGTCTTGGCCAGTCGGTTCATGTATTCGAGGACCGAATCCTCGCGGTCGGCAGAGCACGGGCCGATGATGAGCACCTTGCGTGCGTCCTCGCCGGTAAAGACTTTGGCGACCTCGGCGTCAAATGCCTGCTTTTTGGCGGTAAGCTCGGCAGAAAGTGGCATTTCCTCGCGGATCTCCATGGGGATCGGCAGCCTGCGTTTGAATTCCATGGCCATAGGGGTCTCCTCAATCTATAGAAAGAGCAATAAGCGTATTGCCGAATGCTCGGCATTATCCGCTGTCGCACGCTAAAGTGCAAGCCCTTGTCACCCCGAAACCTACCAAAAAGGGACAGGTTTATTTTGGCAGGTTTTATCTGGGTAAACGTCGGCGGATGCCGGGAGGGAGCGGCGCCGCGCGGGACCCTAAGGCTGTTGTCGGTTCCCTAGGAAATACCCTGTGGGCAAAAAATGCCAAATATGAGTACGGTTGCTATCTTAGTATCATATTGCCTTCGCAAAATAATAGACATAACAGCAAAATATGTTCATTAACGCAAACACATATAAGTCCGCTATGGTGCTGTTTGATCAATTTAGGGACGCGTGTAAGCCGTGGGAGCGGCATTTGAGGCGGTTTTGGCTGTTACTAAAAAGGTAACAGTACTCATATTTGCCCTTTTTTGCCCACGGGGTCTGGAAAGCGCCGTCAGTGAGGTCTCAGGGAAGGCGTTTCGAGGCTCGAAGGACACAAAACGGGGGCGCAGGTTGTCCTGCGCCCCCGTTTTCTTGGCATTGCGGTTGTTTGCCGCCGGTTTTTACGCCGCTTCGTCGAACTGCGAGTTGTACAGGTCGGCGTAGAAGCCGCCCTGGGCGAGCAGCTCGTCGTGCGTGCCCTTCTCGACGATGTCGCCGTCGCGAATCACCAAGATCACGTCGGCGTTGCGGATCGTGGACAGGCGGTGCGCGATGACAAAGCTGGTGCGGCCCTGCATCAGCGCATCCATGGCGCGCTGAATGAGCTCCTCGGTACGGGTATCGACGTTGGAAGTCGCCTCGTCCAGAATCAGTGCCGGGCGGTCGGCCAAAATGGCACGGGCGATGGTCACGAGCTGGCGCTGACCCTGCGACAGGTTAGTGCCCTCCTCGTTGATCATAAAGTCGTAGCCGCCGGCGAGCGTATGGATAAAGTGGTCGCAGCGTGCGGCGCGTGCGGCGGCCTCGACCTCGGCATCGGTCGCATCGGGGCGTCCGTAGCGGATGTTCTCGCGGATGGTGCCGTTAAACAGCCAGGTGTCCTGCAGCACCATGGCAAACTCGCCGCGCAGCGCCGCGCGGTCCCAGTCGCGCACGTCGACGCCTTCGACGCGCAGCGAACCGCCGTCCACGTCGTAAAAGCGCTGCAGCAGCTTAATGAGCGTGGTCTTGCCGGCGCCGGTGGGGCCGACGATGGCAATGGTTTGGCCGGGCTTAGCCTCGCAGCTAAAGTCGTGGATGATGGTCTTGTCGGGCGTGTAGCCAAACTTGACATGGTCAAACTCCACGTGGCCGGGGCGCTTCTCGGGAATCTGCGCGTCGGCCTTCTGCTCCTCCTCGGGCGCGGCCAGGAACTCAAAGACGCGCTCGGTAGCGGCAGCCATCGACTGCATCGTGTTGCTCACGTTGCCCAGCTGCTGCACGGGTTGCGTAAAGTTTCGAACGTACTGGATAAAGCTCTGGATGTCGCCGGGCGTGGCATTGCCGGTCAGCGCGAGCTGCGCGCCCACCACGACGACGCCCACGTAGCCCATGTTGCCCACCAAGCTCATAAGCGGCATCATCAGGCCCGACAGGAACTGCGAGCGCCAGCCACTAATAAAGAGGCGGTCGTTTTGACGGTCGAACTCTTCAATCGAGGCCTCGGCGCGGTCGAACACCTGAATGACGTTCTGGCCGGCAAAGTCCTCCTCGATAATGCCGTTGACGGCGCCCAGAACCTGCTGTTGCTCGCGGAAGTACGGCTGCGAGAAGTGAATCATCACGGTCAAGATAATCGCGGCGGCCGGCAGCGTGAGCACGGTGACGCCGGTAAGCGGCAAGCTGACCGAAAGCATCATGACGAGCACGCCGATAATCTGCGTCACCGACGTGATGAGCTGCGTCACGCTCTGGTTGAGCGACTGACCCAGCGTATCGACGTCGTTGGTGATGCGGCTGAGCACGTCGCCCTTGCTGTGGCCGTTGAAGTAGCTCATCGGCACGACGGCAATCTTGGCGGCAATCTCCTTGCGCATGCGGTAGCAGATCTTTTGCGTGACACCGGTCATGAGCCAGCCCTGGATCAGGCTGCAGGCAGAGCTCGCCAGATACAGGCAGAGCAAAAAGCCGAGCGTCTTGGCGATCCAGTTAAAGTCGACATCGCCGGTGCCGTTGACCTTGGCAACCAGGCCCTCGAACAGCTTGGTCGTAACCTGGCCGAGTACCTTGGGTCCCACAATGTTAAAGATGACCGAGCATACGGCAAAGGCGACGGCGACAAACACGGCAACCTTGTGCTGGCCGATATAGCCGAGCAGCTGCCTCATGGTGCCCTTAAAGTCCTTGGCCTTTTCGCCGCGACGCATGCCGCCCATGCGGCCCATGGGTCCACGCTGACGGGTGGGCTTGGGAATTTGGGTCTTGGTCTCGTCTGCCATTAGCGCTCGCCTCCTTCCATGACGGCTGCAATCTCTTCTTGGGTAAGTCCCAGCTCCTTGGCGGAAAGCTGCGACTGTGCGATTTCCAGGTACGCCGGGCAGCTGCGCAGCAGCTCCTCGTGCGTACCGGTGCCCACCACGTGGCCGTCGTCGAGCACGATGATCTGGTCGGCGTGCATGATGGTCGCGATGCGTTGTGCCACGACCACGAGCGCGGCGTCGGTGACGTTTTTGGCCAGCTCCTCGCGCAGGCGCGCGTCGGTCTTGTAGTCAAGCGCGCTAAACGAGTCATCGAACACCACGACCTCGGGCTTTTTGGCCAACGCGCGGGCGATGGCCAGGCGCTGGCGCTGACCGCCCGAAACATTGGAGCCGCCCTGGCTGATGGGGGAGTCGTAGCCGCCCTCGCGTTCGGCGATAAAGTCCTCGGCCTGGGCGATGCGCGCGGCCTGGCGCATGTCGTCATCGCTTACCATGTCGCCGGCAAACTTGAGGTTGCTCTCGACAGTGCCCGAGAACAGACGCCCCTGCTGCGGGATGTAACCAATGCGACGGCGCAGCTCGGAAAGGGTCATGTCGCGCACGTCAATGCCGTCGAGCGAAATGCTGCCGCCCGTGACGTCGTACAGGCGCGGAATCAACTGCACGAGCGTGGACTTGCCCGAGCCCGTGGAGCCAATGATGCCGAGCATCTGACCGGCATGCGTGGTGAAGTTCACGCCGCTGATGACATCGGCGCGGGCATCGGGATACTGGAAGCTCACGTCGCGGAAGGTGAGCTCACCGCGCGGCGCGCTGGCCACGGGCAGTTTGGGCGAGACAGGGTCGTTGATGCTCGTGGGGCAAGTGATGACCTCTTCCACACGCTCGGCTGCGACCTCGGCGCGGGGCAGGATAACCGAAACCATGGTGAGGATCATAAACGCCATGACGATCTGCATGGTATAGGAGATAAACGCCATCATGTTGCCGACCTGCATCACGCCGTCGGACACGCCCTGCGCGCCAAACCAGACGATAAGCACGGTGATGCAGTTCATGACAAGCATCATGAGCGGCATCATAAAGCTCATGGCGCGGTTGGTGTAGAGCTGCGTGGTCATCAGGTCGAGCGAAGCCTTGTCAAAACGCTCGAGCTCATGTTCCTCGCGGTTGAACGAGCGGATGGGCATAAGGCCGTCGAGCAGCTCGCGGGCGGTAAGGTTCACGCGGTCCACAAAGCTCTGCATCTTTTTGAACTTGGGCATGGTGAGGCCCATGAGCACGCCGACAACGGCCGAAACCGCGATGATGGCCACGGCGATGGTCCACTCCAGACCGGTGTGGTTGGCCAGGACGCGCATGACGGCGACGATGCCCATGACGGGGGCCATCAGGCACATGCGGATAAACAGGGTTGCGGCCATCTGGATCTGCTGAATATCGTTGGTGCAGCGGGTGATGAGCGAGGCCTGGCTAAACTTGCCCACCTCGGCCGGCGAGAAGTGCATAACCTTGTTGAAGGTCTCGCGGCGCAGGTCGCGGGCGATGGAGCAGGCGGTGCGCGACGCCACGGCACCGGTCAGAATGGTGGCGACGAGCGACACCAGGCACAGCCCAAACATCGTGGTCGCCATGTGGCTCAGGTAGGCGTTCTGCACGTCGGCGGGGTCGATGCCCTGTGCCTTGTACTCGTCCTGTACATAGCTCACGGCGCGCTGGGTGACGATGGAGCCCGACATGGAGCCCATTTTGTCCGCCATTTGGTTGGCGCCTTCGACGAGCTTGCTTTGGTCTACCAGACCGCCCTCGACACCCAGGCGCAGGCTCTTCATGGTGATCTTACCGCCGTCGGCATCAATCTGCTTTTGCATGTTCTGCGCCGCTGCGGCCTTCTGCTGCATCTCGGCGAGCTGCTCGGGCGTCATCGCTGCCATTTGCTCGGGGGTGGGCATGGCCTGGGCAGCGTTGTTGTCTTTCTCGCTGGACGAGCCCATCATGTCGCCCATGGAGTCGGCGTCGATGCCCTGGTCGAGCGAAAGAACGACAGTCTCGGGCAGGCTCATAATGTCGGCAATCTTGCCTCCATCGGCACGCTCTTCCTCGGTGCCCTTGTACGTGCGAATCCCGTTTTTGTCTGCCTTGCCAAACGCAGCCTCTACCGTCTTGGCGTCTTTGGCGCTCATAAAGAGCTCAAGGTCATCGAGCGATTCGGCGCGAATGGTGTCGGGCACGGGCGAGGCGATGCCGCCTTGCTGCACGCCCACGTCGACGATGTCGCTCATATAGGTAGGCAGCGCCAGATCGGCGTTGCAGCTGATTACGATAAGTACGATAGCTGCGAACAGTGCCAGGACATGCTTCTTAAAGAGCTTGAGAATCCTCACTCGGCATCTCTCCCTTCTTGATTGCGGTCGATAATTTCGTTGGCACGCCTTAGAAGACGCACCATCTCTTGGGTATCTGTTTCGCCGAGCTGCTCGAGGAAAGTCGCAGTGCGGTTCTCGAATTCCCGACGTTTGATTTCGAGATCCTGGAATCCTTTGTCGGTCACCGTGACGTGTACGCGACGACGGTCGGTCTTTGAGTGCTCGCGCTCGACCCAGCCCTTGGCTTCGAGAGCGCGTAGGATATTGGCGATGCGGGCACTCGAGACCCAGGCGCGATCAGCGAGTTCGCTCGGCGTGAGCGAACCGCCGGCGAGTATGAGGGCGCGCATGACGGCCATCTCGCCGCCGAGGGCTTTGTCGGCAAAGCGCGAAATGCGCTGATGCATGCTGCCGAACTCGGTAAGGAGCTGACGCCCAAGCTCACGGAAATCGGTATCTTCCACCGAAAACCCCTAACACTAGAAACTATTTTCGGTAAAAGATGATACCCGCATATTTGGGCCTCATGCAGTGGGCAATATAAAGAGCGCATAAAGAGTTAAAAAATTCAATTGCTGAAGCGTTTCAAAGAACTATTATGCCCGCGGTTAGGCGAGGGGTTGTCACCACCATGACGACTGGGACTCATATAATCGCCACGTGCGATGCTCCAACTTCCCGCGAGGAGACACCTTATATAGAGGGGGATGGAGTCATGGCATTTGACTTCACGGGCAAGACCGCGATTGTCACGGGCGGCACTCAGGGCATTGGCCTCGAGATCGCCAAGGGCATCGTCGCGGGCGGCGGACATGTCGCGCTCATCGCAAGGAACGCTGCTAAGGGCGAGGCCGCGGTGGCCGAGCTTGGCGAGGGCAACAAGTTCTATCAGCTCGATGTCGCCGATGCACCCAAGGCGCGCGAGACCGTCGAGCAGATTTTTGCGGACCTGCCGCAAACCAACATCCTGATCAACTGCGCTGGCGTCATCAGCACCAAGAAGTTCGACGAGATCGATGACACCGAGTGGCGTCGCACCATCGACATCAACCTCAACGGTACCTTCACTATGATGAACGCCGTGTACCCGCACTTTAAGGCGGCCCATGCCGGCACTATCGTCAACGTGAGTTCCGTTGCGGGCAAGATCGGTGGCGGCCTGCTCGGCACAGCCGCCTACGCCAGCTCCAAGGCCGGTGTTAACGGTCTAACCAAGGCAGTCGCCAAGGAAGGCGGCAAGTTCGGCGTTCGCTGCAACGCTGTATGCCCGTCGCTCACGCTTACCGATATGACCTCGATCCTCTCTGACGAGAACTCTCAGCGCATCATCAACGGTATTCCTCTGGGCCGCGCCGCCCAGGCCAGCGAACCTGCGCAGATGGTGCTCTTCTTTGCCTCCGACCTCGCCAGCTTCGTTAACGGCGAGATCGGTGACTGCGACGGCGGCATCGTCCTAGACGGGTAATACCTCGCGACGATTATTCGGCGACGGCTCCTGCGACTCGGGACCGTCGCCTTCTTTCTGACATAGGCGCGTGCGGCTACGATTCGCATGCATCCAAAGGAGATATATATGAGTGAATCGACTGCGGTGGAGGCGCCGGCGGCAAAGGAGCCGTTCTTTAAGATGTCCTCCATCCCGGGTGCCAATATTTTGGTGCCGCTTTTGCTGGGCTGCCTGCTCAACACGCTATTCCCCGACCTGTTCAAAACGCTTGGCAGCTTTACGCTTGGCATGACCCAGCAGGGTGCAAGCCCGCTCGTGGGCGCTTTTTTGCTCATCGTCGGTACGACGATTTCGTTTAAGAGCGCTCCTGCCGCTGCTGCCCGCGGTGCCATCATCATCGCTGTCAAGCAGATCGTGGTCGTTGCCGTGTCGCTGCTTATCCTTTATGTGTTCAACGACAACCTGTTTGGCATCTCTGCCATGGTGATGCTGGCGGCTTGCACCGGCGCCAACAACGCTATGTACGCTGGTCTGATGGGCACCATGGGCAATGAGGCCGAGCGTGGCGCTGTCGCAATCACCACGCTCGTTGTCGGCCCTCCGGTCACGATGATCGTGCTCGGCGCTGCCGGCCAGGCTCCGATCGGCTGGTCGCTCGTGGGTGCCATCCTGCCGATCGTCGTCGGCATTATTCTGGGCAACCTCTTCCCCAGCTTTAAGAAGATGATGGCACCGGCACTTTCCGCCATCATTGTGCTCGTCTTCTTTGCCATGGGCTCGACCATGACTTTTGGCCAGCTCATTAATGGCGGTCTTCCCGGTATTCTGCTCGGCGTGATCTGCTCGGTGGTCTTTGCAATTCCCGTCATCGCGGTCGATAAGCTCACGGGCGGCACGGGTGTCGCAGGTGCGGCCATTTCGAGCTGCGCCGGAGCCAATGTGGCCACGCCTGCTGCCATGGCAAGCGTCAATGGGGCCATGTACGGTGGCGCCGTGCTCGCGACGGCTACGGCACAGGTTGCTGCCTGCGCAATCGTGACGGCTATTTTGACCCCGCTGGTCACCAGCTGGTGCTACAAGCATTTTGAGGGCCAGGGCAACGGCGATAGCAAGGCAACGACCGACAAGGCCGCCGCAGCCGCCTAATGCCAAGCGGCAATCAAAGCTAAAAAATAGCTACGCCACAGGGCGGCCACGGGGGATCCCGCGGCCGCCCTGCAGTTTCTGTAGGGTCTCTGGGACACTTTACCCCGCTAAAGCTGGCATAACAGCTAGAGTGAACGTCGTACAAAGGCAAGGAAAAAACTAAACAAATCGGTGAACGGTAGTTGTTCACGCTCGCATTTCCTGCGGGTTTGTAAAAAACGCCCTTATGATATAAAAAAAGAAACATATAACAGCCCAGATGGAGAGGGTCGCTATGTTATCCTTCTCAAACGGGTGAAATCTTGGGTTTTGGGTTGCAGTTCCAAGGTGGACAAACGTTTTTCCCTGCACCAACATGTGGTGAAGAACGGAAGAAGCCGGTAGTGCAAGCCGAAAATTCAAGAATTCAATAAGCAGCGGTGTGAGAGAGCGCCGCATTACACGTAACTAGGAGCGTGGTTACACAATGCAGGAGGCATGGGAAGGCTTCAAGGAAGGCATTTGGACGGGAGAGGTTGACGTCCGAGACTTCATCCAGAAGAACTACACCCCTTACGAGGGCGACGAGTCGTTCCTCGTAGGTCCGACCGAGCGTACCAAGGAGCTGTGGGGCGAGGTTCTCGACCTGCTGCTTAAGGAGCGCGAGCAGGGTGGTGTCCTCGATATGGACACCAAGACCGTCACGGGTATCGTGAGCCACCCCGCTGGCTACATCGATAACGCCCACCGCGAGAAGGAGACCATCGTCGGCCTCCAGACCGACAAGCCGCTCAAGCGCGCTCTGCACGTCAACGGCGGTATCCGCATCGCTTGCCAGGCCGCCAGCCAGCACGGCTACAAGGTCGACGAGAACGTTGTCGAGCGCTACACCTTCGAGCGCAAGACCCACAACGCCGGCGTCTTCGATGTTTACACCCCCGAGATGCGTGCTTGCCGCTCGGCTCACATCATCACCGGTCTGCCCGATGGCTATGGCCGCGGCCGCATCATCGGCGACTACCGTCGTGTCGCCCTGTACGGTGTCGACTACCTGATTAAGGACAAGGAGGCCCAGAAGGCTTCCACCCCGACGGTCATGACCGCCGACAACATCCGCGATCGCGAGGAGCTGCAGGAGCAGATCCGCGCCCTCGGCGAGCTCAAGATGATGGCCGAGACCTATGGTTTCGATATTTCCAACCCTGCTACCAACACGCAGGAGGCCATCCAGTGGATGTACTTCGCCTACCTTGCTGCCGTCAAGGAGCAGAACGGCGCCGCTATGTCCATCGGCCGTACCTCTACGTTCATCGACATCTATGCTGAGCGCGACCTTGCCAACGGTACCTTCACCGAGGAGCAGATCCAGGAGTTCGTGGATCACTTCATCATGAAGCTCCGCATGGTCAAGTTTGCCCGTACCCCCGAGTACCAGGCCCTGTTCACCGGCGACCCGCAGTGGGTCACCGAGTCCATCGGCGGCATGGGTGTTGACGGCCGTACGCTCGTTACCAAGATGAGCTACCGCTATCTGCACACGCTCGAGAACATGGGTACCAGCCCCGAGCCCAACATGACCGTTCTGTGGTCGACCCGTCTGCCCGAGAACTTCAAGAAGTTCTGCGCCAAGACTTCTGTCGCCAGCTCCTCGATCCAGTACGAGAACGACGACCTCATGCGCGTTTACCACGGCGACGACTACGGCATCGCCTGCTGCGTGTCCTCCATGCGCATCGGCAAGGAGATGCAGTTCTTCGGCGCCCGCGCCAACCTGGCCAAGTGCCTGCTGTACGCACTCAACGGCGGTGTTGACGAGGTCTCCAAGAAGCAGGTCGGCCCCAAGTATCGCGCCGTCGAGGGCGATACGCTCGATTACGACGACGTTGTGGCCAAGTACAACGACATGATGAAGTGGCTCGCTGGCGTGTACGTCAACTCGCTGAACATCATCCACTACATGCACGATAAGTACTGCTACGAGCGCATTCAGATGGCTCTGCACGACAAGCACGTGCACCGCTGGTTCGCTACGGGCATCGCTGGCCTTTCCGTCGTGGCTGACTCCCTGTCCGCCATCAAGTACGCCAAGGTCCACCCCGTCCGTGACGAGAACGGCATCATCGTCGACTTCGAGACCGAGGGCGAGTTCCCCAAGTACGGTAACGACGACGACCGCGTCGACCAGATCGCTCACGACGTTGTGCACCAGTTCATGGAGTACATCCGCATGAACGACACCTACCGCAACTCCGTGCCCACGACCTCGGTTCTGACCATTACCTCCAACGTCGTGTACGGTAAGAAGACCGGCTCCACGCCCGACGGCCGCAAGGCTGGCCAGCCGTTCGCCCCGGGTGCTAACCCCATGCACAAGCGCGATAGCCACGGCGCCATCGCTTCGCTGTCTTCGGTTTCCAAGCTCCCGTTCCGCGATGCTCAGGACGGCATCTCCAACACCTTCTCCATCATCCCGAGTGCGCTCGGCAAGGAGGACCAGGTGTTCTTTGGCGATATCGACCTTGATCAGCTGGGCGAGTAACTATTGTTAGTGCTATACTAACAATAACGATTACTGATTAGCGCGCCGGTTTCGGCCGGCGCCTATCGAACGAAGGAGACACATTATGAAGGTTTCTGAAGTTTCCGAGACTCAGGCCGATAACCTGGTCCACATGCTCGACGCTTACGCCGAGAAGGGTGGCCACCACCTGAACATCAACGTCTTCAACCGTGAGACGCTGCTCGACGCTCAGGCTCACCCCGAGAAGTATCCGCAGCTGACCATCCGCGTTTCCGGCTATGCCGTGAACTTCCACACGCTCACCAAGGAGCAGCAGGACGAGGTCATTTCGCGTACCTTCCACGACAAGTTCTAAAGGGGTTTAACTCCCGCAGGATCGCCGGGCCGCTTTGGGTTACTTTCCAAAACGTCCTCGGACATGCAAAGGGCTCCGCTGCGCGCTTCGCGCGGCGGAGCCCTTTGCGTCCTGCGGGATGTTTTGGAAAATAACCCAAAACCGGCCATGTGGGGTCCTTTGGAGTCACCCTTTAGGCGGAACTCTCCTAATTATTTGGATGAGTCGTTTACTTACTTGTGCTGTTACCGTCTTCCCGCTGTTGTTGGGGTATGCTTTGTTCGTATGTAAACGTATGACATGTTGATGGGGGAGGGTGCTATGGCTCGCGAGAGTGCTCGTTCTAAGGATACGGCTAAGCCTGGCATCAAGGAAGTTGCAGCGGTGGCGGGGGTTTCTCCTACTACGGTATCTCGCGTGCTTAATAATCGCGGCTACATTAGCCAGGAAACCC
Organism: uncultured Collinsella sp.; assembly: GCA_958421655.1. Taxonomy (GTDB): domain Bacteria; phylum Actinomycetota; class Coriobacteriia; order Coriobacteriales; family Coriobacteriaceae; genus Collinsella. Next base: position 35,860 of record CATZMG010000004.1, read on the forward strand.
GCGATAAAGTCCATGCGGCGATGGAGCGCATCAATTACACGCCCAACGATATCGCCCGTGCCATGCTCAATGGCCGGCTGAACCTTATCGGCATGATTGTTCCCTTTGTGAGCAGTCCGTTCCATGCTCAGGTTGTGCAGGCGGTCGAGCGCACGTTGGCGGAAAACGGCTTTAAGATGTTGCTGTGCAACAGCGCCAATCGACCTGATCTTGAGCGTTCCTATATCGACATGCTCCGCCGCAATATGGTTGATGGCGTCATCGTCAACTCGCTTAATATCGGTGCCGAGGCGTATGCCGAGATGGGCTTGAGTCTGGTTGGCATCGACTGCGACCTTGGCGAGGCCTCTGTTCAGATTGCGAGCGACAGCTATAGCATCGGCGAACTTGCCACGCGTCGCCTGATCGATGACGGGTGTTCACGCATCCTGTGCCTGCGCAGCAATAGCCGCATGCGCATGCCTGCCAATAAGCGTACCGATGCCTACCTCGATGTTGTTGAGCAGGCCGGTTTGCCCGCGCTTGTCCGTGAGGTCGAGTTCGTTAAGCCCGACGACGAAAAGAGCGCGGTCGTTGCGAAGATCCTCGATGAGAACCCCGATATTGACGGCATCTTTGCGGGAGACGACACGATGGCGGCCATCTGTCTCAACGTTATGAAGCAGCGCGGCTTGAGCGCTCCGGACGATATTAAGGTCGTGGGCGCGGATGGTGCCCGTCGCACTATGACGTTTATGCCTGACTTAACAACCGTACGCCAAGATATCGATCGCATCGGAGAGCTCGCGGCGCAATCCATCATCGCTCTTGTTAACGGCGATAATCCCGAATCGAATATCAAGCTCCCCGTTGAACTCATTGAGGGCAAAACCGCGTAGTTCATCCCGTGCCAAAAGAATTCCTCAAACGCCTCTGATGACCGTTCGCCGGCATATGTCAACCGTTTGCCGACGACTGGAACTGCGAAAAGACGTATGGATATGAAAACGCTTGACATATGAAAACGATTGACATATCTTGCAGATGTACCGAGTTAGTATCTCGACGGAAAGGAAGTCTCGGATGCATAAGGTGTATTACCAGCCTGAGGGAATTTGGGTAGGCGACATCATGCCGTACGGCGAGGACGGCACGTTCTATCTCTATCATCAGCGTGACACACGTAACCCCGGACCTTTCGGAGAGCCGTTTGGCTGGGCACTCGCGACGACCAAGGATTTCGTCAACTACAAGGACTTTGGCGAGAGCCTTGAGCGTGGCGGCGACGAGGAGGTCGACCAGTACGTTTATGCCGGCACGGTGTTTAAGGTGGGCGACAAGTACCATGCGCTCTACACTGGTTGCAATCGCGATAAGGTCAAGGCACGCTTGATGAAGCAGGTTCTTCTTCACGCAACGAGTGACGACGCCGTCAAGTGGGAGAAGAACATCGCCGAGACGCTGCTTCCGCCCCAGGAGGGTTACGATGACCGCAACTGGCGCGATCCCTTTGTGCTTTGGGATGAGGAGAACGAAGAGTACATGCTCATCCTCGGCACGCGTGTGGGCGAGGACAAGCGTCTGATGACCGGTCGTCTGGTCAAGTTCACCTCCAAGGATCTGACCAACTGGGAGTTCCAGGGCGACTGGTGGAACCCGGGCCTGTACACCATGTTTGAGATGCCTGATCTCTTTAAGATGGGCGACTGGTGGTACCTCGTCTTTTCCGAGTACAGCGACGGCAACAAGACCCGTTACCGCATGTCCAAGTCCATCAACGGTCCTTGGATTACCCCCGCTGACGACTCCTTCGACGGCCGCGCGTACTACGCCGCTCGCACCGCATTCGATGGCGAGCGTCGCGTTCTCTTTGGTTGGGTTCCTACGCGTGACGAGGGCGGCGACCCCAGCTCTTACCTATGGGGTGGCACCTTTATGCCCCTCGAGATCGTTCAGCGTGCCGACGGAACGCTCGGCACCAAGCTCCCCGACAGCATGCTTGGCGCCTTTGGCGAGGCTAAGGCAGTCGAGACCTTTGAGCTTTCCTGCGAGTCGGGCAAGGTCGAGCAGGTGCTCGCCGCGGATGCCGGCTCCACCTACTTGCTCGATGCCGACATTGAGCTCGGCGGTAACGCTGCCGGCTTCTCGGTCAAGTTCGCCGAGGACGCCGAGACCGGTCTTGCCTATGAGTTCCGCGCCAACCTGCGCGAGGGCAAGCTCGAGTTCACGCCGGCTCCCCAGTACCCGTGGTTCCAGGTCAACAACATGGGCCTCGAGCGTCCGTTGTTCTTTAAGGGCGAGGGCACTCACCATGTGCGTCTGGTCGTCGACGACGACATCGCGACCATCTTTATCGATGACGTTGCGCTCAACGCTCGCTTCTGCAACAAGCAGGGCCAGGGTGTGGCGCTTACCGTCACCGACGGTGCGCTCAAGTGCGCAAACGCAACGATCGCGTCTCTGTAGCGGCAACGAACCGTTTTATGATTTAGAAAAGGAATGGAGAGGAACATGGACTACAAGGCAGTGTCCCAGCAAGTCGTCGACAACGTCGGCGGACTGGAGAACATCGAGGGCGCCACGCATTGCGTGACCCGTCTGCGTCTGGTGCTCAAGGATACGAGCAAATACAACAAGGCCGAGCTCGAGAACATCGATGGCGTCAAGGGCGTGCTGTACAACAGCGGCCAGCTCATGATCATCTTCGGTACCGGTACCGTCAACAAGGTTTACGATGAGTTTATGGCTCTGACGGGCGTTAAGGAGATCAGCGCTTCCGAGGTCAAGGGCGCCGAGGCGGACAAGAAGGGCAAGTTCTTCTCGGTCCTCAAGGTATTCTCGGACATCTTTATCCCCATCATTCCCGCCTTCGTCGGCGCTGCAATCATCATCGGCCTTAAGTCGCTGATCGTTGCCAACGGCCTCTTTGGCATGGAGGGCAGCCTTGCCGACCACAGCGAGTTCCTCAAGAACCTCGCAAGCTTCTTTGCCATTATCGCCACCACGTTTGACTACCTGCCTGTCCTGGTTATGTACAGCGCGGTCAAGCGTTTTGGCGGTAACCCGATCCTGGGCATCCTCGTCGGTATCGTCATGGTTCACCCGAGCCTTATGAACCGTAACACGTTCGTTATGGACCCGACGGGTGCTGAGTACTGGAACTTCGGTCCGCTCTCCATTCCCATGGTTGCTTTCCAGGGCGGCGTGTTCCCTGCAATCCTGACTGCTTGGTTTATGGCCAAGGTCGAGAAGATTGCCCAGAAGTACATCCCCGAGGTCGTCTCGTTCGTCTTTGTCCCGACCGTTACCCTGATTCTTGCTAACGTCGCCCTGTTCACCGTGTTCGGCCCGCTCGGCAACCTGATCGGCGACGTCCTCGCCGGCGTAATCGATATCCTGTACAACAGGATGGGCGTCTTTGGTGCCTTTGTCTTCGCCGCGTTCCTGCAGCCGCTTGTCGTTACCGGTACGCATCAGTTCATCCAGGGTATCGAGGCAAACCTCGTTGCCACGACTGGCTTCAACTACATCCAGGCCATCTGGTCGGTTTCCATCATCGCCCAGGGCGGCGGCGCCATCGGCATGTACCTCATTCATAAGAAGCATTCCAAAGAGCGCAACATCTGCATGTCGTCCTTTATCCCGACGCTGGTCGGAATCTCCGAGCCCGCTATCTTCGCTGCAAACATGCGCTACTCGATCATTCCGTTCATCTGCGCATGCATCGGTGCAGGCTGCGGTGGTGCCTTCGTCAAACTCTTTGAGGTGCGCGCTATCGGTCAGGGTCTGACCGGTGTGCTTGGCCTGCTCATCGTCACGCCCGAGACTCTCGTGTGGTATGTGGCTGGCAATCTCATCGCCTTTATCGTGCCGATCGTCTTGATCTTTGCCTACAACAAGGCAAAGGGCGTCCCGACCACCGATGAAGAGGGCGCTGGCGCAGGCTTCGATGTCAGCTTCTAGTTGAGCCGTTCAACGTAATCTGAGGATAAGTCCATTTGGGGAAGGGCGTTCGACTCGTGTGAGTCGAGCGTCCTTCCCCATAGACGAGAAAGTCAACGGCGATGTTTAATCAAAAAAATAAGGTGACACGCGCGGACTATGAGCAGTGGCGAGCCGGACAGGATGAGACGGCGGCTCGCATCGCGTCCGATCCCGATAGACTCCTGTTCCATGTGGAGCCTGAGCTTGGCTGGCTTAACGATCCCAACGGTTTGGTGCAGATTGGTGATACGTATCACATCTATCACCAATACGATCCGTTCGATGCTGCGCATGGCGGTCCAGTGCTCTGGAACCATCTGACGACAAAGGATTTTGTGACGTACGAGAATCGCGGCCCCGCGCTGTTCCCCGATTCCGATTTGGATTCGAGCGGAGCGTATTCTGGTTCTGCCTTTGTGCGTGATGGCAAGATTCACTACTTCTATACCGGCAACGTCAAGCATTTTGACCGCGATGATTACGACTACGTGTTGACGGGCCGTGAACAAAACCAGATTCATATGGTCGCCGATAATCCCGGTGAATTGGGCGAGAAGCGCATGGCTGTTGGGCCACTCGACTACCCCGACGATATCGGTACGCACGTGCGCGACCCCAAAATCCTGGAGCACGATAGTGTCTACTACATGGTTTTGGGCGCTCGTACGAAAGACGACCGTGGCTGCGTGCTTGTCTATACCTCGCGCGATCTAGAGAACTGGAGCTATGCGACGCGCATTGAGCTGGGCGAGAAGTTTGGCTTTATGTGGGAGTGCCCTGATCTGTTTGAGCTTGATGGCGAGCTTATTCTCGTTTGCTGCCCGCAGGGCGTGCCCGCCGATGGCTGGCGTTACCGCAATCCGCATCAGTGCGTGTGGTTCTCCATCGAGGCCGATTGGGGGGCGCCGAGCTTTAAGATCGTCGGCCAGGGCATGCCTCCGATGGTTGATGCCGGTTTTGATTTCTATGCCCCGCAGTCCTTTGAGGACGCTGTGGGTCGGCGTTTGATGATCGGATGGTCGGGTTGCCCCGATGCGAAGGCGGAAAGCCCGACGGTGGCGCGCGGGTGGCAGTGCGCGTTGACGGTGCCGCGAGAGCTGAGCATACGCGATGGCAAGCTCTGCCAGCAGCCGGCGCACGAGATTGAGAGAATGCGCGGCGACTGCGTTCGCGCGACAGGCGATGAGACCGTTGAGGAGCCGGGACGCCTGTTTGATGTCGTGGTTTCCTGCGAGGGAGCCAAGATGATCGAGCTCGAAATCCGCAAGGGTGTCTTTGTGCGTTATACGGACGGGATGCTTACCCTCGATATGGGCGACGAAGGCTATGGACGCGACCAGAGGTCGATCGAGCTCGGCGAACTTCGCGACCTGCGCGTGCTTTCGGACACTACGATGGTCGAGATTTTTGCCAACGGTGGAGAGGCAGCACTTACGAGCCGTACCTATTCGCCGGCGGTTCCGGCGATGGAGCTGCACGCCGAGGGTGCGGCGTCGATGGATTTCTACCGCCTCGCGCATTAACCGTGTGTGGAGCGCGATTGGACTTGCTGGGCGGAATGTGTCGCAGTTGCTGCAGCGAACTACCGTTTATCGCGTATAGCGACCGTTTGCGGAATAAGTAACACTCCTTAATAAACCGTGTAGAATCTCAGATAAGCACGGAGTTTTCCAGGGAGACGCTGTCCTTTGTTGTGCGCAAGGGGCGGCGTCTCTTTGGCGCTTGGACGCCGTTGTGCAACAGTGCGGCGGCGCGTGTCATGTATTGAAAAGCCAACGTCGAGATGGGTCGTGATAAGAATGGGCAAGTATGTAATCGTGGTTGAGTCTGGGTCGGATGTGACGCCGGAGTTCTGCGAGCGCTACGGCATCGTGCGCGTGCCCATGCATGTCACGATTGGTGACGAGACCGTCGAGGACGGCTCGATCGATCCGCTCGAGATTTATTCGCGCTGCAACGAGTTTGGTGTGATGCCCAAGACCAGTGGCTGTTCGCCAGCGGATTTTGCGCATGTGTACGACCGCATCCATGCCGAGCAACCCGACGCGACTATTTTGCATCTTGCATATTCCGAGGCCACGACCTGTTCGCATCAGTCCTCTAAGATTGCGGCCCAGGGGCGCGACTACGTGTTCTCCATGGACACACGCTTTGTCTCGGTGGGCCAGTCGCTCGTTGTCGTCGAGACCGCCAAATACATCGAGGCTCACCCCGATGTCACCGTCGACGAGATCTTTGCATTTACGAACTCCGTCATGGACCGCGTACTGTTGGGCTTTGTTCCTACCGACCTTGCCTTCCTTAAGGCAGGTGGCCGCTTGTCCAACGTCGCGTTCCTAGGCGCCCATCTGCTCAAGATTAAGCCCTGCATTGAGGTGACGGGCGGCAAGTTCGTGGCAACCAAGAAGTTCCGCGGCTCTATGCTCAAGTGCGCCCGCGCCTTTATTGATCACATGGTTGCCAAGGGCGAGATTGACTACTCGCACATTGGCCTGGCGTATTCGGTAGGTCTTTCCGAGGAGCTGCGCGACGACATGGAAGTCTATGCACACGATCTTGGCTTTAAGGACATTACCTGGACTCAGGTCGGCGGCGTCATCTCGAGCCATTGCGGCCCGACCGCCTTCGGCGCGGTGCTCACGCTTAAGGCGTAAGGCCTGGAGTCTATCGATTTCTATTGCCTCGGCGGTGGGCGGGTTGTGACAACCTTCCCGCCGCTTTTGTGTGGGGCCAAATAGAACAACCCAATTGACCACTAAACCGTTTCACCATCATGCGTATGGGCTAGAATGGCTCTGGCATTTATGTAACTAAAACCAATGAGAGGCAAGGTAGCGGGAATGGCTGAGATGACGCTCGAGGGTGTGGACGCTCGTCCCGAGGACTCTGCGTTTGCCCTGGGCCGCGTGCATTCGATTGAGACGATGGGAACGGTCGATGGACCCGGCATCCGCTTTGTGGTGTTTGTTCAGGGCTGCCCCATGCGCTGTGCGTATTGCCACAACCCCGATACCTGGTCGGTTAACGGCGGCACCATGGTGACCGTCGAGCACCTGATGGACGAGTTCCAGAGCAACCACGAGTTCTATCGCAGCGGCGGAATTACGGTGTCCGGCGGCGAGCCGCTCCTACAGCCTGAGTTTTTGGCCGATCTGTTCCGTGCAATGCACAACAACCCCGATGGCCGCGTGCATACCTGCTTGGATAGCTGCGGCTATGCGTTCGATCCCGCGCATCCCGAGAAGTTCGATGCCGTACTCAACGAGACCGACATGGTACTGCTCGATATTAAGCATGCTGACCCGGTCGAGCATAAAAAGCTGACCGGTTGTGATCCCGCACGCATCCTAGCGTTTGGCGATGAGCTTGCACGTCGCAAGATTAAGGTCGTTATCCGCCACGTGGTGGTGCCGGGCATTACCGACACGGTGGAGGAGTGCGAGGCACTCGGTCGTCTGATCGCTCCATGGCACAACGTGGTCGGTCTGGAGATGCTGCCGTATCACACCATGGGTGTCGTCAAATATGAGCAGTTGGGGATTCCCTATAAGCTTGAGGGCGTGCCCCAGATGGATACCGCGCGCATGCCCGAGCTGCGCAACGCCGTCATGACGGGCATGAAAAAGCGCCGCGCCGAACTCAAAAACGCCATCGGCTAGCGAGCCATTTTCGCTCCCCAAAGGCACTCATTGGGGACAGACTTAAATGAGCGCCCCTGGGCACCAAGTTGATTGCCAAAGAGCCCCGTCCCAAAAAGACTGGTCAAGGTTGCGGTGAGATGCGCAACAGAATCGTGCCATTTGGATAAATACGCTTGTGGTTTCTTTAAAGACACCTTAAACGCCGCTGAATATCTTTGGAAAGAAATGCCTGCTCGGTATCATGCTGCTCGTATATAAACGGTAGCAGTCAGGAGACCACGTGCGAAACATCGCATCGCGGGACGAGTATGTGCCGCAGCATGGCAGCAGATATGAGACGAAGGACACGTCTTCGCGTGGCCTTGCCGACACTCGCATCCGCGTGAGGAAGATTGCCGCCATTGGGATGCTAACGTCGGCGGTTATTATCCTCGGAATTACCGCCAAAACCTACGCGTCGGAGCGAATGGCACACTCAGATGCGTTAACGGTACAGACGCAAAACAAAAAGGTCTCTGAATCTAAAGTCACCGCAAGTCAAACCCTGTCGACAGCGAACCTCAAGACGGGGCTTTCGAAGGCGGACTTTAACGATATCCCTTCGAGTGATACCGTTCAGACCTTCTCGTTGGTGGATAACAAGATTCCTACCTTGGAGGATAAGAGCCTTGCTTCGCTCCAGGATGCCCTGAGCCGGGCGCAGGAGCTGGGTGAAGTGGGCGTAGTGTTCTACGACCTATCGAGCGGTAGAGGCGTGACGTATAGCGCCGATGTCGAGGTGTATGGAGCGAGCAGTTACATGCGCTCTATATTTGCGAGACGTTGGTCGAATCGGGTCAGGTGTCGCTCGATTGGCCTTTAGCCACGTATGGTGGTTACAGTATGGGCTGGCAGGCGGTGCGCGACTTGATCGAGGCTGCGGTCGTTTATTCAGACAACGATTCGTTTATTGCGTTACGTGCGGCGTTTGACCGTGTCGGTTACGAGGATTGGATTGTCGGTCTTGGCATCGATTACGATACGGCACTGGATCCGATGAGTGATTTTCCGACCTACTGCCCGCGCACTTCTGCGAGGTTATGGCGCGAGATGAGCGAGTATCTGAGCATGGATACCGAGACTTCACAGTGGTTGTCGGGCCTTCTGGCATCAACATCGCGCTCGTTTATTCGCGATGGCATTGCGGATGAGCAGGTTTTGGTGCGCAACAAGGCAGGCTGGATTAGCGAGGGTGGTTACTATTCGACATGCGATGCAGGCCTCATCGACATCGATGGCCGTACCTATGTCATGAGCGTCATGACATCGATGCCATGGAGTGACCGTTCGAGCGAGGTTACGGCTGCGATTGCAAAGGCTCTGTTTGATACGCGAGCTGCACTGGCTTAGCGTGTTCGTTTGGCGAGGTCAAACAAAATGCTGGTACCATACCTTGGTTGAGAATTTCGTATAGGTTTGGGGAATGGTATGGCTACCATCGCGATTATCGGTGCGCTCGAAAAAGAGATCATGCAGATTAAGGAAGAGCTGAGCGACGTTTGCGAGGCACGGGAGGCAGGCTTGACCGTTGTGAGCGGTGAGCTCGACGGCCTGACAGTTGTCGCCACAACGGCGGGCATGGGCACGGTAAACGCTGCCGCCGCAACACAGCACCTCATTAGCAAGTATGCTCCACATGCAGTTGTGCTTTCGGGTATCGCGGGCGGTTTGAACCCCAAGCTCCATATCGACGACGTGGTCATTGGCAAACGCCTACGCTATCTGGATACCGATACCGCGCTTATCGCCGAGTCCGCACCGGGGCTCGAGGAGTTTGGCTCGACGCCCGCGCTGGTCGATATTGCCGCCGACGTGCTTGCTGAGCGTGGGTTTGTTGACGCTTCGAAAAATGCAGTCGCTTCGAACGAGGGCACCAAGCAGTTCCTGGTCGGCACGATTGCCACGGGTAACCGCTTTGTGACGGGCGCCACCATGCGCAACGACGCTATCGAGGCGACGCATGCCGATTGTGTCGGCATGGAGGGCGCGGCAATTGCCCATGTCGCAACCAAAAATGGTGTCGATTGCCTGGTGTTGCGCGCTATCAGCGATAATTGTGACGAGGCGTACGATGCAATTTGCGAGCGCGAGTTCGATCTGTTCGAGTACGCGCGTGTCGCAAGTGACATCACGCTCGATATCGTCCGCCGCATTGCCGCTGCGCAATAGCGCGTCTATTTGTAAGAACCTACGACCAAGGAGTGTCCATGGCCGATTCCATTAACTACCAGCTTGCCAAGTTCGTCGCCAGCTATGGCAAGGTTTCGCAGATTCCCGAGTCCACCTGCCCCGAGGTGAGCTTTGTCGGCCGCTCCAACGTGGGCAAGTCGTCGATTATGAACAAGCTTTTTGGCCGCAAGAACCTGGTCAAGGTTTCGAGTACGCCGGGCAAGACGAGCAACATCAACTTCTTTGAGGCTGACGATGTGCACTTCGTCGACCTGCCGGGCTACGGTTTCGCCCGTCGTTCCAAGGCCGAACGTGACCGCTGGGCCGAGCTCATTGGCGACTTCTTCGACTCCGAGCGCAGCTTCAACCTGGTTGTGTCGCTGGTGGACATTCGCCACGACCCCAGTAAACTCGACCATGACATGATCGACTACCTGCAGGGCAACGAGTTCAACTTTATCGTCTGCCTCACCAAAGCCGACAAGCTCAGCCGCACCCAACAGGCCCGCCAGGCGGCAGCCATCAAGAAGCAGCTCAACGTCCCGGCCGAGAACGTAATCATTACAAGCTCCCAGACTGGCACCGGCATCGACGAACTCAAGCGCCGCATCGCCGAAGCCTGCCTCTAGTCAGGGTTAAACCGTCAAAAGCCCCCGTTCATATCACCCCAGTGATAGTTATTGGTAAACTATCACTGGGGTGATATTTTTTAGGAGGTCGATATGGAGCTTTGGCACGGGTCGGAGGTTGTTGTCGAGCATCCATCGTTGGATAAATGCAGGCAATTCAATGACTATGGGCGCGGGTTTTATTGCACACCGCATGAGGAAATGGCAATGGAGTGGGCATGTCGGACCGAGTCTGATGGCATTGCCAATCGATATGAGCTTGATTTAGATGGCCTTGCGATTTTGGATTTGGAATCAGGTGAGTTCTCGATTCTCAACTGGCTTGCAATTCTGGCGAATAACAGAGAGTTTAATGTTTCAACGCCAGTAGCACGCGAGGGGCTTCGTTATCTGCTGGATAACTGCCTGATTGATATTTCTCCCTATGACGTTATTCGAGGCTATCGTGCAGACGATTCCTATTTCTCGTTTGCAAGACAGTTTGTCAACGGCATGATTTCGCTCAGGCAATTGCAGCGCATTATGTTTTTGGGGGATTTGGGCATTCAATATGCGCTTATGAGTGAGCGTGCGTTCTCGGCGATTAAGTTTCGCGATTGGAAGCAGGCCTCGGGAGCTGAGTTTTATCCCAAACGATTTGAGCGAGAACAGAACGCTCGACGAAAGTACCTGGATACTGTAAACGGATTTGACTCTGATGGTGTCGACATTAGGGATTTGATGGCAGGGAGGGTTGATTTAAATGATCCAAGAGTTAACGGATCGTGGGCCGAGTAGGACATACCCCGTCTACTACCTTGAGGATGCAATGAACAACCTCGGCGACTGCTTTGACTATGCCGTTAACGATTATGGGGCAGAAGGATCGGAAGTTGCTGAACTCTTTTGCCTGAGCGGCGTAGCCCGCGAGTTCGAATGCGGCAACGCATGGGTAGTGTCGGGAAAATCGGGCGTTGAGCTGTTCGCGCTTATCGCCGAAAGGTCGGGCTATCAATCAAGGCCGATGCCAAATCGAACCTACCGATTCGAAAAGACACCGGAATATTGGACAGGCTGGATATTGGCATACCTTCAGTGGCGCCTAGGAGAGTCTTTCGAAGATTTGCTGCATGTCGTTCCATTCGATGTGCTACGCAGCCTGTACTACCCCTGGCACGAAGCCTCGGAGGAACGCGTGGCTCGTCTCGTCTGCGATATGGCGAAGAAAGCGTCCAGGCAAACCAAACTTGCGTTAGCAAGAAAGAGGCTCAAGAAAACCCAACAAGACCTGGCATACGAATCGGGTGTGTCACTCCGCTCAATCCAAATGTACGAGCAGCGCCAGAGAAACATCAATGAAGCTTCGGTTACAAGCGTAAGAGCCATAGCAAAAACCCTCCACTGCAACATCGAGGACCTCCTAGAACCAGTCTTCGAATACAAAGAAACCAGCGCCGCCTAAACCAAGCACACAGCCGATGCCCGCCTCTAGGAAGTGCTCCAGCCTAGCAAGAGCCCCTACCAATAAAAAGCCAAACTATCAGCCCGGCGCCTTTCCAGAGCGTAGGTCCCTGTAGCCGCTGCCGGCGAAGTTAACATAGGGGAGGCCAGGGGG
>CATZMG010000005.1 GCA_958421655.1 uncultured Collinsella sp.
CTTGCGCAGGACTGTAGAGCAGCAAACTTAAACAGCGGGCCGCCCGGACCGGGAATCCGCCCCCGCGCACAGAAGGGGATTCCTTTTGTGTAGGCTTTGCGGAAATGTGCCAATTTTGGGATACGCCCGGCGGCGTGGTCTGTTGACGACACAGCTAACGGCACGTATCCTATCGAACTGCGTGTTTCGTAGGGGGATGCTGACCCCTCGATTCAAGCCGTTGCACTTTACAGAAAGCTGGAATCATTCGAGAAGGAGTACGCTTTGCCTACTATTAACCAGCTGGTTCGCCAGGGCCGTCGTTCCGTGCCCAAGAAGTCCAAGAACGCTGCTCTGCAGCACAACTCCCAGAAGCGCGGCGTGTGCACCCGCGTCTTCACCACGAGCCCCAAGAAGCCGAACTCGGCTCTTCGTAAGGTTGCCCGTGTTCGCCTTGTCAACGGCATCGAAGTTACTGCTTACATCCCGGGTGAGGGCCACAACCTGCAGGAGCACTCCATCGTGCTCGTCCGCGGCGGTCGTGTCCGTGACCTCCCTGGTGTCCGTTATCACGTCATCCGTGGCGCCTACGACGCTGCTCCGGTCCAGAACCGTATGCAGGCCCGTTCCAAGTACGGTGCTAAGCGCCCCAAGGCTAAATAAGCCAGATAACGTTTTGATACTTTCGCCGTGTGCCGCCTAAGCGCCGCACGGTAGACACTTAAGGAGATTTCACATGCCGCGTCGTGCAGCAGCTAATCGTCGTGAGGTTCAGCCTGACGCCGTTTACAACAACCGCCTGGTGACTCAGCTCATCAACAAGGTCCTTCTTGACGGCAAGAAGGCCACCGCTGAGCGCATCGTTTACACCGCTTTCGAGATCGTTGCCGAGAAGTCCGAGGGTGGCGACGCTCTCGCTACCTTCAAGAAGGCTATGGACAACGTCAAGCCCACGCTCGAGGTTAAGCCCAAGCGTGTCGGTGGCGCTACCTATCAGGTCCCGATGGAGGTTAACTCCCGTCGTTCCACCGCTCTGGGTATCCGCTGGATCGTCAACTTCTCCCGCGCTCGCAAGGAGAAGACCATGGCCGAGCGTCTCGCCAACGAGATCCTCGACGCTTCCAACGGCCTGGGCGCTTCCGTCAAGAAGCGTGAGGACGTCTTCAAGATGGCCGAGGCCAACCGCGCGTTCTCTCACTATCGTTGGTAAGTTAAGGTAAGGAACTAACATGGCTAAGCCTAAGTACAAGCTTTCCGATACCCGTAACATCGGCATCATGGCTCACATCGATGCCGGTAAGACCACCACGACCGAGCGTATTCTTTACTACACCGGTAAGACCCACAAGATCGGTGAGGTCCATGAGGGCGCTGCCACCATGGACTGGATGGTTCAGGAGCAGGAGCGCGGCGTAACCATTACCTCCGCTGCTACCACGTGCTTCTGGAACAAGGACGGTAAGGACTACCGCATCCAGATCATCGACACCCCGGGCCACGTTGACTTCACCGCCGAGGTCGAGCGCTGCCTGCGCGTCCTCGATGGCGCTGTCGCCGTCTTCGACGCCGTTGCCGGCGTTCAGCCCCAGTCTGAGACCGTTTGGCGTCAGGCTTCTACCTTCAACGTCCCCCGCATCGCCTTCATTAACAAGTATGACCGCGTGGGTGCTGACTTCTTCAACGCTATCGAGACCATGAAGGATCGTCTCGACGCTAACGCCGTGGCCGCTCAGGTCCCGATGGGCGCCGAGGACAACTTCTGGGGCGTCATCGACCTGGTCACCATGACTGCATGGGACTTCAAGGCCGACGACAAGGGCATGACCTACCCCGAGCCGATGGACGAGATCCCGGCTGAGTTCGCTGACATCGCTGCCACCAAGCGCGAGGAGCTCCTCGACGCTGCTGCCAGCTTTGACGATGAGCTCATGGAGAAGATCCTCATGGAGGAGGACTTCACCGTCGAGGAGCTCAAGGCTGCTCTGCGCAAGGGCGTTCTGGCCAACGAGCTCAACCTCGTCTTTGTGGGCTCCGCCTACAAGAACAAGGGCGTCCAGGAGCTGCTCGACGCTGTCGTCGACTACCTGCCCAGCCCGCTTGACGTCGAGGCCGTCACCGGTACCGATCCGGACACCGGCGAGGAGATCGAGCGTCATCCTTCCTTCGACGAGCCCTTCTCCGGCCTGGTCTTCAAGATCATGACCGACCCGTTCGTCGGTAAGCTCACCTACGTCCGCGTTTACTCCGGCCGTGCCGAGTCCGGCTCCTACGTGATCAACGCTTCCAACGGTCAGCGCGAGCGCCTCGGCCGCATCCTCGAGATGAACGCCGCCGAGCGTATCGACCGTGACGACGCTGCCGCCGGCGACATCGTCGCTTGCGTCGGCTTCAAGAACTCCACCACCGGTGACACCCTGTGCGCCGAGGGCAACGAGATTGTCCTCGAGAAGATCGAGTTCGCCAAGCCCGTTATCGACGTTGCCATCGAGCCCAAGACCAAGGCCGAGCAGGACAAGATGTCCCTGGCTCTGACCAAGCTCGCCGAGGAGGACCCGACCTTCCAGGTGTCCACCAACCACGAGACCGGCCAGACCATCATCGCCGGCATGGGCGAGCTGCACCTCGAGATCATCGTCGACCGTCTGCTCCGCGAGTTCAAGGTTGAGGCTAACGTTGGTAAGCCCCAGGTTGCCTACCGCGAGACCGCTGGTCACGACGTCGAGAAGGCTGAGGGCAAGTTCGTCCGTCAGTCCGGCGGCCGCGGTCAGTACGGCCACGCCGTCATCAAGCTCGAGAAGATGGAGGAGGGCTTCGGCTACGAGTTCGTCAACGCTATCGTCGGCGGCGTCGTGCCCAAGGAGTACATCCCGTCCATCGACAAGGGCATCCAGGAGGCCCTGAACACCGGTGTTATCGCCGGCTTCCCGGTCCTCGACGTTAAGGTCACCCTGTTCGACGGTTCTTACCACGAGGTCGACTCCTCCGAGGCCGCCTTCAAGATCGCCGGTTCTATGGCTATCAAGGACGCCCTCAAGAAGTCCGATCCGCAGCTGCTCGAGCCGATCATGGCTGTCGAGGTCGAGACCCCCGAGCAGTACATGGGCGACGTTATGGGCAACCTCTCCGGTCGCCGCGGCAAGATCGAGGGCATGGAGGATCGCAAGAACAGCAAGCTCATCCGTGCCAAGGTGCCGCTGGGCGAGATGTTCGGTTACGCTACCGACCTTCGCTCCCAGACCCAGGGCCGTGCATCCTACACGATGCAGTTCGACTCTTATGAGCCCGCGCCCAAGTCCATCGTGGACGAGGTCATGAGCAAGAACGCCTAAGTTCGAGCTCCCTGTTACGTAATCCGCGAGAACATCTCTCGCACTCTTTGGAGGTTTAAGTTGGCTACCCAGAAGATCCGCATTCGCCTCAAGGGCTATGATCACGAGGTCGTCGATCAGTCCGCGAAGCTCATCGTCGAGACCGCTCAGAAGACCGGCGCTCGCGTTTCCGGTCCTGTCCCCCTGCCCACCGAGCGCAACCTGTACACGGTTATCCGCTCGCCGCACGTGAACAAGGACTCCCGTGAGCAGTTCGAGATGCGCACCCACAAGCGCCTCATCGACATCCTCGACCCCACCTCGGGCACCGTTGATTCGCTCATGCGTCTCGACCTCCCCGCTGGCGTCGACATCGACATCAAGCTCTAAGCGATATCGCTCATAGCTTACAGAGCCCCGCTGCCATCTTGGTAGCGGGGCTCTTTTGTTTTGAATGATGGTTTGGACTGCCGGGTAATGCTGCCGAGCCGACGGCTGCGGCGACCTATTCGCTCAAGGGGCGCAGCGATGCCTCCTCAAAATGGAAGGATCGCAAGCCGCCTTCCGTTTCGATACACGCGCGACCAAAGGCATCGACGGTTTTAAAGATGCCTCGTGCCAGCTCGTCTCCAGCGGGGGAGCGGGCGATAACGTGCTTCCCGATCCAATTGAGGTGAGCGATATATTCGTCGTGGACGGGCGCGAGCGGACCGGCGTCTTCTTCCTTGGCGTTGAGGCGCTCTGCCCAGGTATCTACAGCGTCTATAACTGCGTGATAGACCTCATCGAGGAGCATGTCGACGGCGGGAACGCTCTCGTTGAGGTCCGAGAGGCCAATTGCCGCCAGGCCGCCATCGGGCACCTCTTGGGGCGTGTAGTTTACGTTGACACCAATGCCGCAGACGGCGAAAGGTTTGCCTTCGTTATCGCGTGCGGCCTCGACCAGAATGCCGCCGAGTTTGCGTCCACTCGCGACCAGGTCGTTGGGCCATTTGAGGCCAATCTCGTTTGCAAGACCCTGCTTTTCGAGTGCTTCGAGCACCGCTAGGCCGCTGACGGCGGCAAGACCAGAGTACTTTGCGGGATTAACGCATGGACGCAGGACAATCGAAAGCAATAGGTTGCCGGCGGTTGAATCCCACTTGTGGCCGCGCCGGCCGCGTCCTGCCGTTTGCGTGCGGGCGGCAAGTCCTGTGCCGTGCGGCGCACCCTGTTTTCCTGCCTCGAGCAGGTCATCGTTGGTCGATCCGGTTACGTCGACAATCGTTAATTGGGCATCCATAGCGGCTGCTACCTCCTTATTGAATAAGTGAATGACGCAATGGTGTCGAGAGATAGACACAATGTGAAGCCTTTGTCGCATTTGGACAATTTAATGTTAACACGTCAACAAAGACTGAAATGCGTTATCCTCTCTTGGTCGATGTAAACACGTCAACAACTCAAAGGAGGTTAGTGATGGGTTTCACGATTCTTGGAACAGGTTCGGCACTTCCTGAGCGCAGTGTTTCCAATGACGAGCTATCTGAGTTCCTCGATACCTCGGATGAGTGGATTTTTACCCGCACCGGTATCAAGGGCCGCCACGTCTGCACCACCGAGTCACTCGACGACCTTGCCGTAGCGGCGAGCGAGCGGGCACTCCAGGTGTCCGGAATCGACGCGAGCCAGCTGGATCTAATCGTCTGCTCGACGACAACGGGTGACCACCTTGTTCCCGCCGAGGCGTGTGCCGTAGCCGAGCGTCTGGGCGCGACGTGCCCTGCCTTCGATGTCTCGGCGGCTTGTGCCGGCTTCGTGTTTGCGCTCGATGTCGCCGAGGGCTATATCGCCCGCGGCCGTGCCGAGCGCGTGCTTGTCGTTGCTGCCGAGCAGATGACGCGCACGCTCGACTGGACCGACCGCGCCACCTGCGTGCTCTTTGGCGATGGGGCAGGCGCCGCAGTGATTGGAGCTGGGGGAGACAACCCCCTTGCCGTTGAGCTTTCGACGGCGCCCGACGTCGAGACGTTGCGCGTACCCGGTCTGGTCGGCACCTCGCCGTTTAAGGCCTCTGCAGATAGCGAGAGCGTGCTGTCCATGAATGGCCGCCGCGTGTTCAAGTTCGGCGTCAACGCCATCTGCGACACGGTCCATAAGCTTGCGGGCGATGCGGGCATTTCGGTCGAAGACATCGACCATTTTGTATTCCATCAGGCTAACGAACGAATCCTGAGTCAGGCGGTCAAGCGCCTCGGCGTGCCAGACGAGCGCGTGGTTCGAACGCTGCGCGAGATCGGCAACATTTCGAGCGCATGCATTCCGCTTGCCCTCGACCGGCTGGCAAACGCCGGTGCACTTCACACAGGCGACACCATCGCCTTGGTTGGATTTGGCGCCGGTCTGGATATAGGTGGCTATCTGCTTCGTTGGAAGTAGTCGCACATAGGAAATAAAAACGCCCTAGGGCACAACCAAAGGAGAACTACCATGGCAGATCAGAAGACCTTCGAGCGCGTTTGCGACGTTATCCGCGAGACCGCCGGTCTTGACGATGTCGAGATGAAGCCCGAGTCCACGCTCGAGGAGATTGGTCTCGACAGCCTGGGCACCGTCGAGATCCTCGTCGCCGTCGAGGACGAGTTTGGCATCCAGCTCGATACCGAGGAGAACCCCAAGACGGTCGGCGAGTTCGCCGATACGGTCGAGGCGGCATTGGAGAAGTAGAGATGCTCAAGACTCCTCTCTGCGATCTGCTCGGCATCGAAAAGCCCGTGTTCCAGGGCGGTATGGCCTGGATTGCCGATGCCTCGCTGGCGTCCGCAGTGTCCGAGGCGGGTGGCTTAGGCATCATCGCGGCCATGAACGCCGACGCCAACTGGCTTCGCGACCAGATTCATGAGCTGCGCGCCAAGACGGATAAGCCCTTTGGCGTCAACGTCATGCTCATGAGCCCGTTTGCCGACGAGGTCGCGCAGGTCGTGATTGACGAGCGAGTGCCGGTCGTCGTGACGGGCGCCGGCAATCCCGCCAAGTACATGAAGGCGTGGAACGAGGCGGGCATCAAGGTCGTCCCGGTCGTTGCCTCGGTGGCGCTGGCGCGCCTCGTGGCACGTCGTGGAGCCACGGCGGTTGTTGCCGAGGGTACCGAATCGGGCGGCCATATTGGCGAGACCTCGACGATGGCACTGGTGCCGCAGGTCGTCGATGCGGTCGACATTCCCGTTGTGGCCGCTGGCGGTATTGCCGACGGCCGCGGCGTGGCGGCCGCCTTTATGCTGGGCGCCGCCGGCGTGCAGGTGGGTACGCGCTTTCTGATCGCAGACGAGTGCACCGTATCGGAGCAGTACAAGGAGATGGTCTTGAAGGCCAACGACACCTCGACGCGTGCGACCGGCCGCTCGACGGGACACCCGGTGCGTGCACTCAAGAGCCCCTTTACCAACGCCTACGCCAAGAGCGAGGCGGCGGGCGTAAGTGTCGAGGAACTCGGGGCCATGGGCACGGGCGCCCTTCGCAAGGCCGCCAAGGACGGCAATTACGAAGAGGGTTCGTTTTTGTGTGGACAGATTGCCGGCATGGTCAACGAGCGCCAGAGCGCACGTGAAATCGTTGACGACCTGATCGATGGCGCCGAGCGCGTCCTGAAGGGTGCGTCCGCATGGGTAGCGTAGCGTTTCTGTTTGCTGGCCAGGGTGCCCAACACCCCGCGATGGGCGTCGACCTGATCGAGGCATCGCCGGCGGCCGCCGAGGTGTTCGCCATTGTCGACGAGGTGCGCCCGGGGACCAGCGAGCAGTGCCGGAGCGCCTCCAAGGAGGAGCTCTCGCAGACCGAGAACACGCAGCCGTGCGTGTTCGTTCACGACCTGGCAGCGGCTACCGCTCTGCGTGAGCGCGGCGTGGTGCCTGCCGCCTGTGCGGGATTCTCGCTGGGCGAGGTCGCCGCGCTCACCTTTGCGGGGGCATTCGATACGCGAGCGGGCTTTGAGCTCGTGTGCGAGCGCGCGGCGCTGATGGCCGCGGCTGCCGAGCGCCATCCGGGCGGTATGCGCGCCGTCATCAAGCTCGATGCGGAGCAAGTCGAGAACCTGGCAAAACAGGCCGGCGAGGACTGCTGGCCGGTCAACTACAACAGCCCGCAGCAGACGGTTGTTGCCGGAGCGCCCGAGGCGCTGCAGGAGCTCGACGTCCTAGTAAAAGGGGCTGGCGGCCGCGCTATGAAAGTCGCGGTGTCGGGTGCATTCCATAGTCCCTATATGACCGAGGCGACTGAGGGGCTGGCGACGTATATCCAAGCCGGCCACGCGCCGTCTCCGCTGCTGATTCCGGTCATGGCAAACATGACGGCGGCGCCCTATCCGGCGGATCCGCGAGCGGCATCGGATGTCTTGGCCAACCAGGTGAGTCATGCCGTGCGCTGGGTCGACACGCTGCATACTCTGCAAGATCAGGGCATCGACACGTTTATTGAGGTTGGCCCTGGCAAAACGCTGTCCGGCCTGGTCAAGCGTACGCTGAGCGACGTTTGCGTGTATTCGTGCGAAACAGCCGAGCAGGTCGCAGCTATTGCCGACGAGCTCGCATAGTCCACAGGGCTGTAACCCGAAAGGAATGACATGGGCAATTTGAACAACGGCACGCTCGAGCGCAACGACTTACGTCGCGTGGCACTGGTCACGGGCGGCTCGCGGGGTATCGGCCGCGCCTGCGCTATCGGTCTGGCGGAGGATGGCTACGATATCGCCGTCGTCTATGCCGGCAGCGTCGATGCGGCGCGCGAGACGTGCGAAGCCTGCGAGGCCGCTGGTGCCACAGCTCGCGCATATCAATGCGACGTGGCCGATCCCGCTGCCGTCAACGCGTGCGTGGAAGCGGTCCTCAACGACTTTGGCTCCATTTGGGCGCTCGTCAACAACGCTGGCATCACCCGCGATGGCCTGCTCATGCGCATGGGCGATGACGCCTTCGACCGCGTGCTCGACGTCAATCTCAAGGGAACATTCAACATGACGCGCACGCTCACCAAGACCTTTATGCGCCAGCGCGGCGGCTGCGTCGTCAACATGAGCTCGGTTGTGGGCCTGATGGGCAATGCCGGGCAAGCCAACTACGCTGCCTCCAAGGCGGGCGTGATCGGCTTGACCAAGGCGGTGGCGCGCGAGCTTGCGCCCCGCGGCGTACGAGTGAACGCGGTCGCCCCCGGGTTTGTCGAGACAGATATGACGGCAAAGCTTTCGGAAAAGGTTCGTGCGGCAACCGAGGAGCAGATTCCCCTTAAGCGCATGGCGCGCCCCGAGGAAGTGGCCGGCGTGGTGCGCTTTTTGGCGAGCGATGCGGCTTCCTACATTACGGGCGAGGTCGTACGCGTTGACGGCGGAATGGCGATGTAGAAATCAGGGCCGAAGAACGGCTTGGATGAGGAGACCATGATGGAACAGAGAGTTGCAATCACCGGCATAGGTGCCGTATCGCCGCTCGGCAACACCGCGCTTGCCACCTGGGCGGCAATGTGCGCTGGCACGTGCGGCATCGGCCCGATTACGCACTTCGATACCGATGCATTTGCCGTCAAGGTGGCGGCCGAGGTCAAGGGCTTTGACGGCAACGAGTACTTTGGCAAGCGTGACGCCAAGCATCTGGACCCTTGCGTTCAGTTTGCGATGGCGGCTTCGGACGAGGCGATGCACGATGCGGGCTTTGATGTCGAAGGCGCCATCGATCGCGAGCGCCTGGGCGTCTACGTGGGCTCGGGCGTGGGCGGCATGCAGACGCTTGTCGACAACGTCCATACGATTGCCGACCGCGGGCCCCGCCGCGCATCGCCCTATATGATCGCGATGATGATTCCCAACATGGCTTCGGGCAACATCGCGATTCGCCATAAGGCAAAGGGCCCGACCCTGCCCGTGGTGACCGCGTGCGCAACCTCGGCCCATGCGGTGGGCGAGGCGTTCCGCGCCATCAAGCACGGCTATGCCGATGCGATTCTCGCCGGCGGTGCCGAGGCCGCAATTATTCCCGATGCCGTTGCGGGCTTTACGTCCTGCCGCGCATTGACCACCAACCCTGATCCCGCGACGGCTTGCCGCCCGTTCGATGCAGACCGCGATGGCTTTGTGATGGGCGAGGGCGCCTGCGTGCTGGTACTCGAGAGCATGGAACATGCGCAGGCGCGCGGTGCGCACATTTATGCCGAGGTCGTGGGCTACGGCAACACCGATGATGCCTATCACATCACGAGCCCTGATCCCGAGGCTGCCGGCATTGCCCGCGCGATATCGCTGGCGGTGACCGAGGGCGACGTCAAGCCTTCCGAGGGTCTCTACATCAATGCCCACGGCACCTCGACCAAGCTCAACGATTCGTCCGAGACGGCGGGCATTAAGCGTGCGCTCGGCGAGGACGCGGCGCGCGCCGCGCACGTCTCGTCGACTAAGTCGATGACCGGCCACATGATCGGTGCCACGGGTGCCATCGAGGTCATGGCCTGCGCCATGGCGCTCGAGCAGGGCGTGGTGCCGCCGACCATTAACTACCACACGCCCGATCCCGCCTGCGATCTTGACTACACGCCCAATCGCGCGGTTCGCGCCGACCTTACCTGGGCGCTTTCGACCAACCTGGGCTTTGGCGGGCACAACGCCGCCATCGCGCTGCGTAGATATACGAGGAGCTAGAGCATGGATTCCAAAAGACTTGCCGAGATAGCCGATGTTATGGAGGACCGCGGCCTCACGCGCGTGCGCGTTGAGGAGCCCGATGGCACCGCGGTCGAACTCGAGCGTGCGAGTGCCGCGCAGCCGGTTGCCGTGCCCATGTCTATGCCGGGTGCCGTGACTGCTCCGGCGGTGGCTCCTGTCGCCATGCCTGCCGCCGCACCGGAGCCCGCCGCGCAGGCGCCTGCCGCCGCACCGGAGCCCAAGGGCACCGAGGTGACCGCTCCCATGGTCGGCGTTTTCTATGCTGCCCCGGCGCCGGGCGACGAGCCGTTTGTGCACGTGGGCTCTAAGGTCAAGGCCGGCGAGACCCTCTGCATCATCGAGGCCATGAAGGTTCTCAACGAGGTAACGGCCGAGGCGGATGGCGAGGTGCTCGAGATCTGCGTGGCCGACGGCGACCTCGTGGAGTTTGGCAGCTGCCTCATGAGGATCGGATAGGTGATATCCGTGAACAAAGAAGAGCTCAAGAAGCTGTTACCGCATCGCGAGCCGATGCTTTTGCTCGACGAAGCCGAGCTGGTGGGCGACGAGGCCCACGGCAAGATTACGATTACGGGCGACGAGTACTTTTTGCAGGGGCATTTTCCGGGAAACCCGGTCGTCCCCGGCGTGATTCAGTGCGAGATGCTCGCCCAGAACTGCTGCGTGCTGCTGATGGGCGATGAGGAGGCGCGCGGCGCGACGCCGTTCTACACGAGTCTGGACAAGGTGCGCTTTAAGCGTCCGGTGCGCCCGGGCGACACGGTTGATCTGGTGTGCTCCATCACGCGTGCGCGCGGGCCGTTCCGCTTTGCGACGGGCACCGCGAGCGTCAACGGTGAGGTTTGCTGCCGCGCCGATATGTCTTTTGCACTCATGCACGAAAGTTAAGGAAGGCTTCATGTTCGACAAAGTGCTCATCGCCAACCGCGGCGAAGTCGCGGTCCGTGTTATCCGCGCGTGCCGCGATATGGGCATCAAGACCGTCGCTGTTTATTCCACGGCCGATGCGGACGCGCTGCACGTGCAGCTTGCCGACGAGGCGTATTGCATCGGTGGCCCGCGTCTTGCCGAGAGCTACCTCAACGACGATGCCGTGCTCACCTGTGCCGTAAAGTCGGGAGCTAAGGCAATTCATCCCGGCTATGGCTTCTTTTCCGAGAAGGCGAGCTTCGTGCGCGACTGCGACAAGTATGGCCTGGCGTTTGTTGGTCCTTCGGCCAAGGTGATCGACAGCATGGGCGACAAGGACGCCGCACGTCGAACGGCTGCCGCGGCGGGCGTGCCCATCGTGCCGGGCTGCGATTTGCTCAAAAGCCCCGAGGAGGCAACGGCCGAGGCCGAGCGCATTGGCTGTCCCGTGCTCATTAAGGCGCGTGCAGGTGGCGGCGGTCGCGGTATTCGCAAGGTCGAGCGCGTGGAAGATGCGGCAAAGGCGTTCATCGAGGCGCGTGCCGAGGGCGAGGCCGTCTTTGGCGACGGCGAGTGCTACATGGAGAAGTTCGTCGCGCCGGCGCACCATGTCGAGGTGCAGATTATGGCCGATAAGCAGGGCCATGTGTTTTCGCTTGGCGAGCGCGAGTGCTCGGTGCAGCGTCGCAACCAAAAGCTGATCGAGGAGAGCCCCGCGCCGTGCCTCGACGGACACGACGACATTCGTGCTCGCATGCACAAGGCAGCGCGTGACCTGGCTCGTGCCGTCGGCTACGAAGGAGCCGGTACCATCGAGTTCCTGTATTCGGACGACGGCAATTTCTACTTTATGGAAATGAACACGCGCTTGCAGGTGGAGCATCCGGTTACGGAGTTTGTGACCGATACCGACTTGGTCAAGTGGCAGCTGCGCGTGGCAGCCGGCCAGCCTCTGCCCTTTGAGCAGGAGGATATGCCGGTCCGCAACCACGCCATGGAGTGCCGCATCAATGCCGAAACGCCGGACTTTCTGCCGTCATGCGGAACGGTCACCGCGTTGCGTGTGCCGGGTGGTCCGCGCGTGCGCTGGGATTCCGCCATGTTTACCGGTGCGAACGTTCCGCCGTACTACGACTCCATGCTTGGCAAGCTCATCGTGTGTGCGCCCACGCGTGACGGCGCCATTCGCAAGATGCGCTCGGCCCTGGGCGAGCTCGTGATTGAGGGCGTGAGCGAAAACAGCGAGCTTCAGCTCGACGTGCTGGCAAACGACGAGTTCTTGTCGGGCATGTATCACACCGATCTGATGGGGCATCTCTATGCTGATGAATAGAAAAGCGAAGACGGTCAACGTCCTCGAGGGACCGATGACCGAGTCGTGCGCCGAGTTTCCCGCGCGCCACGTGTTTATCAAGTGCCCGGAGTGCCGCCGCGTGATCGATGAGGCACGCCTACACGACAACCTCGAGGTCTGCCCTCGTTGCGGCAAACACTTTCGCGTGAGCGGTCGCGCGCGCATGCGCATGACGGTCGACGAGGGCACGTTTGAGGAATGGGATGCCAATCTGGCGTCGGAGGACTTCCTCTCGTTTCCCGGCTATGCCGACAAGCTCAAGAGCGTGAGCGAGCGTTCGGGCGAGCGCGATGCCGTTGTGTGCGGCAGGGGCAAAATCTGCGGTTGCGATACCGCGCTCTTCTTTATGGACGCCAACTTTATGATGGGCTCGATGGGCTCCGTGGTGGGCGAGAAGATCTGTCGCACATTTGAGCGTGCGACCGAGCTGGGATTGCCGGTTGTCGGCTTTACCGTTTCGGGCGGTGCGCGCATGCAGGAGGGCGTGACCTCGCTTATGCAGATGGCCAAGATTTCTGCGGCGGTTAGGCGCCACAGCGAGGCGGGCGGCCTGTATATCACGGTGCTCACCGACCCCACGACCGGAGGCGTAACCGCGAGCTTTGCCATGGAGGGCGACATTATCCTGGCCGAGCCCGATGCCCTGACGGCATTTGCCGGCCCGCGCGTGATCGAGCAGAACATGCACAAGCGCCTGCCCAAGGGATTCCAGCGCTCCGAGTTTTTGCTGGAGCACGGCTTTTGCGATGCCGTTGTTCCGCGTGGCGAGATTGCGCTCACGGTAGGCGAGCTGCTGGCGCTGCACGAAGGGCACGCGCCCGGCCTGGGGGCACCGCATGAGATCGTGCATACGGGTCGCCGCGGCAAAAAGCTGGGATACTTGTTCAAGCGCTCGGCCGCACCAAAAACCGCGCTCGAGATTGTCAAGCAGACCCGCTCGGCAGATCGCGCCACGGCGGGCGAGATGATCTCGCTGGGCCTGGATGGATTTGTGGAGCTGCACGGCGACCGCTACTTTGGCGACGACGCTGCTGTGGTGGCTGGCATTGGCTGGAAAGACGGACGCCCCGTAACGGTCATCGCCATCGAGCGCGGCACCACGACCAAAGAGCGCATGCGTCGCAACTTTGGTATGGCACATCCCGAGGGCTACCGCAAAGCGCGTCGCCTGATGCGCCAGGCCGAAAAGTTTGGTCGACCGGTTCTGTGCCTGGTCGATACTTCGGGCGCGTTTTGCGGCATCGGTGCCGAGGAACGCGGCCAGGGTGAGGCGATTGCCCAGAACCTCATGGAGATGAGCGGCCTTAAGACGCCGATTGTCTCGGTGGTGACAGGCGAGGGCGGCTCTGGTGGCGCGCTGGCGCTGTCCGTGGCCGACCGCATCCTGATGCTCTCGAGCTCGGCCTATTCGGTCGTGAGCCCCGAGGCCTGTGCGTCGATCCTGTGGAAGGATACCGAGCGCGCGAATGAGGCCGCCGAGGCGCTTAAGCTCACGGCCCCCGATCTGCTGGCGCTCGGCATCATCGACGGCATTGTTGACGATAAAGGCCTGTCGCATGAGGAGATCGCCGGTGCCGTCATGTCCTCGGCATTTGATGCCTTCGATGCGCTTGGGCAGCTCGACGACGCGACCCTCACAAACCTCCGCTACGAAAAGTACCGCGCAATCGGTCAGTACCGCACGATGTGACAAAGGGACAGCCCGCATGTCATATTGGGAAAGGCATTCCATGCTACAAGTTTCTAACACCTCGTTTACAACGTCGGTTTCATCAAACGCCATGGCCGTGGTGGACTATCTGTCCAAAAGCATGATGTCGGCGCTGCCGTTTATTGTCTGCGCGGCGTTGTTCCGCACCGTCGCTGTCATTATGGGCGAAGGCATGCTGGGCCTGTGGTCTGCCGATTCCGATATCTATCGCCTGTTCTACAGTTGGCTCTATAACGCCGGCTACTACTTTTTGCCCATTTATCTTGGTTGGGCGGCCGCCCGCCAGCTCGGTTGCTCGGAGCAGCTGGGCATGATGCTGGGCGGCGTATTGATTGCACCCGATTTACTCAAGCTTGTCGATGCCGCATCGACGACGGGGGCATCGATGACTTCCGTGTATGGTCTGCTTCCTGCGCCGGTCAACGATTACACGACGACTGTTATTCCGGTTCTCATCTCGGTGCCCGTGCTATGGCGAGTGGAGTGTTTCTTTAAGCGCGTTATCCCTAAGGCCGTGGCGTTTTCGTTCGTTCCGTTTGCGACCATGCTTGTCATGGTTCCGGTTTCGCTGTGTATTACGGCGCCGGCGGGCAGCTATCTGGGCATGCTGTTGGGCCAGCTTATGTTTATGCTTGGCAATTCCGGTGGCATCGTGTCGCTGCTCACGCTCATGGGGCTTGCTGCGGGCTGGGAGTTCCTAAAGATCGCCGGCGTCAGCAACGTTGTCCTATCGCTCGCCTATGCGCAGTTTATGAGTGTGGGAACGGATTCGTGCATCCTGATCGCCGCGACGATGGCAACGTTCGCCGTTTGGGGCATGCCCTTTGGCGCGTCGCTTCGCGTTGCGGATAAGGACGAGAAGGCGCTCATGCTGGGCTATTCAATCTCGGGTGTTCTTGGCGGCGTAAGCGAGCCGGCGCTGTACGGTTGCGGCTTTAAATATGGCAGGTGCCTGACGTGCATGGCCATTGGCGGCGCCGTCGGAGGCCTTGTTGCGGCCGTGGGCCACGTTACGGCCTATACCATCGGCATGACGAATGTCCTTATGGTCATTGGCTTTGCCACGGGCGGCATCTCGAACCTGCTGTGGTGCTGCGCTGCCGGCGGTGTGGCATTTGCGGTGTCTGCGGCGCTGAGCTACTGCTTTGGCGTGGTGCCGGCGAAGGGACAGACGACGGGGGACGGAGCCGATTCACCCGAAACCTCGAAGAGCGTGGCCGAAGTAAGCGCGTAAACCTGTGCGACACAAGGACGATTCCTTTGCCATATTCCAAGGCCGTGGCCCGTGTGGGTTGCGGCCTTTTTTGTATCTGGGGGACAAAGTGGCTACACTACAATCCGTTTGAGCAATAGATATATAGGTAGTACCGTGGGGGCGGATGTAGATGGTCGAGTGGATTGTTAAGCGTGCGCAGGGCGACCGTGCGCGCGTGGGCACGTTGACGGGCGTGGTGTGTATTCTCGCCAATGTGGCACTATGCGCTGCGAAGGGCGTAATTGGCGTGCTGTCGGGATCGGTTTCGATTGTGGCGGATGCCATGAACAACCTGTCCGATGCAAGCTCGAATATCGTGAGCGTGCTGGGCTTTAAGCTGGCGAGCAAGCCGGCCGACCCCGAGCATCCTTACGGCCACGGTCGCTACGAGTATCTCTCGGGTTTGGTCGTGGCGGCGCTCGTGCTGCTTATTGGCATCGAACTGGTGAAGTCCTCGGTGGAGCGTATTGTCAACCCGGAGCCTGTCGAGTTCTCGCTTGCCCTGGTGGCGGTCCTGGCACTTTCGATGGTTGTAAAGCTGTGGATGGCGGCCCTCAACCAAAAGCTCGGCGATCGCATTGAGTCCGAGACGCTGCATGCGACCGCGCAGGATTCCAAGAACGATGTCCTTGCCACAGGCGCCGTGTTGGCGTGCGCAATTGTTTCGCAGGTGACGCACATCAATCTTGACGCATGGGTCGGCCTTGCCGTTGGCGCCTATATTGGCTGGAGCGGTTTTGAGCTCATCCAGGATACGGTGAGCCCGCTTTTGGGCCAGTCGCCCGATCCTAAGCTGGTCAAGCACATTCGAGACAAGATCATGAGCTATCCCGGCGTTTTGGGCGTTCACGATTTGATGGTTCACGACTACGGCCCGGGCAGGAAGTTTGCAAGTGCGCATGCCGAGATGGCGGCCGAGGACAGCCCGTTG
This sequence comes from uncultured Collinsella sp., assembly GCA_958421655.1. GTDB lineage: Bacteria > Actinomycetota > Coriobacteriia > Coriobacteriales > Coriobacteriaceae > Collinsella. The sequence continues at coordinate 16,130 of CATZMG010000005.1, forward strand.
GAAAGTCACGACACGCTCGATAACATCGAGCAGTCGTTTAGGGACGAAGACGGCATGATCGTTACGCTTCACTACGATCCCATCGTGACCGATGACCCCAAGCTGGCGAGCATGCGCTTGCGCATTCACGCCATGGCCCAGGAGATCGATAGCCGCCTCTCGATTCATGACCTGCGCTGCGTGCCGGGTCCTACGCACACCAACGTGATCTTTGACTGCGTGCGTCCCTCGGATCTGCAGATGAGTGGCGAAGACGTAAAGCACGCGCTGACACAACGGGTCGAATCGGAATATCCCAAGTCGATTGCCAAGATTACGATCGACGAAGACTACGTAGGGCATACCCACGAGTAAGGCTATGCCGGCAAAGCAGGTTATGCAGAAGGGGAGAGCATGAAGAAGCTGTATCTACTCCGCCACGGTCAGACGGAGTTCAACGTCAAAAAGCTGGTCCAGGGCCGCTGCGATTCACCGCTCACCGACTTAGGCCGTCAGCAAGCCGGGATGGCAGCCGCATGGCTCAAAGCCCACGGCGTCGTCCCCGACAAAGTGGTCTCATCACCCTTAGGCCGAGCCATGGACACGGCAAGTCTCGTCGCATGCGAGCTCCTCGGCCCGGACGCAGCAGCCGAGCCCTGCGAAGGCATTATCGAGCGCTGCTACGGCTCCTTCGAAGAAGGCCCGCACGGCGCGCTGCCCACCGACGTCTGGGATCCGGGCGAGGACCTGGTCCCCTTCGGAGGAGAAGGAAGCCAGGCGCTGCAAGAACGTATGGTGGATGCGCTTACCAATATCATGGGCTCCGAGGGCATCGAAACCCTTCTAGCAGTAAGCCACGGCAGCGCCAGCCGCCAATTTATCAAGGCCGCAGCCCCAGAGGGCTTCGAGCTCCCAACAAAACTCCCCAACTGCGCCATCATGATCTTCGATTTCGATGAGGCAAAGCCACAAGCAGAAGGCGAACCGTCCCAATGCAAGTTCACCCTCCAGCAAATAGTGGACCCCCAACAAAGTCATTAGCCTGAGCGAGCAAGGTTTAGCAGACATCAACGTGGCGTTCCCAGTGTGCGGCGGAGGGGGCGGGCCTGAGACATATTAAGGTTGTCGCGAGTTCCGCACGAACAGGAGAGCACTTAATGTGCTCTCCGTCGTGAGCAGGACTGTAGAGCAGCAACCTTAATATGTCTCAGGCCCGCCCCCTCCGCCGCACACTGGGAACGTGCCACGCACTTTACCTGCGTAAACAATGTGAGTGAAATATGAATCTCGATGGATACGCCCGCAGCCGTGTATACTAAACAGCTGTGTGTAACCAGGGGAGTATTCTGGCTGGACAAAATGCCTGCTTAATAGGGTTGTCAGGTAGTCCGGGCGAAATACAAGGCTGGGGAGCACGTCGTGTAAGTAGTGGTCCTCTAGGGGCGTACGCTCGGTGGTGTACGCATTGTCCCAAGACCACGCGAGAGTTGGGATCATATCTTGATCAGCATGATTCTCGGCCGCAAGATTGGCATGACCCAGGTTTGGGACGAGGACGACAACGTCGTTCCCGTCACGGTCATCCAGGCTGGCCCCTGCGCTGTCTCGCAGGTTAAAACTCAGGCAACCGACGGCTATGACGCCGTCCAGATCGGTTTCGGCGACATCAAGGCCAAGAACGTGAACAAGCCCATGGCTGGTCACTTCGCCAAGGCTGGCGTCGAGCCTGTCCGCTTCCTTCGTGAGGTCCGCGTCGAGAACGGCGAGGAGCACAAGGTCGGCGAGGTCGTCACCGTCGCTGATTTCGCTGATGTCGAGAAGGTCGACGTCATCGGTACCTCCAAGGGTAAGGGCTTCCAGGGTCGCATCAAGCGCTGGGGTCAGCGCCGCGGTCCTATGACGCATGGTTCTCACTTCCAGCGTCACCCCGGTTCTATCGGTCAGTGCGCCTATCCTGCGCGCGTCCTCAAGGGCGTCAAGATGGCCGGTCACATGGGTAACGAGCGCGTTACCGTCAAGAACCTTTCCGTTGTCCGCATCGATGCCGAGCAGAACCTCATCTTGGTCAAGGGCGCTGTCCCGGGTGCCAAGAATGGTCTCGTCGCCATCCGTATGGCCTAAGGGCCCAGCCCATTTAGCCCAGCGTCATACCAAGGAGAACACTTAAATGGCAAAGTTTGAAGTAAAGAACAGCGAGGGCAAGAAGGTCGCCGAGGCCGAGCTCGCCGCTGAGGTGTACGGCATCGAGCCGAACATCCACGTTATGCACCACATCGTCAAGTGCCAGATGGCCTCTTGGCGTCAGGGCACCCAGTCCGCTAAGGGCCGCTCTGAGGTTTCCGGTGGCGGCAAGAAGCCTTGGCGTCAGAAGGGCACCGGCCGTGCCCGCCAGGGTTCCATCCGTGCTGCCCAGTGGCGTCACGGTGGCGTTGTCTTCGCCCCCAAGCCCCGTTCCTACGCTAAGCGTATGAACAACAAGGAGGTCAAGCTGGCTATGCGCTCCGCGCTGTCCGCCAAGCTGGCCGATGGCGAGCTCGTGCTCGTCGACGACTACGGCTTCGAGAAGCCTTCCACCAAGGCTGCCGTCGCCATGCTCAAGGCTCTCGGCCTTGAGGGCAAGCGTCTGACCATCATCGTTCGCGATGAGGACGTCAACGCCTACCTGTCGTTCCGCAACATTCCCAAGACGTTCATCATCACCGCTGACGAGGCCAACACCTACGATCTCGTCAACAACAACGCCGTGCTGATGCCCGCCGACATCGCCGCTCACTTCGGGGAGGTGCTTGCATAAATGACCGCCCACGAGATCATCATCCGTCCGATCGTGTCCGAGCGTTCCTTCTCCGGCATGGAGCTGAACAAGTACACGTTCGAGGTCGCCAAGGATGCTAACAAGTATCAGATCAAGGACGCTGTCGAGGAGATCTTCGGCGTCAAGGTCGTTCGCGTGAACACCCTGACGGTCAAGCCCAAGACCAAGCGCGTGCGCTATGTCGCCGGCAAGACCCGTTCTTGGAAGAAGGCCATCGTCACGCTGGCCGAGGGCGACACCATCGAGGTCTTTGGCAACCAGGCCTAAGACTCGCTGCTGTTGAGTGAGCTCATGCCTCCCAAAAAGGGGAGGCGAGAGCTCAAGGTTTTGGGCGTATAAAATGGACACGCCCGGAACCGTGTATACGTCCGGTGTCATCGCACCCGAGGCAGAACCTCGAATCCCTGTCTGCGATGGCTAACGGATTCCTATTGAAAGGGATTGTAATGGCTGTAAAGCACCTTAAGCCGACCTCCGCTGGTAGGCGTTGGCAGACGATCTCCGACTTCTCCGAGATCACCTGCACCAAGCCCGAGAAGTCTCTTCTCGAGCCCCTGCCCAAGAAGGCCGGTCGTAACAACAACGGCCGCATCACCACCCGCCACCAGGGCGGCGGCGTGAAGCGTCGTTACCGCGTGATCGACTTCAAGCGCAACAAGGACGGCGTGCCCGCCAAGGTCGCCACGATCGAGTACGATCCGAACCGTTCCGCTCGCATCGCTCTGCTGCACTACGCTGACGGTGAGAAGCGCTACATCCTGGCCCCCAAGGGCCTCGAGGTCGGTCAGACCATCATGTCCGGTTCTGACGCCGACATCAAGCCGGGCAACGCTCTGCCCCTCGCCGACATCCCCGTCGGTACGCTCATCCACGCCGTCGAGTTCCAGCCGGGCAAGGGCGCTGCTATCGCCCGTTCCGCCGGTAACTCCTGCCAGCTGATGGGTAAGGAGGGCAAGTACGCCATCGTCCGTATGCCTTCCTCCGAGATGCGCCGCATCCTCGTTACCTGCCGCGCCACCGTCGGTGAGGTCGGCAACGCCGATCACTCCAACATCGTCATCGGCAAGGCCGGCCGTAAGCGTCACATGAACGTGCGCCCGACCGTCCGCGGTACCGTCATGAACCCTGTCGACCACCCGCACGGCGGTGGCGAGGGCAAGAACCACACCTCTGGTCGTCCCTCCGTTACCCCCTGGGGTAAGCCGACGAAGGGCCTTCGTACGCGCAAGAAGAAGAAGGTCTCGAACCAGCACATCATTCGTCGCCGTAAGAAGTAATTTCGGATACCGAGTTTTAGGAGAAAGCACTTATGAGCAGAAGTCTCAAAAAGGGCCCGTTCGTGGAGACTCGCCTTCTCTCGCGTATCACCGCGATGAACGAGGCTGGCAAGAAGGACGTCGTGAAGACCTGGTCCCGCGCGTCCACCATCTTCCCCGAGATGGTTGGTCACACCATCGCCGTCCACGACGGCCGCAAGCATGTGCCCGTGTATGTTACCGAGTCCATGGTTGGTCACAAGCTCGGCGAGTTCGCGCCGACTCGTACGTTCCGTGGCCACAAGGCCAAATAGGGGGTTAACCGTAAATGGCAACTAAGTCTATTGAAACTGAGGCCACCGAGGTTCGCGCCGTCGCTAAGTACGTGCGTGTTTCCCCCAGCAAGGCCCGCCTGGTGGTCGATCTGATCCGCCGCAAGCCTGTCGCTCAGGCCTTCGACATCCTCCACTTCTGCGACCGCGCCGTCGCCGTGGATGTCGAGAAGGTTCTCCGTTCCGCCGTTGCGAACGCCGAGAACAACAACGGTCTGCGTGCCGACAACCTGGTTGTCGCCGCTGCCTATGTTGACGAGGGTCCGACGCTTAAGCGCATCCGTCCCCGCGCCAAGGGTTCCGCTTCTCGCATTCTGAAGCGTACTTCCCACATCACCGTCGTCGTTGCTCCTCGAAAGGAGGCGTAAAGCTGTATGGGTCAGAAAGTCTACCCCACCGGCTTCCGTCTTGGCATCACCGAGAACTGGCGCTCCCGCTGGTTCGCAGAGAAGGATTACGCTAAGACCCTCGGTAACGATCTCGAGATCCGCAAGTACCTCGAGAAGCGTCTTTCCCGCGCAGCTGTCTCCCGCGTCGAGATCGAGCGCGCTGGCGACAAGGTGAAGGTCATCATCCTCACCGCTCGCCCTGGCGTTGTCATCGGTAAGAAGGGTGCCGAGATCGATACCCTCCGCACCGAGCTCGAGAAGGTTGCTGGCGTCTCCAAGGGCCAGCTCTCCGTCGACGTTGTCGAGATCAAGCGCCCCGAGCTCGACGCCAACCTCGTTGCTCAGTCTATCGCCGAGCAGCTCGAGGGCCGCGTTGCCTTCCGTCGCGCCATGCGCAAGGCTGTCCAGTCCGCCCGCAAGGCCGGCGCTAAGGGCATCCGTATCCAGTGCTCCGGTCGTCTCGGCGGTGCCGAGATGGGCCGTCGTGAGTGGTACCGTGAGGGTCGCGTGCCTCTGCACACCCTCCGTGCCAAGATCGACTACGGCACGGCTGTCGCCAGCACCACCATGGGCGCTTGCGGCGTGAAGGTCTGGATCTACCTGGGCGAGAAGCTCCCGGGCCAGCCTGTTCCCAACCCTGCACTCGAGGGCTCTTCCCGTCCTCGTCGTCGTAACTCCGAGAGGAGGGGTCAGTAGTGCTTGCCCCTAAGCGTATTCTTCACCGCAAGGTGCAGCGTGGCTCCATGAAGGGCCAGGCCAAGGGTAATACCGAGCTGCATTTCGGCGAGTTTGGTATCCAGGCTCTCGAGGCCCATTGGATCACCAACCGTCAGATCGAGGCCGCTCGTATTGCCATGACCCGCTACATGAAGCGTGGCGGTCGTGTCTACATCACGATCTTCCCCGATAAGCCCATCACCAAGAAGCCTGCCGAGACTCGCATGGGTTCTGGTAAGGGTAACCCCGAGGAGTGGGTGGCCGTCGTCAAGCCCGGCCGCATCATGTTCGAGGTCAAGGGCGTGCCCGAGGAGGTCGCTCGCGAGGCTCTGCGTCTTGCACAGCACAAGCTTCCCATCAAGACCAAGATTGTTGCTGCCAAGAACGCTGAGCAGCGCATCGAGAAGGAGATGGCTGAGGAGGCCGCTCTCGAGGCCAAGTGGGCTGCTGAGGACGCCGCCGCCGCCAAGGAGGAGAACTAATGAAGCCCGCAGAGATTCGTGAGCTCTCGGACGCTCAGCTCGTTGAGAAGCTGAAGGAAATGCGCGCCGAGCTCTTTAACCTTCGTTTCCAGATGGCCACCAGCCAGCTGGACAACACCGCTCGCGTCAACACCGTGAAGAAGGACATCGCTCGCGTCCTCACGGAGCAGCGCGCCCGCGAGATCGCAGCGGAGAAGTCCGCTGTCGCCGAGTAGGACCTAAGGAGAGAACATGACTGATTCGCGTAACTCGCGTAAGGTCCGTACGGGTGTCGTTACCTCCGTCTCCGGTGCCAAGACCATTGTTGTCACCATCACCGAGCGCAAGCGTCACCCCAAGTACGGCAAGATGATGACCAGCTCCAAGAAGCTGCACGCTCACGACGAGGAGTGCACGGCTGGCGTGGGCGATACCGTCCGCGTTATGGAGACCCGTCCTATGTCCAAGATGAAGCGTTGGCGCCTCATCGAGGTCGTCGAGCGCGCTAAATAAGCAGTCGCTCTTACGACTTGTACGTTTCCGAAGATGTGCGTATGCCTGGCTTGCATACCACGGGCCGTATAAAGGCTGCGCACCTCTCTTCGGTTCTTAGTTCGGAGGAACATCTACCATGATTCAGATGCAAACCATGCTGAACGTCGCCGACAACTCCGGCGCTCGCAAGATTCGCTGCATCAAGGTGCTTGGCGGTTCCAAGCGTCGTTATGCAGGCATCGGCGATGTGTTCATCGGTGCTGTCCAGGAGGCTACCCCTGGCGCCAACGTCAAGAAGAAGGACGTTGTCCGTTGCGTCGTCGTTCGCACCGTTAAGGAGATCCGCCGCAAGGATGGCTCCTACATTCGCTTTGATGAGAACGCCTGCGTTGTCATCAACAACGATGGTTCGCCCGTCGGCACCCGTATCTTCGGGCCTGTCGCTCGCGAGCTTCGTGACAAGAAGTACATGAAGATCGTCTCGCTCGCTCCCGAGACCCTGTAGTTAGGGGAGATATATGTATATCAAGAAGGGCGATAAGGTCCAGGTTCTCTCTGGTAAGGATCGCGGCAAGCAGGGCGTTGTCCTGCGTGCTCTCCCCGCCGAGAACAAGGTCGTTGTCGAGGGCGTTTCGGTCGTCAAGAAGGCCGTCAAGCCCAACGCTGCCAACCAGCAGGGCGGCATCGTTTCGCAGGAGGCTCCCATCGACGCCTCCAACGTCAATCTCGTTTGCCCCGAGTGCGGTAAGGTTACCCGCGTCGGTCACGAGAAGGACGGCAAGAACAAGCTGCGCGTCTGCAAGAAGTGCGGCCACAAGTTCTAAGCTGCCCGCAACAACAAGTTGCCAGCAAAGGCCCGGATGCCCCACGGCACCCGGGCCTTTTTCTATCCCTACTCATTGGGGGCTCATTGGGGACAGACATAAATGAGTGGCCGATGATTGGCAGTCATTGGGGACATACTCATTGGGGACAGACTTAAATGAGTGGTCGTCGCTTGGCATTCATTGGGGACAGGCTTAAATGAGTGCCGTTGAAACGCCGGTAGCTGGGGACGTTCCCTATGTGCCGGCAGTTAGGGAAGTCCCTATCTGCCGGCAGTTTGGAACAGTCCTTTGATGGCTGCGCCCCCCCAGAGGGGTGGAGTAATACAGCCTACTCTGTCTTTTATGGCTATGGTGTTCCGCCCTTTTATGTTTCATAAGGATCGTCGCATGCGCATTTACGCGCATAGCCTTGCGCGATAATGCGCATAACCGCGCAAACATCTGCCAACTATGGCTAAATAATGACCGATAAGCAAATAAACACGCAAACACGAGCAGATACGCGCGCAATTGCGCGAATATAGGGCTGTTAGAAATGAAGGACTTCCGATGACTCAGGAGGCACTCATGGCAGATTCCAAACAGGCTCCGCTCGACGCCGAAGCAGCCGCTAAGGCGGCGTTTGCCTCGGTCCAGGATCGGCCGTTCCCCGACGACATTTTTACGGCTCCCGAGCTTCGCTGGGCTGTGATCGGTTGCGGCGTTATTGCCAACCAAATGGCCCAGTCCCTCGCGCTGGCCGGCCGCAAGCTTGCGGGCGTCGCCAACCGCACGCTGTCCAAGGCCCAGGCTTTTGCTGAGCAGTATGGCATCGAGAAGGTCTATGAAACGGTTGAGGACCTCTATGCCGATCCGGATATCGACGCCGTCTATATCACCACGCCGCACAACACGCATATCACCTATCTGCGTGCCGCTCTGGCAGCTGGTAAGCACGTACTCTGCGAGAAGGCCATTACCCTCAACTCTGCCGAGCTCGACGAGGCCCGTGCCATCGCCGACGAGCACAACGTGGTCCTTATGGATGCCACCACGGTGCTCCACATGCCCTTGTATCAGGAGCTGCGCCGCCGCATGGATGCCGGCGACTTTGGACGCATGAACCTCGCCCAGCTCAACTTTGGCAGCTACAAGGAGTACGGCGACCTGACCAACCGCTTTTACAATCGCAACCTTGCTGGCGGTGCCATGCTCGATATTGGCGTCTATGCCTTGTCCGTCATGCGCCTCTTTATGGCAAGCCAGCCCGCTGAGGTCGTTTCGCTGGGCAACACCTGCGAGACTGGCGTTGACGTCGCGGGTGGCATCGTCTGCCGAAATGCCGAGCAGCAGCTGGGCGTCGTGAGCCTTACGCTCCACTCCAAGCAGCCCAAGCGCTCGGTCATCAGCTTTGACAATTGCTATGTCGAGGTCAACGAGTATCCGCGCGCCGATCACGCGACGATCGTGTGGACCGCGGACGGTCATCGCGAGGAGGTCGCCGCGGGCACCGAGGCTTATGCCCTGTGCTACGAGATGGCCGACCTGGAGAAGGCCGTTGCCGGCGATGATTCGAAGCGCGAGCTTCTGGGCTATGCTTCTGATGTTATGGAGCTGATGACCAAGCTCCGCGCCGACTGGGGAGTCGTGTACCCCGAGGAGGAGTAAGCGATGCTTGCGGAAGATAGGCTCAACGCGATTGTGTCGATGGTGCAGCAGGCCGGCTCGGTTACCGTGCCGGAGCTTGCCGAAGCCCTGGGCGTGACGCCGTCCACCATTCGCCGTGACCTGCAGACGCTCGACCGCGCACACCGTATCGCCAAGGTGCACGGAGGCGCGACGAGTCTGGAACGCGCGCACGTGACGCGCGACCTGACGATCAGCGAGCGCAGTGATCTCCATAACGATGACAAGGAGCGCATCTGCGCCCGTGCCGCGGCTCTGGTGGAGCCCGATAGCTTTGTGTATATCGATTCGGGCTCCACGACACTCAAGCTCATCGAGCATCTTCCGCGCCTTGAGGGTGTCACCTATGTGACCGATTCCGTGCTCCATGCTCAGCATCTCGCCCTGCGTGGTATGCGCACCGTGGTGCTAGGCGGCGAGCTCAAGCCCGAGACCGAGGCGCTCGTCGGTCCCGACGCCTTGGCAACCCTGGACCGCTATAACTTCAACTGCGGCTTTTGGGGTTCCAATGGCATCGCCGCCGAGCAAGGTCTCACCACACCGGATATCGAGGAAGCGCAAGTCAAGCGTATCTCGATGCGCCATACCGCCAAACGCTTCGTAATCTCAGACGCCAGCAAATTCGGCATGGTGGCGCCCGTCAAGTTCGCGGACTTCCGCGACGCAACGATTATTACCGCGGGCGAGGTGCCAGCCAAGTACCAGTCGATGGACAACGTCATCACGGTCTAGCGACAGGGCAAGGTCAAAACCATTTAGGTTCCTCAATAGAAAAGCGGCAACACCCTCGATGGGCGATGCCGCTTTTGTTGTCTGCCGTTTTGTCTAAATCTGTAACAACTAGACCGTTAAAAGTGGGCTAGGTGTTACAGATTGAGATACTTCCGAACCTTGCCGTCCCTTTGTCTCGATCTGTAACATCTGGGACCGATTTTGACGAGTAATTGTTACAGATTGAGATTTTCCCTTGAGGGGGATTCGAATGTCTCGATCTGTAACGGATAGACCGGAAAATGGGTTCTAACTGTTACAGATCGAGACGTTTTGGGACCGCGGCTGAGCCATTGCGGCAAAGCCACCACAAAGGTGCCTGCCCTTTTTGGCAGGTTTTAGGGCTCCCAGGGGCAGGGGGCTTCGATGTGGATGTGCTCACCGGTTACGGGATGCGTAAAGGACACGCTGTGGGCATGGAGCATCAGGCCGCAGGGGCGCGGCGTTCCGTACAGGTCGTCGCCAACCAGGGGATGACGCTCGCTCGCCAGGTGCACACGGATTTGGTGTTTGCGGCCGGTGAGCAGCTCGACATCGATATACGAGCGTGTGGGCAGGCCACGACGGCTCTTAAGACGCTTGAGCACCTTCACGCGCGTCTGAGACGGCTTGCCGCTGGCGCCAACGCGCATCTTGCGGCTATCGTGACGGTCGCGGGCGATGGGCTTGTCGATGAGCTTTTCGTCCCAGTCGATCTTGCCCTCGGCGAGCGCGAGGTAGTGCTTTTCGAAAGCGTGGTCGATGACCATCTGGTCAAAGGCAGGTTGCGTCTGCTTGTCGAGCGAGAACAGCACCACGCCGGTGGTGTCACGGTCCAGGCGGTTGAGCGGCTGCATGTCGGTCGCGGCAAAGCCGTCGCCCATCGCCAGCAGCAGGTCGCTGGCGTAGTCGGTGAGCGTGCGCTCGCCGGTGCCGTCGCCGTGGACGATCATGCCGGCGGGCTTGTCGATGGCCATGAGCCAGGCGTCGCAGTAGAGGACTTGAGGTTCTTCGTTCACGTGTAAGCCTTTCGGTTAGCTGATTCCCACAAACATGCAGCCCGAGGTCGCCCCGCGCAGACGGGCGGCGGGCTTGCGGCCGGCCTGCGCGGCCTCGACGGCACGACGGACGCGGGCGACGGCACGGCCCACCTCATCCGTCTCGAGCAGCGTTCCGTCCACCATGAGACGACGCACGCCGGCATCGAGCAGCTGAGGAACCTGCGGCGTGAGGTCGATGGGGTAAGCATCGTACAGGCGAGAGCGGCCGTGGATGTCGGTACGCACCGGCATGACCTTTCCGTCGATATTCTTGAGCGAGAGCTTGCGGACACGCAGGCGGCAGTTGGCGCAATCGTGGATGCAGCCGTTGGCAACCTGCAGAATGCAATGCTCGCTTGTCATGACGCGCGGCCGGCCAAAGACGGTGATGCCCAGAGTCGCGGGCGCGGCGGCGCCGAGCGAGACAATCTCGTCGAGTGTGATCTCGGGCGAGAGCCAAAACGCACCGGCTCCGCGCTCGGCAAGCGCCTCCATGCAGGGCGTGTTGTGCACCGGCAGGCAAGAGCGAATCTCGGCCGTGGCGCCAACCTGGGCGGCCAGGGCAAGCTCAGAGATGTTGCCAATAGCGACCGTGGCGCCGGCAACAACCCACGGGTCGACGCGCTCGTGGTCAACGGCACGGCAGACCTCGTCGAGCACGGGCACGATGCCCTGCTCAAACGCATCGGCGGGGGAGAGCTCGGCCGCATCGAGCGCGTCGGTGGTCATGTAGATGCGCGTTGCACCCTCCGCTCGCGCTGCCTCGGCGGCCTCGAGCGAGGTGACGGTGGCGCAGATCTGCGGCTCGTCGCGGTAGTGCTCGGGCATGGGCCGCGTACATTTGTCGAGCACCGGCAGCTCGAGCGTGCGGGCACGCTCGTCATACGGTGCCAGAATGGCCTCCTCCAGCGCCTTGCAGGCGGCGGCGCGCACCTTGTGCACAGCGGAGAAGCCCATGCCGCAGCCCTTATCGAGCGCCACATCAAAGCTCGCGGACTCAAAGGGCGAGGACCCCATGCGGCCCACATGCTCTACCAGATCGGACGCCTCGACCGCGCGGGTCTTGGCGGCCTCGACGGTAAAGCCCGTGGCCGTGGCCGTAAGCGAAGGGGCGTCGCAGCAAGTAAGCGTGACGGCAAACGGTTCGCCCAAACGCGCCACAACGGTTACATCAACGGCGCGGCGGCGCAGCACATCGCGCTTGAGCGCGGCGCCGGCAGCGTCAATGGCGCGCTGGCTTCGAATCACGCGCACGCGGCAGCCCTCGGGCATGCTGCGAGGCACGCGGCACTCGATGACGTCACCGGCGGCGGCATCATCGGCGGCAATGGTGGTCAGGAACTGGTCAAACTCGTTATCGTGGCGAAGCTCCAGCAGGTCGCCCTTGCCCACGGGCTCAAACAACTCAATGCGGGCGATGGCGGCGCGCCGACGGCGGTCGTCGGGCTTGAGGCCGCGCACATCGCGGTTGGCCGGGCGGCTGCCCAGCACCGTGCCCACGATCTGGCCGCGGTTGTTGGAGCGCTCGTAGCTCATCATCTCGTCACCCGAGGTACCGTCTTGGTAGGCGTGCGTAAAGTCGCGGTTAAAGCAGCGCTTGAGCTGTCGCTGGCGGGCTGCATCCTCATCCTTGGAGGTCGAAACATCGGCCAGCATGTCATCAATCTGATGACGATACACGTCGACGATGGAGTACACGTAATCGGGGGCCTTCATGCGGCCCTCGAGCTTGAGCGATGCGGCGCCGGCGTCATACAGACGGCGAACAAGCTGCGAAGTGTTGGTGTCGCGCGGGCATAGCGCACGCTCGCGACCGGCAGGGGAGAGCGAGCGGCCGTTCTCGTCGATCAGCTCGTAGGGCAGGCGGCAGGGCTGGGCGCACATGCCGCGGTTGGCCGAGCGGCCCGCCATGGCAAAGCTCGAGAGCAGGCACAGGCCCGAGTAACAAAAGCAGATGGCACCGTGGCTAAAGACCTCGAGGTCCACATCGGGTGCGGCGTCGTGGATGGCGGCGATCTCGTCAATGGAGAGCTCGCGCGACAAGGTCACTCGGTCGGCGCCCTGCTCACGGCACCAAAGGGTTCCGCGGTCGTCGTGGATGTTTGCTTGGGTTGAGATGTGCGTCTCGATGCCGGGCATGGTGCGCTTGACTTCAAAGAACAGACCCCAGTCCTGGATAATGAAGGCGTCGGCGCCCAGCGTTGAGCAGCGATAGATGAGTTGCAGCGCATCGTCCATCTCGGACTGCTTGATGACGATGTTGACCGTGACGTAGACGCGCGACCCGGCTAGATGTGCGGCGCGGCAGGCTTGCTCAAAGGTCTCGTCGGTAAAGTTGGTGGCCTTGCGGCGGGCGTTGAAGCTGCCCATGCCGCAGTAGATGGCGTCTGCCCCGGCGGCGAGTGCGGCGGCAAAGGGCTCGGGTCCTCCGGCGGGCGCTAAAAGCTCGGGTCTGCGGTTGGTGGTTCGACTGGCGGTTGCGGTCATATCCTGCCTTTCAAAATGCTCAGATACTCAAAAGTATAGTGGCGTCGCTGCGGTGGGCGACGCCCGCAGCCTAAGCAGGACAAAGTCTTCAGCAGCTTGGACTGGCTGCTCCACATGAGAACCGTTCAGCGGTTCGGGGAAACCGTTGGGCGATAAAATATTCTCGCAACGTGATAATAATCTTGCATCGCGCGGAAACCTTGAGTACTATCCCAATCAAGCGCGGTGTTCAGACCGAACTGTGCCTCCCGGTGTGAACACCGCGCTCACGCTCTCTCAATTGATCGTAAGGAGAAAAACATGAGCAAGACCGTCGTGTCTTCCGATAACGCACCCGCAGCCATCGGCCCGTATTCCCCCGGTATCCAGGCCGGCAACATGGTGTTCCTGTCCGGCCAGCTGGGCATCGATCCCGCGACTGGCAAGATGCCCGAGGGCGTCGAGGCCCAGGCCAAGCAGTCCCTCGCCAACGTTGAGGCCCTGCTGACCGCTGCCGGCGCTACCTTTGCCGATGTCGTCAAGACCACGGTCTACCTGGCCGACATCGCCGACTTCGCTGCCGTGAACGAGATCTACGCTTCCAAGTTCGAGGCTCCGTTCCCCGCGCGCAGCGCTTTCCAGGTTGCCGCTCTTCCGGCCGGCGGTCTGGTCGAGATCGAGGTCGTCGCCGCTCTCTAAGGCGTTGGCCACAACTAAACATGACATGCAAAAAGACCCTGCAGCGCGTGCGAGCTGCAGGGTCTTTTATCAAGTGACGGATCGCTTGTGGAGCCGCGCTCCATTTTGCCCGTTAGCCTTCCTTGCGGACTTTTTGCAGGTAGCGGTAGACGCTGGGCTCCGAGATGCCCAGCGCGGTGGCGGCGCAGGACACGGCGCCCTTGAGCATGAACACCCCGTTGCCGTTGAGGTGGCGAATGACGTCCACGCGGTCGCTCTGACCAAGCGACGCCACATCCAGCCCGCGCGCGCTCAGCAACTCGGCAATGCTGCGGTCGATGAGCTCCTGTGTAGACTCCGAAAGACTTTCGACCTCGATAGACGCGGGCTCCGCCTGCCTTGGCACAGCGTCGAAGCAGGCCATGAGCTGCTGAGCCATGGCGTTGATGGAGCGTACCGTGGAAAGATCGGTGTTGACGCAGAGCATGCCGACGATCTCGTTATCCTCGCGGATAAAGTACGTCGCTGACTCCAACGTCTTTCCGCCGGCACCGCGCCCCTCGTAGCCCGTAATAAACGGCAGGTCGCGATACTTGGCGTCGTGCATGATCTTGAGTGCCAGATCGGTGGCGGGACCGCCGACCTTGCGGCCGCTCACGATGCCGTTGCGAATATCAACGATGGCGTGGTCGGGATCCGAGAAATCGTGCAGCACGATTTCGCTGTTTTTGCCGAGTACCTGCTCCAGAAAATCGACCATCGGCAAAAAGCGACGTACGGTCTCGTTCACGGGCAACTCCTTTGGGTGAAATCGGAAATGTTCATAACAATTTTTTCTCATGGTAACACGGTGTCTATTGATTCACATATTCGCAGGTACATTGCGTAATACGGACGAGCGGTAGGAATTTGGCGGTAAACGGTCGACCAAAAGAAAAGTTAGATGCTATTTTGACAGGACACTTTCCTGACCTGCGGAAATGCATTGTCTCAGCTCAAGAATAGTCTGATAACAAAAAATTATTATTGAGAATGAGAAAAATCTTTAATACGATATGCAACGAAGGCACAACCTCACCCCCGCACTGCGTCACAATAGAGCGCTAGATGCGAAAACAACTACTTCGAGGATTGGTGGTCAAATGGCCCAGGAGACGGTTACGAACGGCACTGAAGCCCTGTTCACTCGCGAAGGCATGCCGCCCGTTACGGAAATGATTCCGTGTGCCCTTCAGCATGTGCTGGCATCGTTTGCCGGCATCATTACCCCGGCGGTCATCATGGCCGGCGTCTACGGCTTTAATAGCCAGCAGAGCACCGACATCATTCAGGTTGCGCTCATTCTTTCGGCAATCGACACGGCCCTTCAAGCCTTCGCTCCCTTCCGTCGCATCGGCGGCGGCCTGCCCATCGTCATGGGCGTTTCGTTCGCGTTCCTGCCGGCCCTGCAGGCCATGGGTGCCTCGGGCTTTAGCTTTGGTGCGCTGCTGGGCGGCGAGATTGTCGGCGGTGCCGTCGCGGTCCTCTTTGGTCTGGCCTACAGCAAGATTAAGTGGCTGTTCCCGCCCGTCGTGACCGGTACGGTCATCTTCTCCATCGGCGTTTCGCTGTATCCCACGGCCGTCAAGTATATGGCCGGCGGTATGGGTACGCCGCTGTGGGGCACCCCGCAGGCCTGGTGCGTCGCTCTTATCACCTTCGCCGTGGTCTTTGCGCTCGCCAACTTTGGCAAGGGCACGCTCAAGCTGGGATCCGTGTTCTTTGGCATGATCGTTGGCATGATTGTCTCCATCCCCTTTGGCATGATCGACTTCTCCAGCGTCGCCACCGCTCAGGTCTTCGCCCTTCCCAAGCTCATGCCCTACGCACTCGAGTTTGATCCCGAGGTCTGCATTACCCTCGCCGTCGTGTTCCCCATGGTCGCCATCCAGGTTATCGGCGACGTCTCCGCTGCCTGCCTGGGCTCCATCGACCGTATGCCCACCGAGCGCGAGCTTTCCGGCGCTATCGTGTCCCAGGGCCTCACCTCTATGGTCGGCGGCCTGCTGGGCGGTCTTCCCACCAGCGCCCTTGGCCAGAACGTGGGCATCATCTGCTCCAACAAGGTCGTCAACAAGTGGGTCTTTGTGATCATCGCGGCCGTCTTTGCCATCGCCGGTCTGTTCCCGCAGCTCTCTGCCGTCCTTTCCGCTATCCCGCAGCCCGTCATCGGCGGCGCGACCGTCGGCGTCTTTGGCACCATCACCATGAACGGCGTGCGCATGTTCACCCGCGAGGGCCTCACGCAGCGCACTACCACCATCGTCGGTACCTCCGTCGTCTTTGGCCTGGGTATCTGGATGGCCAGCGGTTGCCTTGCCGGCGAGGGTATGCCCACCTGGGTTTCCACCGTCATCGGCTCCAATGCCGTAACCCCCACCGCCATCATGGCCATTGTCCTTAACCTGATCCTTCCGCAGACGCCGGTCGTGGCCCAGCACATCGATGCTGCCAAGGACGCTGCCGTGGATCTGGTCTTGCCCGAGAGCAAGAAGTAACCAATTCGGTGCTATTCGTCGGCGGACGCATCGCCTCGTCCGCCGACGTCATGCGGCGCCAAGCCGCACTTCAAAGGGTTTGTCCCTTTGGTGAAGCGTTGACGGGAGAGGGCCCGTTTCCGGTGTAGGCCGGCGCTTCGCACTCCGCCATGTCAGAGGTGTCAAACCCCGCCTCTGATGTCGAAGGGAGCATCCATGCTTCTGGTCGCTAACGGTTCCGTCTTTACCCGCAACGCTCAGACCCCGTTTATTCCAAACGGTGCGGTCGCCATTGACGGAGATACGATCGTCGAAGTGGGCCCCGAGTGCGAGCTCAAGGCCAAGTACCCGGATGCCGAGTACGTCGACGCCCAGGGCAACCTCATCATGCCCGGACTCATCAACTGCCACACCCACATCTATTCGGGTCTAGCCCGCGGCCTTGCCATCAAGGGCTGCAACCCCACCAACTTCCTGGAGAATCTTGAGCAGCAGTGGTGGAAGATCGACGACAACCTGACGCTCGACGGCACCAAGGCCAGCGCCTATGCCACGATCTTGGACTCCATCCGCGACGGCGTCACCACGATCTTCGATCACCATGCGAGCTTCTGTGAGATCCCGGGTAGCCTCTTTACCATTAAGGACGCAGCTCAGGAGCTGGGCATGCGTTCGTGCCTGTGCTACGAGGTCTCCGATCGCCGCGGCCAGGAAAAATGCGACCAGGCCATTGCCGAGAACGCCGAATTTGCCCAGTGGGCCGCCAAGGAGCGTCGCGATAACGACAACCATATGATCGCCGCCATGTTTGGCGGACATGCCACCTTTACGCTTTCGGACGAGACCATGGATAAGATGGCCGAGGCCAACAACGGCCTGACCGGCTTCCACATCCATGTGTGCGAGGGCATGAACGACGTGTGGGATTCCCGCCTCAACCGCGGCGGCATCAGCCCCGTCGAGCGCCTGCTGCAGCACAACCTGCTGGGTCCCGACACCATGCTGGGCCACTGCATCCACGTGACGCCTGCCGAGATGGATATCGTCAAGGAGTCCGGCACCTGGCTCGTCAACAACCCCGAATCCAATATGGGCAACGCCGTGGGCTGCGCCCCCGTGCTCGAGTTCTTCCGCCGCGGCATCCCCGTGTGCATGGGCACCGATGCCTACACCCACGATATGCTCGAGAGCCTCAAGGTCTTCCTGATCATTCAGCGTCACAACGCCGCTATGCCCAACGTGGGCTGGTGCGAGGCAATGACGATGCTGTTCGAGAACAACGCCAAGATGGCCAGCAAGTACTTCGATCGCAAACTCGGTGTGCTCGAGGCCGGCGCTGCCGCCGACGTCATCGTCATGGACTACAAGCCCTTTACGCCGCTGAGCGAGGAGAACATCGACGGCCACATGCTCTTTGGCATGATGGGCAAAAACTGCCGCACCACCATCATCAACGGCCGCGTCCTGTACAAGGATCGCGAGTTCGTTGGCATTGATGAGGACAAGATCAACGCGTGGACCATGGCTGAGTCCAAGAAGCTCTGGAGCACGCTCAACGAACGCACCTACTAATTACAAGTAGATTCACGCGCGTCGGATGTTTCGCCGCGTTCGACGCGCGTATAGGCGGCCTCCGCGGGGTCGCCGGCGCTGTGCTAGCGCTACACCGTATTTGCGCCCGTCGCGCGGTCTCGCCGGGCGTTACAGAGAGGAGCTCATTATGAGCGACATCATGAGGCCGATCCCGTTTTCGCAGCTGATGAACTGGATCATCGAGGAGCACAAGACTCAGGGCGCCGTCTTTGGCGTGCGCAAGATGGTCACGACCAACCAGGAGGGCGCGCTTCCCATTTTTGACGAGCGCATCGAGACTCCGTTTGGCCCGGCCGCCGGTCCCAATACGCAGCTGGCCCAGAACATCGTGGCATCCTACGTGGCCGGTTCCCGCTTCTTTGAGCTCAAGACCGTTCAGGTTATGGACGGCGAGGAGCTCTCCAAGTGTGTGAACAAGCCCTGCATCGTGGCGCAGGACGAGTGCTACAACTGCGAGTGGTCGACCGAGCTCGAGGTTCCGCAGGCCTTTGCCGAGTACGTGAAGGCATGGTTTGCCTGCCACCTGATCGCTCGCGAGTACGGCCTGGGCAGCCCGGATGGTTTTGTCTTCAACATGTCCGTGGGTTATGACCTCGAGGGCATCAAGAGCCCCAAGGTCGATGCGTACATTGAGGGCATGAAGGACGCCAGCGGCTCCGAGGTTTGGAACGAGTGCCGCACGTGGGCGCTCGCTAACCTGGACAAGTTTGAGCATGTCGATGCCGCGTTTGTCGAGTCCATCCCGGCGCGCGTCTCCAACTCCATTACCGAGTCCACGCTGCATGGCTGCCCGCCGGCGGAGATCGAGCGCATCGCGACCTATCTGATTACCGAGAAGGGTCTCAACACCTACATCAAGTGCAACCCCACGCTGCTGGGCTATGAGTTTGCCCGCCAGCGTCTGAACGAGCTGGGCTTTGACTACATCGTTTTCGATGACACGCACTTCCGTGAGGACCTGCAGTGGGCCGATGCCGTGCCTATGTTCGAGCGCCTGATTGCCCTGTGCGCCGAGCGCGGCCTGGAGTTTGGCGTCAAGCTGACCAACACCTTCCCCGTCGACGTGACGAGAAACGAGCTGCCCTCTACCGAGATGTACATGTCCGGCCGTTCGCTGTTCTCGCTGACCATCGAGGCCGCCCGCCGCATTACCGAGCAGTTTGACGGTAAGCTGCGCATCAGCTACTCCGGTGGTGCCACGGTCTACAACATCCGCGCCCTGTATGATGCCGGCATTTGGCCCGTCACCCTGGCGACCGACGTGCTCAAGCCCGGTGGCTACGAGCGCTTTAGCCAGATGGCCGGCGAGTTTACCGACCTGGATGGCAAGCCGTTTGCGGGCGTCTCGCTCGAGGCCGTGACCGCGATTCAGACCGACTCGCTCACCAACCCGCTCTACAAGAAGCCGCTGCGCCCGCTGCCCGACCGCAAGGTCGCCGGCAAGAGCCCGCTTTCCGACTGCTTTACCACGCCGTGCCGCACGAGCTGTCCCATCCAGCAGGATATTCCCGCCTATCTGGCGGCTGTTGACGAGGGCCGCTTCGAGGACGCGCTCAACATCATCATCGAGCGCAACGCCCTGCCGTTTATCACCGGCACCATCTGCCCGCATCCCTGCGGCCGCGCTTGCGAGCGTGCGTTCTACGAGCCCGAGGGTGCCCAGATTCGCGCCAGCAAGCTCAAGGCTGCCCGCGAGGCCATGACCGCCGTGCTGCCCAAGCTGCGCGCCCAGGCCATTGCCAACGACGGCGAGCACAACGTTGCCGTTATCGGTGGCGGCCCGGCCGGTCTGGCGACGGCGTTCTTCCTGACGCGTGCCGGCGTGCCCGTCACTATCTTTGAGGCCCGCGATTCGCTCGGCGGCGTGGTCCGCCACGTGATCCCCGAGTTCCGTATTGCGAGCGACGATATCTCCCACGATGCCGAGCTCTGCCTGGCCTTTGGCGCCAAGGTGCAGCTCAACGCTCGCGTGGATTCCATTGAAGAGCTCAAGGCCCAGGGCTTTACCGACGTGGTCGTGGCCACCGGTGCCTGGATGCCCGGCTCTGCGGGCTTGGGCGAGGGTGCCGAGCTCGACGTGCTGGAGTTCCTCGAGACCGCCAAGAAGGGCGAGAAGCTCGAGCTGGGCGAGGACGTCGTGGTCATCGGCGCCGGCAACACCGCCATGGATGCTGCCCGCGTGGCCAAGCGCCTGGCTGGTGTGAAGAACGTGCGCCTGGTGTATCGCCGCACCAAGAAGCAGATGCCCGCCGACGAGGAAGAGCTTGATCTTGCTCTTGCCGACGGCGTTGAGTTCTGCGAGCTGCTGGCGCCCAAGGCACTCAACGGCGCCGTGCTGACCTGCGATGTTATGGAGCTTGGCGAGCCGGATGCAAGCGGCCGTCGCAGCCCCGTCGCCACGGGCGAGACCGTCGAGCTTCCCGCCACCACGGTGATCTGCGCCGTGGGCGAGGGCATCGACGCCAGCCTGTACGATGCCGCGGGCGTCGAGCACGACCGTCGCGGCCGCCTTGCCGCCACCTCCACCGGCGTCGAGGGCGTCTGGGCTGCGGGCGACTGCCGTCGCGGTCCTGCCACCGTGGTCGAGGCCATCGCCGATGCCGCCGAGGTTGCCCGTGCCATCGCCGGCGTGGACTTTAACAAGTACGCCGACCAGAATGCTCAGGCCGGCCGCGAGGACACCTGCTACGAGCGCAAGGGGTCGCTGTGCCGCGACAAACGCAACTGCACCAAGACCCGCTGCCTGGGCTGCGGCTCGGTGTGCGAGGTCTGCTGCGACGTGTGCCCCAACCGCGCCAACGTGGCAATTAAGGTGCCGGGCCTGGCCAAGCATCAGGTCGTCCATGTCGACGGCATGTGCAACGAGTGCGGCAACTGCGCCGTGTTCTGCCCTTACCAGGAGGGTCGTCCCTACAAGGACAAGCTCACCCTGTTCTGGAGCGAGGAGGACATGGAGAACTCCGAGAACGAGGGCTTCCTGGCCGTGGACGAGGACCACTTTAAGGTTCGCGTCGCCGGCACGGTCCGCACCGTCTCGGTCGATGCCGTCAACACCGGTCTTCCCGAGGCCGTCCGCCTGACCATCAGGGCTGTGCGCGACAACTATTCGTACCTTCTTAAGAAATAGGCGAGTCTCTTATGGCCAAATCCATTCAACATAACGTGGCCTACGTTGCCTGCGGAAGCGGTTGCGCCTCCGCAGGCGGCGATGCCCGCTGCAGCGAAGGCTGCATTGGCTGTGGCGCCTGCGTCACGGCTTGCCCCCACGGTGCCATCTCACTGGTCGACGGCGTTGCCCGCGTGGACCGCTCCAAGTGCACGGGCTGCGGCCTGTGCGGCATGGCGTGCCCGCAGCGCGTGATTGCCTTCGTTCCCGGCTACCAGAACATCCTGGTGCGCTGTAACAACACCGACAAGGGCGCCATTGCGCGCAAGATCTGCAACACGAGCTGCATCGGTTGCGGCATGTGCGCCAAAAAGTGCCCTGCCGGCGCTATTCGCATCGAGGACAACTGCGCCCATATCGACGGCGCGGACTGCCTGTCGTGCGGCATGTGCGCGGTTGTGTGCCCGCATGGCGCCATTCACGACCGCACCGGCATTGCCGCCGGCGTGTAGAAGGGAATCACCATGGCACAGGAATTCACTTTTACCGTTAACGGCGTGGAGCGCACGACGACTCAGAACAAACCGCTGCTGCGCTACCTGCGGGACGACCTGCATATTCACTCCGCCAAGGACGGCTGCTCCGAGGGCGCGTGCGGTACCTGCACCATCCACGTGGACGGTGCGGCCGTCAAGGCGTGCGTGCTGACCACCGCGCTTGCCGCCGGCCGTAACATCGTAACCGTCGAGGGCCTGCCCGAGGACGTGCGCGAGGCCTTTGTGTACGCCTTTGGCGCCGTGGGCGCCGTGCAGTGCGGCTTTTGCATCCCCGGCATGGTCATGGCGGGTGCGGCACTCATCGCCGAGGACCCCGAGCCCACCGAGGAACAGATCAAGTACGCCATTCGCGGCAACGTCTGCCGTTGCACCGGCTACAAGAAGATTATCGAGGGCATTTCGCTGGCAGCCGCGGTGCTCCGCGGCGAAAAGCAGATCGACGAGGACCTGGAGCGCGGCGATGACTACGGCGTGGGCAAGCGCGCCTTCCGTATCGACGTGCGCAAGAAGGTGCTCGGCGAGGGCAAGTACCCCGACGACATCGACGAGCTCGACCAGCCGGGCCTGACCTATGCCAGCGCCGTGCGCTCGAAGTACCCGCGTGCCCGCGTGCTCTCCATCGATACCTCCAAGGCCGAGGCCCTGCCCGGCGTGGTGGGCATTCTGCGCGCCGAGGACGTGCCGGTCAACCAGGTCGGCCACCTTATCCAGGACTGGGACGTCATGATCGCCCAGGGCGATATCACCCGCTGCGTGGGCGATGCCATCGTGCTGGTGGTTGCCGAGGACGAGGCGACGCTCGAGAAGGCCAAGAAGCTCGTCAAGGTTGATTACGAGCCTCTGGAACCCGTGCGTAACATCGCCGAGGCCAGGGCTGCCGACGCTCCGCGCCTGCACGACAGCTTCTTTGCCTTTGGCAACACGGTGGAGCTCAAGGACAACGTATGCCAGAGCCGTCACGTGACGCGTGGCGACGCCGCCAAGGCGCTGGCGGAGAGCGCGTTCACCGTGACGCAGCGCTTTACTACGCCCTTTACCGAGCATGCTTTCTTGGAGCCCGAGTGCGCCGTCGCCTTCCCGTACAAGAACGGCGTCAAGGTGCAGTCGACCGACCAGGGCGCCTACGACACGCGTAAAGAGTGCGCCCACATGTTTGGCTGGGATAGCGAGCCCGAGCGCGTGGTCGTCGAGACCATGCTCGTGGGCGGCGGCTTTGGCGGCAAGGAGGACGTGTCCATCCAGCACCTGGCCGCGCTCGCCGCATATAAGTTCCAGCGTCCCGTGAAGTGCAAGCTCGCGCGTGCCGAGTCGCTCGTGTTCCATCCCAAGCGCCACGCCATGGACGGCACCTTTACACTGGGCTGCGACGCCGAGGGCAACTTTACCGGCCTGGATTGCGAGATCAACTTTGATACCGGCGCCTACGCGTCGCTGTGCGGCCCGGTGCTCGAGCGCGCCTGTACGCATGCCGTCGGCCCCTACAAGTACCAGAATACCGACATTCGCGGCTTTGGCTACTACACCAACAACCCGCCCGCCGGCGCGTACCGCGGCTTTGGCGTTTGCCAGTCCGAGTTTGCGCTCGAGAGCCTGATCGACCTGCTGGCCGAGAAGGTCGGCCTGGATCCGTGGGAGATTCGCTACCGTAACGCCATCGAGCCGGGCGAGGTTCTGCCCAACGGGCAGATTGCCGACTGCTCCACGGCGCTGAAGGAGACGCTGCTCGAGGTCAAGGATGCCTACTATGCGCATCCCGGACACGCCGGTATCGCCTGCGCCATGAAGAACGCCGGCGTGGGCGTGGGCCTGCCCGATGCCGGCCGCTGCAAGATTCGCGTCGAGAACGGCGTGGCCGTGGTCTATGCTGCCACGTCCGACATCGGCCAGGGCTGCAACACGGTCTTTTTGCAGGACGTTGCCGAGGCATGCGGCCTGCCGCTTCGCTGCATCGCCAATGGCGAGTGCTCTACCGAGAACGCTCCCGACTCCGGCACCACGTCTGGCTCGCGTCAGACGGTCGTGACCGGCGAGGCCGTGCGCGGCGCCGCCTTCCTGCTGCGCGATGCCATGCTTGACATCGAGGCCGGCAAGCATGCACCCGATGCTCCTGTGAGCGCCCATGGTGATGGCATCAAGATCGAGTACGACGACGGTCGCGCCTATCAGCTGCACACACAGGAACTCGTCGCCGGCCAGGGTATGCATCCTCAAGATCCCGCTGCCGCCATCAAGGCGCTCGAGGGCTGCGAGTTTGGGTACGTGTACCTGGAGCCGACCGACAAGCTGGGCGCCGACGTTCCCAACCCCAAGAGCCACATCTGCTACGGCTTTGCCACGCATGTGGTCATTCTGGATGATGACGGTCGCGTGAGCGAGGTCTATGCCGCGCACGATTCCGGCAAGGTGGTCAATCCCATCTCCATCCAGGGTCAGATCGAAGGCGGCGTGCTCATGGGTATGGGCTATGCGCTTACCGAGGATTGGCCGCTCAAGGACTGCGTGCCCCAGGCAAGGTACGGCACGCTCGGACTGTTCCGTGCGCCCGAGATTCCGGATATCCACGCCATCTACGTGGAGAAGGATGAGCTGCTGCCCGTGGCATACGGCGGCAAGGGCATCGGCGAGATCGCAACGATTCCCACGGCGCCCGCCGTACAGAACGCCTATCGCGCATTTGACGGCAAGCTGCGTCCGGATCTGCCCATGGTGGATACGCCCTACAGCCGCGCCCGCAACCGCGGGTAGGGTAGGGCGCGGACGGCCATTGCTGACGAGCTGTTCGCGCTCAACATCAACTACATACGCTGCGCCTTTGGCCCCGGCTCCATCGCGAGCCGGGGCCCTTTGTTTGGAGTGGAAACTGCGTCCCGGATTTGGCGCTCAGAACGGGACACGCTTTCCGGATGGGATGCTTGGCGGAAACTACGGCCCAGTTTTTGGCTCCAGAACGGGATGCATTTTCCGGAACGGTCCACGTGCGGTGGTGTACCGCCCCTTTCGTGTGCGCCGCTTGTCGAATTACGTTATAGCTAGCTATATTATAGGAAGGTATAATATAGCTAGCTATAACGTAAAGGAAGGATGGTCTATGTTTGTCGGAAGAACAGCGGAAATGTCCGAGCTCAATCGACTGTATGGCACGGACTCCTTTGAGATGCCTGTGATTTACGGCCGCCGTCGTGTGGGTAAAACGCGCCTTATCACAGAGTTCATCCAAGGCAAGAAGGCTATTTACTTTCAAGCTCGTCGTACCAATGCGGAGGCAAACCTGCACGGCTTTAGCCAGGCGATACTTGCAGGCTCGGTTGGTGCTGCAGGCGTGTCGTTTCGTAGTTTTGACGAGGCGTTCGATGCATTGGTCACCATGGCTCGAACGGAGCGTTTGATTGTCGTGATTGACGAGTATCCCTATCTCGCCCAATCGAATCCCGAGATCAGCTCGTTGCTGCAAGACAAGATCGACCACTTATACAAAGAGACCAGGCTAATGCTGATCCTATGCGGCTCGTCTCTTTCGTTTATGGAGGAACAGGTGTTGGGCTACGAGAGCCCACTATACGGTAGGCGTACGGCCCAGTTTAAGATCATGCCGCTCGATTTTACGACGACCCTCGGGTTGTGGCAGAGCATGAGTCGCGAAGACGCTGCAGTTTGCTATGGTATGACGGGCGGCATTCCTGCATATATCGAGAGAGTCGATCCTGCCGCATCGCTCAAGGACAACATCAAACGTCTTTTCCTTACTCCTACGGGCTATCTCTTTGAGGAGCCGAGTAACCTGCTAATGCAAGAGTGCCGCAATCCCGAGCAATATGATGCGATCGTGCAAGCAATTGCTCAGGGGCGCTCGAAGATCTCGGAGATTGCGAGCTCTACGGGAATCCCTGCGAGCAACGTAAAGAGCTATGTGGATAAGCTGGCGTCGCTTGGGATTGTCGAGCGCGAGCTGCCCCTAAACGAGACGAGCAATAAGCGAGCCGTGTATCTGCTGAGCGACCAGATGTTTAGGTTCTGGTACAAGTTTGTTCCGCAGAACATCGGGCTGATTCAAAACGATATGGCCGAGATGGCGTATAAGCGCATTGAGCCGCACGTATCGGATTACATGGGTACGGTCTTTGAGCTTATATGCAGACAATACGTGTACGAACTCGCGCGCGCGGGCGAACTTGGTGTGGTGCCGGCAACAGTTGGCCGTTGGTGGGGAACGGACAATCGGACGCGTACGCAGGAAGAGATCGATTTGATTGTCGACGACGGAGAGGGCGCGGCGCTCTTTGCGGAGTGCAAATGGCGTAACGAACCGGCAGGCGAGGATGTTCTGGAAAAGCTCGTGTACCGAAGCGAGCTCTTTAGGCGTCAGCATAAAAGCTACGTGATCTTCTCGAAGCGTGGCTTTACGCAAGGATGTCAGGAAGCTGCGGCGAGCAGGGGAGATACCAAGCTGATTTCGTTTGCCGAGATGTGCGAGCGGAGATAACCAAGCGCGCTCTGATGTGATTGCTCGGAATGGGTCGCGCTAAGGATGCCAAGCGTAAAACCTACAATGAAAATGGCGTAAAAACTACATCTGTCATGGCGTAAAAACTACATTGAAAGTAGCGTAAAATCAGCATTGAGAATGGCGTAATTTCGCATATCGCGTGATAGAGAGGGACGGCCGTCTATGGATGCACCAAAGAGATTGACCCAAAAGGGATATAGGCCCCGGCTCATAGAGGAGCGCCTCGACACCCTTATGCGGGCGTTTGGCTGTGTGGAGATCAACGGCCCCAAATGGTGCGGCAAGACCTGGACGGCGCTCTCTCGCTCGGCGAGCGTCTCCAGGCTCGATGAGCCTGCGCAGCGTGCGGCGGCAGAGGTCGACCCAAGCCTGGCGCTCATCGGCGATGCGCCACACCTGGTCGATGAATGGCAGGAGGTGCCCGAGGTTTGGGATGCCGCCCGGCGTTTCGTGGACGCGAGCGGCAACGAACGGGGGACACTTTTGCTCACGGGCTCGACCGCGCTCAAAAGCGAGGAGCGCAGCCATGTTCGTCATTCCGGCACGGGTAGGATCGCCCGTCTGTCAATGCGCCCCATGGCCCTGTGTGAGTCGGGCGACGGCGAGCCGCTCGTGTCACTGGCAAGCCTCTTTAAGGGCGAGGATTTTGCCCCTCAGCGTCGCGAGAGCACGGTGGATGACGTCGCCCGCTGGTGCTGCAGGGGCGGTTGGCCTGCAAATCTTGGGCTTTCGGAAGATCTTGCGCGAGAGACGGCAAGCCAGTACGTGCACTCGGTGCTCGACGTCAACGTGCTGGACGAGGGCATGTCGCCCGAGCTTGCACACGGCCTTTTGCGAGCTCTTGCCATGAACGAGAGCCAGGCTGTCACGTACAAGACGCTCGTAAAGGACGCCTCGTACGGTGAGGCGGGCCCCGACGAGAGGACCATCGCTGCGTACTTGGACCTCTTCAACAGGCTCAAGCTGACCGAGGACCTGTGCGGATGGGAGCCGCCCATGCGCTCGAAGGCCCGCGTTCGCGTGCGCCCCAAGCGCTACTTCTGTGACCCGTCACTTGCGGCGGCGTTGCTGGGGGCTACCCCTGAGCGGCTGCTTGGCGATATGCAAACGCTGGGGATGCTCTTTGAGAATCTCGTCCTGCGCGACGTGCGCGTGTTCCTTTCCACCTACGGCGGTGTCGACAACAGTGTCCATTATTTCCGAGATGAGAAGGGCCTTGAGGTCGATCTGATCGTTGAGCACGACGGGCGCTGGGGAGCCATCGAGGTCAAGCTGAGTGATGCGAAAGCAGACGATGGAGCGAGAAATCTCAAGGCGCTGGAGAGGAAAGTGCTCTCCAATCCTGCCGCCCAGAATGCCGCGCCGGCGTTTTTGGCGGTCGTGGTTGGAAAGGGGAGCATTGCCTACACACGCGACGACGGCGTGGCGGTGATTCCCATGGCGGCACTTGGGGCGTAGTGGTTTTGCGGGCGTGCCGTGCTTCCTTTACCGAAAATCCATTTGGTAAACCAGATGCTCGCGGATAGAATAAAGTTGACGGCAGCCCAAGGGTGATAGCTGGGCAGCGCCGTTGCTTGGTCAAGAGGTCAGTGCCTTAATGGCAGCGACTTGTTATGCTTCGAATGCTGCTTGAGTGCCTCGGAAAGTTCGATAAGCGCCGTGAAGAGCGAGACCAAAGCAACCAAGAGCTCTACGAGCTCTGATGGGCCCGGGATGACCGCTGATTCAAGTCACCGGGCCTAAATCTTTTTCATGCATTTGAATAGAGCGGGCAACTCTCTTGGGGCCGTCTGCATGACGTGTGCCTGGCGCATGGTATTGCGCCCCACTTTCATGTCCGTACGGGCGCCTATCCTTACGGCAATGTAGCCGCCTATGTAGCAAGCGGCAGGCAACGGAGAAAGGCCCTAACCGTGTCAGCTGAAAAGACGCCGTGTATCTCGGCTATCGATACGACGAACTTTGCGCGCCAGATTGTGCTGGACTTTGAGTTTGCGCCGGTGCCAAAGCAGCGCCAGCGCCGTGGGCTGCGCAATGAGATTATTGAGGCCGGCGCCGTCAAGCTCGATTACCACGGCAACGTTATGGGTGAGTTCTCGCAGTTTGTGCAGACAGAATTTACCGAAGGCGTTGCGTATCCCGTCCGCGAGCTTACGGGGATATCGGCTGTGGACACCGCGATGGCCGATCCGCTCTATGTGGTGATCAAAAGGCTCAGCGATTGGATCGGTCGCTACTCCGCCCAGGTGGTTTGTTGGAGTGGGGCGGATCGTCGACAGCTTTTGACCGAGTGCCAGGCAAAGCACATCGACCTTTCCGCATTTCCTACGGACTGGGCCGACCTGCAGGCGTTTTACACCTCGATCATGGACGTGGGCAGCCACGGGTGTGTCTCTTTGAGTGACGCGGCGACGTGGTTTGGCATCGAGTTCGACGAGTCGACGGGTCACGCCCACAGCGCCCTAGCCGATGCGCGCGTGACCGCTAAGTTGCTCAAGCAGGTAATGGACGGGGGCTACCACGTGAGCCCGCGTGCCCAGGAAGTCCGCCAGCGGTGGGGGATGGGCGAGCGAGCCCAGACACGCCTTTCCAGCAAGTGCCCCGAGCTGAGCGATCTGCTGCTGAAGCTGAAGGCGGAGGGGAGATAGGGGGCGTTCAGTTGGTAGCCGAGGCAGTTGGGACGGTCGAGGTCGCGCTAACGAAAATCCATTTGTTAAACCTGCTAGCCCTGGGTACACTGCATATCGATGGGCCCGGGATGACCGCTGATTCAAGTCACCGGGCCTAAATTCATATCTATAGGTTTAACCGAATGGCTGACAAGCCTACGGGACCTAAGATTCCATGGCATCGCGAATGGGCAGAACGTTGACTCTCGACTTCCCCTTCTATCTGCGTCAGATGGTCATTGGCTTCTGTTCCTTTGCTAGAATCAGAAGCACATTTGTATTGCATCATGCAATCGCGGGGGTTGCCAATGAAATACGCCGAGCTTGTCGACGGAGAGGCCAAGACAGGCGAGCTCAAGAGCTTTCTTGTGGATGGCGAGAACGTTGCCGTGACCATCCGCATACCTAAAAACATGCGTGATGCGGCGAAGGACGCCGCTGCGCTTTCTGGCATCAGCTTTACCTCGCTGGTAAAGATGAGCCTCATCGAATATCTGACCAAGAAGGAGAAATAGCAGTGGCGGATAGCGACGATCTTATCAAGGCCGTTGGCGCAATATTCAAGAGAAGGCATCTCTCATTTGGAGTGCCGCCGATACCCTGCGTGGCCCCTACAAGCCTCATGAGTACGGCCTGGTCATCCTTCCTATGACCGTTATCAAACGCTTCCACGACTGCCTTGAGCCCACGCACGATGCCGTTCTCGCCGCAGCTGAGAAATACAAAGCCTTTTCCGTGAAGGACGGCTTTTTGCGCGATGCCTCCGGCTACCCCTTCTACAACACCTCTAAGTTCACCTTCGAGACGCTCAAGGCCGACCCGGAGAACATCGAGGACAACTTCAAGGACTACATCAACGGGTTCTCGGACAACGTGCAGGACATCTTGGCACGCATGAAGTTCGCCGACCAGATCGAACGCCTCTCCGACCCAGACGCCCCGCTGCTCTACCAGGTCGTCTGCGACTTCTGCAAGCCGCAGGCCGACATGTCGCCCGACAAGATCAAAGCTGTGGACATGGGCTACATCTTCGAGAACCTCATTCAGCGCTTCTCCGAGTCCTACGACGAGGACGCCGGCGCTCACTTCACGAGCCGCGACATCGTGTACCTCATGACCGACCTGCTCATTCAGGCGGACCCGCACGTCTTCGACGGCGACCGCATCACGAAGACCGTCTACGACCAGACCATGGGAACCTCGCAGATGCTCGGCTGCACCGAGGAGCGCCTGCGCCAGCTCGACGCCGAGGCCCGTGTAACCTGCTACGGTCAGGAGTTCAATCCCTTCACTTTCGGCATCGCGAAGGCGAGTGCGCTAATTCGTGGCGAGGACGACGCCAACATGCGCTTCGGAGATACCCTCTCCGCCGATAAGTTCGATGGCTTCAAGTTCGACTACTGCATTTCCAATCCACCCTTCGGTGACCCGTGGAATCCTCAGGCCCCCTCGGTGGAGAAGGAATTCAAGACTGCCGGCGGTGGACGCTTCCCCGTTGAGAAGCTTCCCGCCAAGGGCGATGGTCAGATGCTCTTCGTGCTCAACGGCCTGTCTAAGCTCAAGGACGACGGCGTGATGGCGATTGTCCAGGACGCGAGTCCGCTCTACAAGGGCAAGCCCGGCAGCGGCGAGGACAGCATCCGCCGATACGTGTTGGAGAACGACTGGCTCGACGCGATCGTGCAGCTGCCCTGCGACTCGTTCTACAACACCGGCATCGCCACCTACGTTTGGCTCTTCAGCAAGGCGAAGGCACCGGAGCATCGCGACCACGTGCTGCTCATCGACGCCTCCCGGTGCTTCGAGAAGCGCCGCAAGGGCATTGGCGACAAGAAGAACGACATCACCAAGTCCTGCCGCGACCTTATCGTCCAGGCGTACTCCGAGTATCGCGACGGCACTTGGACGGGCGCCGGGTCCAACGGACTAGAGGTCTCCGTCGAGGCGCGCCTGATGGAGACGGTCGAGTTTGGCTTCAACCGCGTTGCCGTGGAGAGCCCCGTCGTCGACGAGGACGGAGAACCCGTCCTTAACAAACGCGGGAAAATGCAGGCGGACAAGGCCAAGGAGGACACCGAGGACATCCCGCTCACTCAGGACATTGACGCCTATATCGAGCGCGAGGTACGCCCGTACAACAAGTACGCCTGGGTGGACAAGAAGAAGACCAAGGTGGGCTACACCGTCCCGTTCACGCGCGTGTTCTACAAGTACGCCGAGCTGGAGCCAGCTGACGAGATCGCCAAGCGCATCCTCGAGCACGAGAAGACGCTCGAGAAGAGCCTCAAGGCCCTCTTCGGAGAGGTGCGTTAGCAATGCGGGAGATGAAGGACAGTGGCGTCGAGTGGCTCGGCGAGGTCCCCTCGAGGTGGAAATTGCATAGGGCTAAGCGCCTGTTTAAACTCACCAACGACAGGGGCAACGATGACCTTACGCTTTTGGCAGCGACCCAGAAGCATGGCATGTGGCCTCAGGATAGGCTTGAAGGTGTTGTTCGCGTTAAGGACGATACCGACCTAAGTAGATTCCGTACGGTTCACAGGAATGATTTTGTAATCAGCCTGCGCAGCTTCCAGGGCGGCTTCGAGCGCTCCGACTTCGAAGGGGTCTGTTCGCCTGCTTACCAAACGTTTCGCTCAA